>NZ_JBCOAQ010000048.1:0-14424 GCF_040226735.1 Intestinimonas sp. RTP31139st1_F5_RTP31139_211217 | reverse complement strand
TCTACACAGTGCTTTTTACTCTGTTTCGCTTAAAATTTTCTTGCATCACCTACTTGACTTCATACCATTGGACTTTCATAACTTCTTTGTTACGGTTTGTTGCGCCCTTTTACAGTCTCTGCGGTATTTGCCGGGTCTGCGCCTACTGCCTCCTGCTCTCACCTCCCTCGGCACCGAGCCCATTCCGGAAGTGCGGCTCAGTGCTCTTCCTGATTGCAAATGATTCGGATGGGAAAACTGACTTTGGCCGCAGGACTCAAAATGGATCTCATCCTGCTTCGCTTTTTATATAAGCAATTTTTATACCAACTTTTTTCTTTTGTATAAAATACGTTTTTTGTGTACTTTGTCGTCATTTTTTGCATATTTACAGCACGAAATTGTATATGTTTTATTTTGAGACTCTCTTTTCGACAAAAAAAGCCGCCAAAATTCTAATGCACAAGAATTTTGGCGGCGCTACCCCTACTGGCAAGCAACTTTTTTTGTTTTCTAATTTCTAATAACCTGGATTTTATGCCCCGGAGATGTTTAATTTCTTCATTTTGTTATAGAGCGTGGCGACGGATATCCCCAGCGCCCTGGCAATATTTTTCTTTGCGACCGTGCTGGTCCCATAGTGTTCCAGCATCTCGCAGATGGTCTCCTGCTCCACCCTTCGCATGGTCTCCTCCAGCGTCTCGTTGGGCCGTGCCGAAAACCGCTCCTCCCGCTCCTTTGTCACGTGCATCTCCTGACGCATGTAGTAGGGCAGGCAGGCCGGTGTGATCTGGTCCGAGGTAGCCACCATGCAGCAGTATTCCAACACATTCTGAAGCTCCCGGATATTGCCCGGCCACTTATAGCTGTGCATCAGCTGGTCCGCCTCCTTGGAGAAGCGGAAACGCTTTTTGTACTGCCGTTCCAGGGGCTGGAGAAAATAGCTCACATAGTGGTCAAAATCCTTCTTTCTCTCCCGGAGCGGGGGCAGTTGGATCGCAATGACCGCAAGCCGATAAAACAGGTCCTGCCGGAACCGGTTCTCCGCGAGGGCCTTCTCCATATCCTGGTTCGTGGCGGCGATCACCCGGACGTCCACTTTGATATTTTTCGTATCCCCCAAGCGTCGGATCTGCCGCTCCTGCAGGACGCGCAGCAGCTTGCTCTGGAGGGGGAGGGGCATTTCCGTGATCTCGTCCAGAAACAGCGTCCCACCGTTGGCCAGTTCGAAAAGCCCGATCTTTCCGTTCTTGCTGGCCCCTGTAAATGCTCCCGGCACATAGCCGAACAGCTCACTGTCCAGGAGCGTCTCAGGGAGAGAGGCGCAGTTGATGTCCACAAAAGACTGTCCGCCCCGATAGCTGTCCCGATGGATGGATTGGGCGACGACCTCCTTCCCCGTGCCGCTCTCTCCGATCAAAAATACGGAGTTGTCCGTCTGTGCCGCCTTTTTCGCCAGCTTGATATAGGGATAATCCTGGCCGATGATATCTTCAAAGGCATACCGCGTCTTATAGAAGCCCTTAACGCGTTCGTTCAGTTGCGAGATATACTTCTCCTTCTCCTGTACTGTCTGGATCAGATCCCGCAGGGACAGGATGTCGCGGACCACGATGATGGCCCCCACAATCTCTCCCCTGTCCCAATAGGGCACCACATCTGAATAGGACTCCGTGCCGTCGTTCAGCCGCTGGTGGTAATTATAGATCGGCCTGCCCGTGCTGAACACTTTGTTGGAAATGGAGTCCGCCTGCGCCCGTATTGCGCGCCGGACCGCGATCCAATCCTTGCCCTGATACTTCGCGTATGTTTCGTCATCCATGTGGACGTGGTTGCGGTAAGCCTGATTGGCGTAGACAAATCGCTGCTTCTCATCCAGGATCACAATGCCTTCAATGAGCAGGTCAAACCAGCGCGCGGTATCCGCGTTAAAAAACTTTGAAATCGTGCTGCTTGCTTCCATCGTCGCCTTCCTCCATTACGAAAACCGCCGACTTACCACCACTTTTGCGGGTTTTACCGGCCATTTTCTGAGGGTATTGCTTCCTTTTTTGCAAAAAACGCCTCTCCTGGCCCCATCCGGATCTGACTGTTAACTTTTTTATTTTACCCCGCCCTGTGCTCGTTGTAAAGTCCAATTCCTGGTATGGTTATCTAAAATACATAAATTTAGGCCATTCTTCCCTCCGTCCCTTGACATGTAGACGGAGAGGAGTGTAGTATTTTAGGCACCCGGAGTCCCATCCCAACTTTGAGAGGAGTGCGATTTTATGAAGCTGCTTCAGCTCTACTATTTCAAGGCGCTGGCAGAGCGTGAGCATCTCACGGCCACCGCGGCAGAGCTCTACATCTCCCCACCCTCTCTCAGTGCCGCCATCAGCCGCCTGGAGACGGATCTGGGCGTCCCTCTCTTTGACCGGGTGGGACGGAACATCCGTCTCAACGACAAGGGGCGGCAGTTCTACGACCATGTCAAACTGGCCCTGGATGAGCTGGACAAGGGATTTGACGAGCTGCAGAGCACCGCCGCCTGGAACCGCAACCTGTCCCTTCGGGTGGCCACCTCCACCCATATCATCTGGGAGAAACCCTTCGCCGATTACATCTGTAAGCACCCCCATGTGGCGTTCAGCCACCGCTCCCTCTCCCTGGATCAGCTGCTCGACAGCGCGGAGACCAGCCCCTACGATTTTATCATCACCCACTTTACCGACCTGCCCTCTGCGGAGTATGACTCCCGCGTGCTGATCCCGGACGACTGCCCCGGCCTGATCGTCTGGCAGCATCACCCCTTCGCCTCACTGGACAGGATCTCTCTCGCTCAGGCCAAGGACGAGCCCTTTGTCGCCCTCTCCAAGGGTTTTTCCATGCGAAAATACTTCGATCTTCTGTGCAAAAAGGCCGGATTCCAGCCCAAAGTCGTGGCTGAGGCCGACTATTCCCTCCGGGCCAGGCTGGTGAAGAATGAATACGGAATCGCCCTGTCCACCCGCACCGGAGCCGAGTCCATCTACCTGTCGGGCTTGAAATTCATCCCCCTGTCCGAGCCGGTGGACACCCGCGTACAGACTCTTTTCTGGCGCAAGGACCGAAAGCTTTCCCCCCAGGCGGAGGTGTTCCGGGACTTCCTCACCGAGTATTTCGCCTCCCCCGCCGCCGAGGCGCTCAACCCATCCATCTGAACTGAAGGAGCTCCCTGCAGGGGGAGCTCCTTTTCTGTCCGCCGCCGCCATGTTCCCCCCGCTATGGGAGCGGGTGTTTCCCCTGCAATCCGGAGGTTTTGTGTTGAGCTAAGGATTCCAGTCCGCCGATCTCCTGCGCCCCATTTTTTGTTTGGTATAAGTATATAATTTTGATATAGTTATATTGCTATATTGATAATTGTAATATAGAAATGCCGGAGATATAATCAAAAATACTCCCTTCAGCAAATATCGTCCTGTTTTTTCTCAAAAGAATTTCTGCCCTCGTTCCCTTTGCATTAAAAAATACCATTAGTTGTACGGCTAATATTCTGCTTTTTAACAAGTAATTTACAAAGGTCCCCTCCACCACTATAATTTTTTCAAGAAGAGCCCTTTCTCCATCCCTGCCCCGTGAATTTCTGACCTGTGAGCACGGGGAAGGGGCGCAAACTGTTCCCGAGCATGTGGTCTGTCGGTATTCCAGCGCAGACGTAATCCCCTCGGTCCTTCCCAAAGGCAGGGACTCCCGGCACAGCGCAGTGGCCTCACAAGCGCTGATTACGGGAGCGGGCGGGCGGAATTCTGAATTATTGGAATTTAGAACTGTGTGGGACCCGCCTGCTGCAGCGCCTTTCCGCATCTGAATTTTTAAATGGTTGGAATTTTGGCCGTTTTTTCCCGCCTGCGGCTGCCGTGGGCGCGGGTTTCCCGCCTTCGGCGGGGACATTTTTCCCAAAACATTCAAAAATTCCGGGGATTTGTGCTTTAGCGAAAACTTTTTCCTCAAATGCGCGGTTTGGTATGCCGCTTGCTGACAGACAACAGCGCAGCACGGAACAGGTCGAACAGTGCGGTATCAATATTATTTATATGGAGGGACGCAAAACCATGAAAGAAGTAGTCATCGTATCCGCAGTCCGTACTCCCATCGGCTCCATCGGCGGCACGCTGAAGAACACCCTGCCGGAGAAGTTGCTGGCCACTGCCTATGAGGGCGCCATCGAGAAGGCCGGCATCAGCAAGGACATGTTCGATGAGGTCATTGCCGGTCAGGCCAAGCAGACCACCGACGCCCCCAACATCGCCCGTGTCTCCTCCCTGATGCTCCAGATCCCCGAGGCCACTCCCGCCTATACCGTCCATCGTCAGTGCGCCTCCGGCATGCAGGCCATGCTCTCCAGCATGCAGCAGATCCAGTGCGATTACTCCGACATCATGCTCTGCGGCGGCGTCGAGAGCATGAGCACCGCCCCCTTCTATGTCCGCAACGTGCGCTTCGGCGTGGGCAACGGCAATCAGGCCCTGGTGGACCCCAACACCGAAAGCCAGCCCAAGAGCCAGCCCGCCGATATCTACGGCACCTTCACCATGATCCAGACCGCCGACAACGTCGCCAAGCAGTTCGGCGTCACTCGTGAGGACTGCGATCAGTTCGCTCTGGAGAGCCAGCACCGCGCCGTAGCCGCCATTGACTCCGGCCGTTTCAAGGATGAGATCGTCCCCGTGGTGATCCCCCAGCGCAAGAAAGACCCCATCGTGTTCGACACCGACGAGTATCCCAAGCGGGACACCAATCTGGAGAAGATGGCGAAGCTCAAACCCATCTTCGCCGACGGCGTGACCACTGCCGGCAACGCTTCCGGCCGCAACGACGGCGCCTCCGCCCTGGTGCTGATGTCCGCCGACAAGGCCAAGGAGCTGGGCCTCAAGCCCATCGCCCGCATCATCGCCGGCGCAGCCGCCGGTGTGGACCCCCGCATCATGGGCATGGGCCCCGTGGCCGCGACCCGCAAGCTGATGAAGGCTCTGGAGCCCAAGGGGCTGAAACTGGAGGACTTCGGCCTGGTGGAGATCAACGAGGCCTTTGCCGCCCAGTCTGTGGCCTGCGTCCGCGAGCTGGGCCTCAACCCCGAGATCGTCAACGTCAACGGCGGCGCCATCGCCTTGGGCCATCCCCTCGGCTGCTCCGGCGCCCGCATTTCCACCACCCTGGTCCACGAGATGCAGAAGCGGGACGTCCAGTTCGGCCTCGCCTCCATCTGCATCGCCGGCGGCCTGGGCATGGCCATGGCCTTCGAGAAACTCTAAATCCAAAGAATACGACCGTTCCCCAGCCCCCGGCGGCGCAGCCGGGCGGCTGGGGCCCCGTCGTTTTCGATTCCCGGCGCCTCTCCCGCGGCGCGATCCAGGCGGAGACGGGGAGCGCCACCGCCCCAGTGCCGGTCCGGCATGAAAGCGGCGGCCACGTGGGCCCCATTTCCCACCATCTTTAACATACGGCGGAACCAGACCGCCCGCCCTCGCTGCCGAGGGGACGCACTCACGGCAGGCGTTGTTCCGGACGGGTTTGAGGCCCAGATGGGTACGGCTTTCTTTCGGCGAGGGAGCCTCCCGTTTGCCGTTTTGGTCCTGCGGCGTCCTGCCGCGCGCCCGCAAGAGGGGAGTTCAACACCCGCATATGCGCAGGAAAGGAGTTTTACCATGAATCCCACAAGAGTAGATCACATTGGAATCGGCGTACCCAATCTGGAGGAGGCCTGCAAGTTCTACGAGGCGCTGGGCCTTGTCTCCGGCGGCACCGAAATCGTAGCGGATCAGAAGGTGAAGGTGGCCTTCTTCCCCTGCGGCGACAGCGAGCTGGAGCTGCTGGAGAGCACCGCCCCCGACGGCCCCATCGCCAAGTTCCTGGAGAAAAACGGCGGTCACGCCGGCATCCAGCATGTGGCCATCCGGGTGCCAGACATCCGCGCAGCCATTGCCGAGATGAAGGAAAAGGGCTACCGCATGATCGACGAGGAGCCCCGCTACGGCGCGGGCGGCGCCTCCATCGCCTTTGTACATCCCAAGAGCACCGGCGGCGTCCTCATCGAGCTGACCCAGCGGACCTGAGTAAAGGGAGAAGGAGGCAGGCAATATGGATAGAATCGAAGATCTCCGCAAGAGACGCGAAAAGATCGAAGCCGGCGGCGGCCCCAAGCGGGTGGAGAAGCAGCACGCTTCCGGTAAGATGACCGCCCGGGAGCGCATCACTGCGCTGCTGGACCCCAACAGCTTTGTGGAGTTGGATGCTTTCGTGGAGCACCGCTGCACCAACTTCGGCATGGAGAGCATGGAGGCCCCCGGCGAGGGCGTGGTCACCGGCTACGGTACCATTGACAACCGCCTTGTGTATGTCTATGCCCAGGACTTCACTGTTGTGGGCGGCTCTCTGGGCGAGATGCATGCCAAGAAGATCTGGAAGGTGCTGGACCTGGCCATGGAGATGGGCGCACCCGTCATCGGCCTCAACGACTCCGGCGGCGCCCGCATCCAGGAGGCTGTGGACGCGCTGGCCGGCTACGGCGGCATCTTCTACCGCAATACCAGGGCCTCCGGCGTGGTACCCCAGATCTCCGCCATCATGGGCCCCTGCGCCGGCGGCGCGGTCTACTCCCCCGCCCTCACCGACTTCATCTTCATGGTGGATAAGACCTCCAACATGTTCATCACCGGTCCCCAGGTCATCAAAACCGTCACCGGCGAGAACGTCACCGCAGAGAAGCTGGGCGGCGCCATGACCCACAACACCACCTCCGGTGTGGCCCACTTCGTCTACCCCACCGAGGCCGAGACCCTGGCCGCCATCCGCAAGCTGGTGGGCTATCTGCCCCTGAACAATATGGAGACCGCTCCCGTGGTGGAGACCTCCGACTCCGTCAACCGCATCTGCGACGCGCTCAACAGCGTGATGCCGGAGAGCTCCAATACCCCCTATGATATGAAACAGGTCATCCTCAGCGTGGTGGACGACGCCGATTTCTTCGAGGTCCAGCCCTACTACGCGCAGAACATGATCACCGGCTTTGCCCGAATCGGCGGCCGCAGCGTGGGCGTGCTGGCCAACCAGCCCAAGGCCATGGCCGGATGCCTGGACATCAACGCCTCCGATAAGGCAGGCCGCTTCATCTCCATCTGCGACAGCTTCAACATCCCCCTGTTGACCTTTGTGGATGTGCCCGGCTTCCTGCCCGGCACCAGCCAGGAGTACGGCGGCATCATCCGCCACGGCGCCAAGATGCTCTATGCCTACTCCGAAGCCACCGTGCCCAAGATCACCGTGGTCACCCGGAAGGCCTACGGAGGGTCCTATCTGGCCATGTGCTCCAAGGATCTGGGCGCCGATATGGTCTTTGCCTGGCCCACCGCCGAGATCGCGGTCATGGGCCCCGACGGCGCCGCCAACATCATCTTCAAAAAGGAGATCGACTCCGCCGCCGATCCCGCCGCCGCCCGCAAGGAGAAGCTGGACGCCTACCGCGCCGAGTTCGCCACCCCCTATCAGGCGGCCAAACGCGGCTATGTGGACGACGTGATCGAGCCCTGCGAGACCCGCCAGAAGGTGGCCGCCGCCCTCAATATGCTCGCGTCCAAGCGTGTTTCCAACCCACACAAAAAGCACGGGAACTTCCCCGTCTGACGTTAGGAGGAACCGGATATGCGTGACGCCGTCATCCTGGCCGTTCTCGGCATGGGCACTGTTCTGATTCTGCTGTTCGTCATCAATTTGATGATTGTGGCGATTGGCAAGCTCTTTGGCCCGAAGGAGACTAAAAAAATTGAAAACCCTAAGCAGGGCGGCGCGGTTTCTTCCCCCGCTGCCGCCGCGCCGGTCACTCCCGCGGCCTCTTCCAAGGATGAGGCTATCGTAGCCGTGCTGGCCGCGGCGGTGGCCGCCTACCTGAACACCTCCCCCGACCGGGTCCGCCTTGTGGTCCGCCCCATCCAAACTTCCGCGGCTTGGGCCCAGGCCGGACGGCTGGAACAGAATTGATTTTGGAGAAAGAGAGGAAACGTCTGCTATGAAACATTTCCGTATCGCCGTAAACGGCACTTCCTATGATGTCGAGGTCACCGAGCTGGACGGCGCCGTCAGCGCCGCCGCGGCCCCTGTCTCTACCCCCGCCGCTCCTGCCCCTGCGCCCGCTGCGGCTCCTGCCGCTCCTGCCCCTGCGCCCAAGGCTGCCGCCCCCGCTGGTGACGGCACCCAGGTCACCGCCCCCATGAACGGCACCATCGCCCGCGTCAACTGCAAGGTGGGCGACACGGTGAAGGCTGATGCCGCCGTTATTATTTTGGAGGCTATGAAGATGGAGAATGAGATCTACGCCGGCGTAGACGGCACCGTGAAGGCGGTCCAGGTCAACACCGGCGACGCCGTGCAGCCTGGCGATGTGCTCGTCGTGATCGGCTAAGGCCGGTCCCACAGATTTGAGGTGAGATAATGGGAGAAGCAATTCTCAATTTTCTGGCGACCAGCGGCCTGGCCTCCATCACCTGGCAGCAGGCTGTCATGCTGTTGGTCTCCTTCGTCCTGATGTACCTAGCTATTGTAAAGCAATACGAGCCTCTGCTGCTGCTGCCCATCGCCTTTGGCATGTTCCTGGCCAATATGCCTCTGGGCGGCATCGCGGACGACCCCAGCGAGACCGTCCGCCTTCTCTCTCCTGAATTCCTGGCCCCCTATCTCCAGCAGTTGGGCCTGGACCTGAGCGACAAGCTCAGCTCCTCAGAGATGCTGTCGCTGACCAACATTCTGCTCAACACCTCCGACTCCACCGGCGCGGCTCTGCTGGCTGCCGGTGAGCATCTGGTACAGAACATCGCCGAGGACGGCTCCGTCGTCATGGAAGCCGTGAAGAGCAACTACGGCGGCGTGGTCTACTACCTTCGTCTGGGCGTGAAGCTGGGCATCTACCCGCCCCTCATCTTCCTGGGCGTGGGCGCCATGACCGACTTCGGCCCCCTGTTGGCCAACCCCAAGAGCATTCTTCTGGGCGGCGCGGCCCAGTTGGGCATCTTCGGCGCCTTCTTCCTGGCCATTCTGCTGGGCTTCACCCCCCAGGAGGCCGGCTCCATTGGTATCATCGGCGGCGCCGACGGTCCTACCGCCCTCTTCACCACGGCCCGCCTGGCCGAGCACCTGCTGGGCCCCATCGCCGTGGCCGCCTACTCCTACATGGCGCTGGTCCCCGTCATCCAGCCGCCCATCATGAAGGCCCTCACCACGAAGAAAGAGCGCCAGATCGTGATGAAGCAGCTCCGCCCGGTCTCCAAGGCCGAGAAAATCATCTTCCCCATCGCCGTCACCACGCTGGTGGGCCTTGTGGTTCCCTCCACCGTGCCCCTGCTGGGTATGCTCATGCTGGGCAACCTGATGAAGGAATGCGGCGTGGTGGACCGCATCAGCAAGACTGCCCAGAATGAGCTGATGAATATCGTCACCATTTTCCTGGGCGTCTCCGTGGGCTCCACCGCCACGGCCGAGGCCTTCCTCAACATCAAGACCATCGGTATCCTGGTGCTGGGCGTACTGGCCTTCAGCCTGGGTACCGCAGGCGGCGTGCTCATGGCCAAGCTGATGAACAAGCTCATGGGCGGCAATGCCATCAACCCCCTCATCGGCTCCGCCGGCGTGTCCGCCGTCCCCATGGCGGCCCGTGTGTCCCAGGTGGTGGGCCAGAAGGAGAACCCCTCCAACTTCCTGCTCATGCACGCCATGGGCCCCAACGTGGCCGGTGTCATCGGCTCCGCCATTGCGGCCGGCATCCTCCTCTCTTACCTCTAATGGTATGACTTGGCCGCCCGGGCCCACGCGGGATGCGGACCCGGGCGGCACTCCATCCCCCCACAGGATCTTTGGAAATTCACTTGAAAAGGGAGCGACATTATGGCAGATAAGGTCTATCCCCCCGTTACGTTCGAGGAATTTCAGCCCACCTCCTATGAAGTGTGGAAGGAAGAGGCTGTTACTTCTCTGAAGGGCGGGGACTTCCAGAAAAAGCTGTTTACCAAGACGTACGAGGGCATTACCCTCCAGCCCATCTATACCAAGGCCGACATGGAGTATATCCAGGAGACCAGCACCTTCCCGGGCCGCGAGGACTATCTCCGCGGGGCCGCAGCCGCCGGCTACATCGCCGACCGCTGGGACGTGGCCCAGGCTGTGGAGGGCGCTGCTCCCACCCAGGCCAACGCCGACATCCTCCACGAGCTGGAAAAGGGCGCCACCGCCGTGAACCTCACCATCGGCCGCAAGGGCGTGGTGCTGGAGTGCTCGGACGATGTGCGCGCGCTGTTCGCCGGTGTGGATCTCACCAAGACCCCGGTCTACCTGGACTGCGGCGCGGCCGCTCAGCGGACCCTGAGCCTGCTGTCCCTGGCCGATGTCGACCTCAAGGCCCTTAAGGGCTGCGTGGGTGGCGACCCCTATGGCACCCTCCTGGCCGACGGACGGCTGCCCGTCACCATGGAGAAGCTCTTTGACGAGATGGCGGAGACCGTCAAGCTGGGCGCCGGCGTGCGCACTGTGCTGGTGGACGGCCTCGTCTACGCCAACGGCGGCGCCACCGCCGTCCAGGAGGTGGGCGCCTGCATGGCCACCGCCTCCGCTTATCTCAGCGCCATGTTGGAGCGCGGGATCGATCCCGACACCGCCGCCCAGTCCATCCAGTTCCGCTTCGCGCTGGGCGCCAACTTCTTTATGGAGATCGCCAAGCTGCGTGCTGCGCGTATGGTGTACGCCCAGATCGCCGAGGCCTACGGCGCTTCTGAGGAGGCCCGGAAGCTCCATGTCTTCGCCCGCACCTCTGCCTTTACCAAGACCGCCTACGACCCCTATGTCAACATTCTCCGCACCACCACCGAGGCCTTCTCCGGCGTGGTGGGCGGCGTAGACGCCATGGAAGTGGCGCCGCTGGACGAGCCCTTCGGCTCCAGCGAGGAGCTCACCCGCCGCATCGCCCGGAACATTCAGGTGATGATGCAGGAGGAGTTCCATCTTACCCAACCCGTGGACCCCGCCGGCGGCTCCTGGTATGTGGAAACCCTTACCGCCCAGCTCGCCGAGAGCATCTGGGCCTATTTCCAGAACATCGAGAGCAAGGGCGGCATCGAATCCGTCATTCTCTCCGGCACCCTTCAGGATGACGTGGCCGCCACGCTGGCCCAGCGCTTCAAAAACCTGGACACTCGGGCCGACCGTGCTGTGGGCGTGAACATGTACGCCAACGTGCTGGAGCAGAAGCTGGACCGCCCCGCGCCCAAGGCCGTCCCCGCGCCCGCCGGCCCTGCGGTGGTCACCGCCAAACCCATCGAGGCCCACCGCTGGACCGAGCGCTATGAGGCGCTCCGGGCCCAGACCGAAGCCTGGATGGAAAAGACCGGCAAGACCCTGGACGTATTCCTTGCCAATATGGGCCCCATCCCCCAGCACAAGGCCCGCGCCGACTTCGCCGCCGGCTTCTTCGAGGTCGCACACTTCAACATGCTGCGCAACGACGGCTTCCCCACCGTGGACGCCTGTGCCGACGCCGCCGTAAAGTCCGGCGCTCCTGTAGTGGTCATCTGCTCCACCGACGCCACCTATCCCGAGATTGTGCCGGAGCTGGCCCGCAAGATCAAAGCCGCCAAGCCGGACACCACCGTGCTCCTGGCCGGCGCTCCCGCCCCCGAGTACAAGGATGCCTACCTGGAGGCCGGCGTGGAGGACTTTATCCATGTCAAGGCCAACTGCTATGATATCCTGAGCAAGATCCAGAGCACGAAGGGGGTAGAATGATGAACAAGAAGCCTGATTTTGCCTCCATGGCATTCCGTGACCGCAGCGAGGACCGCGCCGCCGGAAAGGCCGCCTGGAAGGCGCAGATCGAAAAAGAGACCGGCAAAAGCCTGGAAGAACTCATCTCTCATACCGTGGAGCAGATCGATGTCGCTCCCATCTACACCGCCGAAGACCTGAAGGGTATGAACCACCTGGACTTCATGGCCGGCGTGCCCCCTTTCCTTCGCGGGCCCTACCCCACCATGTACGTCACCCGGCCCTGGACCGTCCGGCAGTACGCCGGCTTCTCCACTGCCGAGGAGTCCAACGCCTTCTACCGCCGCAATCTGGCGGCCGGTCAGAAGGGTCTGTCCATTGCCTTCGACCTGGCCACCCACCGCGGCTATGACTCCGACCACCCCCGTGTGGTGGGCGACGTGGGCAAGGCCGGCGTGGCCGTGGACTCCATCCTGGATATGGAGATCCTCTTCTCCGGCATCCCGCTGGACCAGATGTCCGTGTCCATGACCATGAACGGCGCCGTGCTGCCCATCATGGCCTTCTATATCCTGGCCGCCGAGGAGCAGGGTGTGGACAAGAAGCTCCTCTCCGGCACCATTCAGAACGACATCCTCAAGGAGTTCATGGTCCGCAACACCTATATCTATCCCCCTGAGGCCTCCATGCGGATCATCGGCGACATCTTCCGCTATACCTCCGCCAATATGCCCAAGTTCAACCCCATCTCCATCTCCGGCTACCACATGCAGGAGGCCGGCGCCACCGCCGACATCGAACTGGGCTACACCCTGGCCGACGGTCTGGAGTATATCCGCACCGGCATCAAGTCCGGCCTGACCGTGGACCAGTTCGCCCCCCGCCTCTCCTTCTTCTGGGGCATCGGCAAGAACTACTTCATGGAAGTGGCCAAGATGCGGGCCGCCCGCCTGCTGTGGGCCAAGATCGTCCACCAGTTCAACCCCAAGAACCCCAAGTCCATGGCGCTGCGGACCCACAGCCAGACCTCCGGCTGGTCCCTCACCGCCCAGGACCCCTTCAACAACGTGGCTCGGACCTGCATGGAGGCCATGGGCGCCGCCCTCGGCCACACCCAGTCCCTCCACACCAACGCGCTGGACGAGGCCATCGCCCTGCCCACCGACTTCTCCGCCCGCATCGCCCGCAACACCCAGCTCTACATCCAGGATGAGACCAAGGTCTGCAAGGTCATCGATCCCTGGGGCGGCTCTTACTACGTGGAGGCCCTTACCAACGAGCTGGTCCGCCGCGCCTGGGGCCACATCCAGGAGGTGGAGGAGCTGGGCGGCATGGCCAAGGCCATCGACAACGGCCTGCCCAAGATGCGCATCGAGGAAGCCGCCGCCCGCCGTCAGGCCCACATCGACTCCGGCAAGGAGAAGATCGTCGGTCTGAACTATCTGACGCTGGACCACGAGGACGCCATCGACATCCTGGAAGTGGACAACACCGCCGTCCGTCAGGCGCAGATCGCCCGCCTGGAAAAGCTGCGCTCCATGCGCAGCCAGGAGAAGGTGGATCAGTGCCTCAACGCCATCACCAAATCCATGGAGACCGGCGAGGGGAACCTGCTGGAGCTGGCCGTGGAGGCCGCCCGCGCCCGCGCCAGTCTGGGAGAGATTTCTATGGCCATTGAAAAGGTCTCCGGCCGCCACAAGGCCGTCATCCACTCCATCTCCGGCGTATATTCCGGCGAGTTCTCCGACAGCGCCGAGATCGAGGAAGTCCGCAAGATGACCGATGAGTTCGAGAAGCGCGAGGGCCGCCGGCCCCGCATCATGGTCGCCAAGATGGGCCAGGACGGCCACGACCGCGGCGCCAAGGTGGTCTCTACCGCTTACGCCGATATGGGCTTCGACGTGGACATCGGTCCCCTTTTCCAGACCCCGGAGGAGGCAGCGCAGGAGGCTGTGGACAACGACGTGCACATCGTGGGCATGTCCTCCCTGGCCGCCGGCCACAAGACTCTGCTGCCCGCCCTGGTGGAGGAGCTCAAAAAGCGCGGCCGCGAGGATATCATGGTCATCGCCGGCGGCGTCATCCCGCCGCAGGACTACGCCTTCCTCTATGAGCATGGCGCCACCTGTATCTTTGGGCCCGGCTCCATCATCCCCGAGTGCGCCAAAGAGATGCTCATTGCCCTCAACAAGCGCCTGGGCTATACGGACTGATCCGCTTTTTCTCCTGTCGGCCGGAATTCCGGCCGGCAGGGTACTTTTTCACGCTTTGGCCGAGCTGTATTTCAGACAGGGCCAAACCTATATCAGAACGGAGTTGTTGCACTATGCAGAAAATCGTTGTCATCGGCGGCGGCACCATGGGGCTGGACATCGCCCAGGTCTTTGCCAGGAAGAGCTTTGACGTGGTCGTCCGCGACATCAAGGATGAACTCATCCAGGCCTCCCGGGCCCGCCTGGTGAAGGGCCTGGACAAGCTGGTGGCCAAGGGCAAGATGGACGAGGCCAAAAAGGCCGACATTCTGGCCCACATCACCTTCACCACCGACCTCCAGGAGGCCGCCGACGCCGACCTGGTCGTGGAGGCCGCCACTGAAAACCCCACCATCAAGAAGGGCATCTTCACCGACCTGGACGGCATCTGCAAGCCCGAGACCATCCAGGCCTCCAACAGCTACTCCATCTC
>NZ_JBCOAQ010000047.1:0-14581 GCF_040226735.1 Intestinimonas sp. RTP31139st1_F5_RTP31139_211217 | reverse complement strand
ACCCCCAGCTCCATATCGTCTGGAATGAACCGCTGCGGGAGATCCACATCCAGCTCATGGGGGAGGTCCAGCTGGAGGTCCTGCGGGTGCTCATCGCGCAGCGGTTCGGCCTGGAGGTCGGCTTCAGCGCAGGGAGCATCGTCTACCGGGAGACCATCGCCGCGCCGGGGGAGGGGGTGGGCCACTTTGAGCCCCTGCGGCACTATGCGGAGGTCCACCTGCTGCTGGAGCCCGGCCCGCGGGGCAGCGGCCTGCAGTTCTTCTCCTCCTGCGGAGAGGACATGCTGGACCGGAACTGGCAGCGGCTCATCCTCACCCACCTGGCCGAGCGCAGCCACCCCGGCGTGCTCACCGGGTCCCCCGACACGGATCTGCGCATCACGCTGGTGGCCGGGCGGGTCCATGTGAAGCACACCGAGGGGGGCGACTTCCGCCAGGCCACCTATCGGGCGGTGCGCCAGGGTCTGATGCAGGCCGAGAGCATCCTTCTGGAGCCCTGGGACGAGTTCCGCCTGGAGCTCCCCGCCGAGCATGTGGGACGGGCCCTCTCCGACCTCCAGCGCATGACGGGGGAGGTCTCCCCGCCGGAGACGGAGGGGGAGGAGACGGTGCTCACCGGCGTGGCGCCGGTGGCCTGCCTGCGGGACTATGCCCGGGAGGTGGCCGCCTATACCCGGGGCCGGGGCAGGCTCTTCTGCACCCTGAGGGGCTACGCACCCTGTCATAACCAGGCGGAGGTGGTGGCCGCCCTGGGCTACGACAGCCTCCGGGACACGGAGAATCCGGCGGACTCGGTGTTCTGCGCCCATGGGGCGGGCTTCACCGTGAAATGGGACCAGGTTCGGAAATACATGCACGTGGACAGCGGTCTCTGCCTGGAAAAGGCGGAGGAAGTGGAAGCCCCTCCGGCCGCCCGGCGGGCCCCCGCCGGCTATGCCCACTCCCTGGAACAGGACAAGGAGCTCCAGGCCATCTTCGAGCGGACCTACGGGCCGGTGAAGCGGCGGGACTTCCAGCCCCAGGCCCGGCCGCCCCGCCGGGAGACGGAGGAAGCCGGGGAGAAGCGGAGCATCCGCCCCCCGGACCTGGGGCCGGAATACCTGCTGGTGGACGGCTACAACATCATTTTCGCCTGGGAGGACCTGAAGGCGGTAGCGCGGGACAGCCTGGACGCCGCGCGGCAGCTGCTCATGGACCTTTTGAGCAACTACCAGGGGTTCCGCAAGTGCGAGGTCATTCTGGTCTTCGACGCCTACAAGGTCCCCAGGAACACGGGCGAGGTGGTCCGCTACCACAATATCTATGTGGTCTATACCAGGGAGGCCGAGACGGCGGACGCCTATATCGAGAAGGCCACCTATGAGATCGGGAAAAAGCACCGGGTCCGGGTGGCCACCTCCGATGGCGCGGAACAGCTCATCATTCTGGGCCACGGGGCCCTGCGCCTCTCCGCCTCCGCCTTCCGGGCGGAGCTGGAGCGGACCGGCGGAGAGATTCGGGACATTCTGGAGCGGAACAACCGCCGGGTGCGGTCCCAGCCGGTGAAGGCCGCCCTGGACCGGGCCGGAGAGGCCCGGCGGCGGGAGAGAGAGGAGGGGTCATGATGGACAAGCGGTATACCCGCCTCAAGCTGAAGATGCTCCTGCTGGTGGTGGCGGGCACCCTGGGCGCGCTGGCCGCGGCCCTCTTCCTCTGGGAGATGGTGGTGGACGGCCTGCTCCAGGACCCCTTTGCCCGGAGCGTGCTGTGGGTGTGCCAGAACCTGTTCGGCTGTGACGAGGCGGGGGCGCTGGAGATCTACCAGCACGTCTTCCGCAATCACAAGGGCACCTGGCTGCTGGTGGGGACCATCCTTCTGATGCTGGGGGCTTTTTACGTGGCGATGGGGCGGTTCATCCGCTGGCTGGACCAGATCGGCGCGGCGGTGCGCCAGGTGGTGAACGAGACCGGAGAGACGGTGCGCCTGCCCAAGGAGCTCCGGCCCGTGGAGGAGGACCTGCGGTCCATCCAGCGGACCCTGGGAGGGCGGGAGACCGAGGCCAGGGAAGCGGAGCAGCGGCGGCAGGACCTGGTGGCCTTCCTGGCCCACGACCTCAAGACCCCGCTCACCTCTGTGCTGGGCTACCTCAACCTGCTCCACGACGAGCCGGGACTCACGGCGGAGCAGCGGGCCAAATATACGGGCATCGCCCTGGACAAGGCCAAGCGGCTGGAGGAGCTCATCAGCGAATTTTTCGACATCACCCGGATGGACTTCCGCACTCTGGGCGGGAACGGAGAGCCCATTCAGCTCTCCATCCTGCTGGAGCAGCTGGTGGACGAGTTTTACCCCGCCTTCGCGGGGAAGGACCTCACCTGCCGCACGGACATCGCCTCCCGGCTGGTGGTCCGGGGGGACCCGGACAAGCTGGCCCGGGTGTTCGACAACGTCCTGCGCAACGCCGTGAGCTACAGTGTGTCCGGCGGCCAGGTGGACCTGGAGGCCAGGGTCGACGGAGAGAGCGTGGAGATCGCCGTGCGCAACGAGGGCCTGGAGATCCCGGAAAAGGAGCTGACCAATATCTTTCAGAAATTTTACCGCCTGGATCAGGCCCGCTCCACCCGCACCGGCGGCGCCGGGCTGGGTCTGGCCATCGCCCGGGAGATCGTGGAGCGCCACGGCGGCTCCATTCGGGCGGAGAGCGACGGCAGGCGCACCAGCTTTGTGATCCGCCTGCCCCGCGCGGAGGAGGAGACGCCATGACAAAACAGGAGGCCGCACAGGCCTATCTGCGCCGGGACCCGGTGCTGTACGCCAATCTGCTGGAGGCGCTGCGGCGGGGGAGCGCCGAGCTGCTGGAGGCCGGGGAGGGGGGCGTCCTCCTCTACGAGCGGGGATGCGGGGCGTACATGATGTCCGCAGCCTCCCCGGCGGTGGCAGGGCGGCTGCTGGGAATGGTCTCGGCGGACTGCGACCTTTTCGTGGGCCATGAGCTGGCGTATTTTGAGCAGGCAAAGGCCCGGTGGGGCTTCCCACTGAGCCAGATCTGCTACTCCGCCGCCTATCTGGGGACGGAGCCGCTGCCCCTGCCCGCCTTTGACGGGGCGCTGCGTCCCCTGGACCGGACCTGGGCCCCCTGGATTCTCCGGCACTACAGCCACGCCTTTGGGGGCCTGCCCTATATGGAGGAGGCCGTGAGGCGCGGGGTCCTGGGGGCGTTCCCCACCGGCAGCAACCAGCCCGCGGGTTTCGTGGGCTTTCATGAGGAGGGGAGCATCGGCATGCTGGAGGTGCTGCCCGCCTGGCGGCGCCGGGGCCTGGGCGAGCTCCTCCTGCGGGCGGCGGTAAACCGGGCGCTGGAGCGGGGCGCCCTCCCCTTCGCCCAGGTGATCGAGGACAACGCTCCCTCTCTGGCCCTCCAGCAAAAGGCCGGCCTGACCCTGTCCGGGACCCGGATGTTCTGGCTCATGCGGGAATAAAAAAGCGGCGGGTACCCTTTCTGGGTACCCGCCGCAGCGGTTTTGCCCCGCAGGGGGAAAGAGGCCTGTTTTTTACGGTGTTGTTCGGCAAAGCATGCATTGCCGGCCCTCTTTGGGCGAGGACGCTAAAATGAGAAAAAGGGATTAAGGGATGGCGGGAGTGGGAAAACTAAGAGCACTACATAAGAGGATGGTGCTCAGATATGACGGGAACATTGCGGGAGAACAACCGGCTGCGCCGCTGGGAGGCGGCGCTCTTGGTGGGGGTGGCGGTGGCCATGCTCTGGGGGGTGTGGCTGGACCGGGAGCAGGCCGCCCTGGCGGACAAGGTCATCCGCCTCCATGTCCTGGCAAACTCCGACTCAGAGGCCGACCAGGCCCTGAAGCTGCGGGTGCGGGACCGCATCCTAGCGGAGGCCGCCGACCTCTTCGCGCCGGGGGAGACGGTGGCGCAGGCCCGGGAGACCCTCACCCTCGCCCTGCCCGCCCTGGCGGAGGCCGGGGCGGAGGTGGTGCGGGAGGAGGGGTACGAATACGCCGTCTCCGCCTCCCTGGAGGAAAACGTCTGGTTCCCCACCAAGCAGTACACTGATTTCGCCCTCCCCCAGGGGAGTTATACCGCCCTGCGGGTGGTCATCGGCGAGGGCGGGGGAGGGAACTGGTGGTGCGTGGTCTTTCCACCGCTGTGCCTGGGCTCCGTCACCGAGACCACCGAGGAGGCCGCCGCCCTGGGGGACCTGAGCGAGAGCGACGTGGCCCTGATGACCGGAGAGGACGAGGGCTATGTGGTCAAATTCAAGGCCATCGAGCTGTGGGAGGACTTCAAGGGCTGGGCGGAGGGCCGCTAGACGGCGTCTTCAGGTCCGGATTCCAGACCCAGTGGCGGCAGCGAAAGAGATTCGGGGCCTGCCCGCGCTCTGCGGGGCGGGTGCAGTGGCCGTATGCCAGGGGGACATAGCGCCCGCCCCGCTTGATGTAATGGGGACAGTAATATCGGCAGGTCATACATTCCACCGTGGGCAGGCAGTCTTGACAGAGCATGTGGATCACCTCAATTTTTTGATTTAAACCAGATTGACTTGACGGCAGTCCGGTTCAGGTTATTTATACTCCTAAGTGAGGCGAAACTCATTATTTTAACCTGAAACAGATTAATCTATTAATATATCAGTCTGTCAATAAAGTGTAATGCTGCGATTTTTGCTGCAAGAGCCTCGCAGAGTTCCGTCGTCCGCAGACGACGGAAGAGCATCAAAGCGTGTTTTTCGGCGGCGTGTACGTCGAAAAACACTCATTTCAGGCCGCAAGTGTGCGAGCGCTAGCGAGTGCGCGCAGCGGCCTGCATCTCCTCGAAAAAATGCTTGCATTTTTGAGAAGCGTGTCGAACTTTTTCGACACGCTGAAGCGGTGGACCGCCGCTTTTCAGCTTTATCATCCGATCCCGCCGTAGAGGATGCCGCAGACCAGTACCACGGCGGTGAGGATTACATAGACGTATTTGGACAAAAAGTCGAAGCCCCGCCCCAGCGGACGCTTCCGCCCCAGGGCCAGCTCAGCTTTGACCGCCGGGAGGCCCAGCACCCAATAGAGGATCACCGCCGCCAGCACGGCCCCGAAGGGGGCGATGTAGATGGTGACGGCGTCCATCCAGGCCCCCATGGAGGGGAGGGCCTCCAGAAAGACGCCCACGGCAGAGGTGACGCCCCCCACGATGAGGACCGAGAGGGTACGGGAGAGCCGGGCGCCCCGGCCCAGGGATTCGCTGACCGCCTCCAGCATGTTGATAAGGGAGGTGATGCCGGCGAAGAGGACCGAGACGAAGAACAAAATGGAGAAAAAGCGCCCGCCGGGCATCTGCTGAAAGACGCGGGGCAGGGTGATGAACATGAGGGGAGGGCCGCTCTCCGGGGCGATGCCGAAGGCAAAGACGGCCGGGAGGATGGCGAAGCCGGCCAGGAGGGCGGCGGCGGTGTCCAGCATGGCGGTCATGACGGACTGGTGGATGATGTCCTCCGACTTCTTCATATAGCTGCCGTAGATGAGCATGCCCGCGCCGTTGATGGACAGGCTGAAAAAGGCCTGCCCCATGGCCATGACCCAGGTGTCGAAGCGCAGCAGATAGGACCAGTCCGGCTCCAGCAGGTAGCGGTAGCCCTCCACCGCGCCGGGCAGGAAGGCCACCCGCACGGCGATGATGAGAAAGAGGACATAGAAGACGGGCATCATGAATTTGCTGATTTTTTCAATGCCGCCGGCCACTCCCAGGATGAGGATGAGCACGGTGGCGGCGATGACCAGAAGGTGCCAGGGCACCGAGCCGAAGGACACCGCCAGGGCGGAAAAATAGCCGTCCGGGTCCCCAGCCAGGACCGCCCCGGTGAGGGAGCCCACGGCGTAGTTGAGGACCCAGCCCACCACCACCGAGTAGCCGATGGCGATGCCCAGCACGCCCAGGAGGGGAAGGACCCCCAGCGCGGCGCCGCCCCTGAGGCCGCGGGTTTTGAGCGCGTAGTCGAAGGAGCCCCGGGTCCCGGTGCCGGTGAGCCGCCCAAAGGCGAACTCCCCGGAGAGGCCCACATAGGAGAAGAGCGCCACGAAGAGGAAGTAGGGGATCAGAAACGCCCCGCCGCCGTATTGGCCCACCCGGTAGGGGAAGAGCCAGATGTTGCCCATTCCCACGGCGGAGCCCACCGCCGCCAGGATCGCTCCCATGGAGCTGGTAAAGGTGCCTCCGTGCTTGTGCTGCATAGCGACCTCCAGATATCTGATGTAATTTTGTGTTCTGCCCGGTCAGCCGCCCGGGCGCCAGAGCTCGGGCAGTGCGTAAACCGTATTCCCCTGCCAGCCCGTGACGGTGTGGGCGGTGAGCATGGAGTTGAGCACCGCCTCCTCCGCACACTCCGCCGCCGCCCGGAAGGGGAGGTCCAGCAGCTCCTCGTGGAAGGCCGTCGTCATGCGCACGGCGTTTTCCGCGCGGAAATCGAAGGGATTGGCGGTGGAGAAGGCTACAAAGACCTCGCCGCTGCCGTGACCGATGTGGGACCCCAGCCGGGCCAGGCCCACCGAGACCCGGCGGGCCACCCGGGCAAGCTGCCGGGCGTCCAGAGGCAGGTCGGTGGCCAGCACGGCGATGATGGAGCCCTGATCCGCCGCCCGGGTCTCCAGCGTCCGGGCCAGCCCGGCGCCGATGTTGACGCCGGAGACGGTCAGATCTGACAACACGCCGTGATTCGACTGCACTAAAATACCAATGGTATAGGTTCTCCCGTCGAACGCCAGGACCCGGGAGGCCGAGCCGATGCCGCCCTTGAGACCGTGGCAGATCATGCCCTTGCCGCCGCCCACGTCGCCCTCGGCAAAGTCCTGGCAGGCGGAGGCCAGGGCGGAAAAGACATGTTCCCGGCCCACCGCCCGCTCCGCAATGTGGTTGAGGGTGGAGTCGTTGCACTCGCACACCAGGGGGTTCACGGACCGGAGCGCCACCCCCTCGGCCTCACAGCGGGAGAGCATGTACTCCACCATGGCGTCGTGGACCAGGCCCACATTGAGGGTGTTGGTGAGGGCGATGGGGGTTTCCAGGGTGCCCAGCTCCTGGAGCTGCAGGAGCCCCGCCGTCTTGCCGAAGCCGTTGAAGGGGCAGACGCCGGCGGGGAGCTTATGGGTAAAGGGGTTCTGGGGGCCGGGCAGGATCACGGTGACCCCGGTCTTGTGCGTGGGGGTGTCCACCGTGGCGTGACCCACCAGTACGCCGGGCACGTCGGTGATCTTGTTCCGGGGGCCCCTGGGCAGAGAACCCACCCGGATGCCGAAGTCCTGTGCGCGCATCTGGAACATGAAAACGCCTCCGTCCTGTGTCGGTGAGAGCCATTGTACCAGAAAATCCGGGATTTGGCAATGGAGAGCTCCCGCTCCGCTTGCTTGACAGCCATGTTATACTGAAATCACTCAATGAGAACATCATGGGGAGGCAATTCAAGGATGACAGACCAAGAATTGCTCCAGGCAATGCGCCAAATGATGCAGGAAGAGCTAAAGCCCATAAACCAGCGGCTGGACACCATGGAAGAGGGCCTGGAAGAAGTCCGGACTGGAGTAAATATCCTCTTGGACTGGGCGGAGAGAGCGAGCCATGTACTGGAATTTCCCCTGCCAAAAGTAATTGAATAAACCAAAAGAGAGAGGAAAGTGCGCCCTTTTCCGACGCAGAGAGCAGAAAAACAATGAAAAGGCAGGGCGTGCCCTCCCCGCTGGCGGAGGGCACGGAAACCACGGGTGGAAATGAGGAATCAATATGTTCAGAGAAATGCGCCGCAGGAAACAGGCTCTGTCCCCGGAGAGCTGTGTGGAGGTCCTCCGGAAGGGGACCTCCGGGGTGCTGGCGGTGTCCGGTGACGACGGATACCCCTATGCCGTGCCCCTGAGCTACGTCTATGACGACGGCAGGCTGTTTTTCCACTGCGCCCCCTCCGGGCACAAGCTGGACGCCATCGCGGGAAATGAAAAGGCGTCCTTCTGCGTGATCGACCAGGACCATGTGGTGCCGGAGGAGTACACCACCTACTACCGGAGTGTCATCGCGTTCGGAAGGGCCAGGGTCCTGAAGGACGAGGGAGAGAAGCGCGCCGCCCTGGAAAAGCTGGCGGAACGGTACTCCCCCCGGCAGGAAGAGGGCCGCAGGGCGGAGATCGACAAGCTCTTTCAGCAGGTGTGCATGGTGGAGCTGGCCGTGGAGCATCTGTCCGGCAAGGAGGCCATGGAGCTTGCCGCGGAAAAGGAGCGGTAAGGGAAGCCCTGCCGTCCTGCACAAATCCCGTTGCGTTCGATGGAACAGGAGATCTTTTGACAAAAAGCCCGCATACCATTGTACAATGGTATGCGGGCTTTTTGTCGTATTCAGCCCCGCTCGTCCAGGGGGATGAACTTCTGAAGGGGGGCCACCGCCTTATAGGCGGGACGGATGATCTTGTTGCCGGGGTTGTAGACCTCCTCCACCCGGTGGGCGCACCAGCCCACCATGCGGGCCATGGCGAAGAGGGGGGTGTAGAGCTCCTCGGGGATGTCCAGCATCCGGTAGACCAAGCCCGAATAGAGGTCCAGATTGGCGCAGAGCGGCTTGGGGACGCCCCTGGAGCCGTTGATGACCTCGGGGGCCAGGCGCTCCACCGCCTCCACCAACTCGAACTCCTCCAGCATCCCCTTCTCATCGGCCAGGGTCTTGGCAAACTGCTTGAGGAGCTTGGCCCGGGGGTCGGAAAGGGTGTAGATGGCGTGCCCCATGCCGTAAATGAGGCCGGAACGGTCCCCGGCCTCCTTCCGCTGGAGCTTCAGGAGGAAATCCCGCACCTGACCGTCGTCCTTCCAGTCCCGGACGCCCTCCTGGATATAGCGGAACATCTCCATGACCTTCTTGTTGGCGCCGCCGTGGCGGGGGCCCTTCAGGGACCCCACCGCCGCCGAGACGGCAGCGTAGATATCCGTGCCGGAGGAGGAGAGGACCCGGCAGGCAAAGGCGGAGTTGTTGCCGCCGCCGTGCTCGGCGTGGACCACCATGCACAGATCCAGGAGCTTGGCCTCCCGCTCGGTGAAGCGGTTGTCGTGGCGCATGGCGTAGAGGAAGTTCTCCGCGAAGGAGAGCCCCTCCTGGGGGCGGTGGAGATACAGGGAGTCGTTGTCAAAGTAGTGGCGCTTGGCCGCGTAGGAGTGGGCGATGATCATGGGGCACCGGGCCACCAGCTGCAGGGCCTGGCGCAGCTCATTCTCCAGGGACCTGCCCTCCGGGTCCTCGTCATAGCAGTAGAGGGCCAGGATGCATCGGCCCAGGCGGTTCATGATGTCCCGGCCCGGCACCCGGAGGATCATATCCTCGGTGAAGTTGGGCGGCAGGGGGCGCAGCTCGGAGAGCACATGGTTGAAATCCGCCAGCTCTTTTCGGGTGGGCAGAGCCCCGAAGAGGAGCAGATAGGCCGTCTCCTCAAAGCCGAACCGCCCCTCGGACATAAAGCCGTGGATCAGGTCCTCGATACTGATGCCCCTGTAGATGAGCCGGCCCTCCATGGGGACTCGCTCGCCGTCCTGGATGTAGTAGCCCTGGACGTTGCCGATCTGGGTGATGCCGGCCATAACGCCCGTGCCGTCGGCGTTGCGGAGGCCCCGCTTAACGTCGATATGCTCGTAATAGGAGGGATCGATATAGTTATGCTTCTGGAATTCCCCGCATAGACTCTGGATAAAGTCACGGGTCTGCGCGGCCTCGTCGCCGCGCATCGGGACGGTCTGCATGCCGGTGGCCTCCTTCGCACAGTAGTGTGCAACAGTTTGCACTATTTTACGCCAAAGGACACGCCGCGTCAACGGTCGGGAATGAAAAAGATGGGAGGATGGAAAAATGAGATCTGTCGTGGCTACGGCCTTGGTGCTTCTGCTGGCCCTGTTTATCGGCCCGATCCTGTTCCTGCGGGGGGAGGCCCCGGGGCCGGAGGAGCCCCTGCCCTCGCCCACGGCCACCCTGCCCATCGACCGCACCGTGACCTCCCCCGACCCGGGCAGTGACGCCTCCACCACGATCAAGGTAAAGCTGTCCGACGGTGCGGTGGTCTCCCTCTCCATGGCGGACTACCTCTGGCGGGTGGTGGCGGCGGAGATGCCAGCCTCCTTCGAGCCGGAAGCCCTCAAGGCCCAGGCCGTCACGGCCAGGACGTATACGCTCTACAAGCGGAGCATCGGGGTGAACCCCAACCACCCGGACGCCGACGTCTGTGCCGACATCAACTGCTGTCAGGCCTACCTGGACCCGGACAAGGCCGCCGCCAACTGGGGGGACAGCGCCCAGACCTATACGGAGAAGATCGCCCAGGCCGTCTCTTCCACGGACGGACAGGCCATCCTCTACGACGGCGCGCCCATCGACGCGGTGTTCTTCTCCTCCGCGGCGGGGCGGACCCTGAGCTCAGTGGAGGTGTGGGGCGGCAGCGTGCCCTATCTGGAGAGCGTGGAGAGCCCGGAGGGGGAGGAGGTCCCCAATTACCGCACCACCGTGGAGGTGCCGGCGGAGGAGTTCAGGACCACTTTCCTGGCCCAGTATCCCCAGGCCGATCTCTCCGGAGAGGCGTCGGAGTGGTTTGGGGAGACGGTACCCACCTCCTCCGGCGGGGTGGAGACCATGTCCGTAGGGGGCGTGACGGTGAAGGGCACCGCCCTGCGCACCCTCTTCGGCCTGCGCTCCGCCAGCTTTACCGTGGAGGCGGAGGGGGACCAGGTGGTCTTTTCCGTGACAGGCTACGGCCACGGCGTGGGGATGAGCCAGTACGGCGCAAACGCTCTGGCCAAGGAGGGGAAGAGCTACCTGGACATCCTCACCCACTACTATACCGGCGTCACGGTGGCGCCCTGGAGCGGGAGCTGATTTGTGCGCAGCATCCTACGCCTGCGGAAAAAACTTTAAAAATTCTTCAGATTTTATCCCTGGATTTGTAACAAAAAACAGAGTACAATCGTCCTTGCTTATGAGAAGATGATTTCATCTGAAGGGAGGCGATCGGCGTGGCGCTCAACTGGAACGAGGAGCAGACCCGCCGCCGGATGCTGGCGGTGCCCGTGGCCTATTTTTTCTTCTATCTGCTCTACTTTACCCTCTTGCAGGAATATGCCCGCCCGAAGTTCTGGGTCTACACCGAGCTGGACGCCTATATCCCGTTTTTTGAGGGGTTCGTGATCCCCTATGTGCTGTGGTTCCCCCTGGTGCCCCTCATGTTCCTCTATTTCCACCGGCGGGACCCGGAGAGCTATGTCTATCTGTGCCGCACCATCCTCACGGGGCTCACCCTGTGTCTGCTCATCTACACGGTGCTGCCCAACGGCCAGCTCCTGCGCCGGCCTCTGCCCCGCGACAACATCCTGTGCCAACTGGTGGCGCTCATCCGGAAAACCGATCCGCCCATCAACGTCTGTCCCTCCATCCACGGCTTTGTCTCGGCCACCATCGGCATCGCCGCCGCCCGGGCCGGGTCCCTGCGGGAACACAAGGCGGTCCGGAGAGGGATCCTCACGCTGACTATCCTCATCTGCATGTCCACCATGTTCCTCAAGCAACACTCGGCGGTGGACGTGGTCTGCGGTCTCATCCTGAGCGTGGTGCTGGATCTGCTGGTCCGCCGGTGGAATCCCGGCCTGGGCCTGCTGCGCCTGGTGGTCCGGCCCCGGGCCGGAGGAAGGACCGTGATGGAGACCTGAGCGCAGGGCGCACTCTTTTAACAGGCTGAGGGGCACCGCGGAATGTGAGTTCCGCGGCGCCCCTGTCTTTATGTATCACCAGAAACAGGGCGGCTCCGAGCCGCTTCGTAAACAGGGAGCTACCGCTCCTGTCCCAAGATATCGTAATACGCATCGCTATATGGAATTTGACTGCCATCAAAATGCGTCTGCGATGCCTTCACATATTCATACGGGTTGTCCATGGGGGACAGCTTCAGCTCCTCGCGGAGCTTCCCGACGCGCGCGATCTGCTCCGCGGTGCGAAGAGCGCGCTCGTTTTGCAGATGCTGATCAAACTGCGCCCTGCTCATCCACACGATTTGTTCCACTGGATTTGCAGAGCCGCAGGTGATGACCAGGCGCATAAAATCCTCAAACGTTTCGGCCAGCGGATAGACATATGTCTCGGCACAGCTTTCGGGGTTGGAGGCGAACACCATTTCTCCACATTCAGGAAGAAAGCAGTATAAAATGCAGCCCTCAAAGCCGATTGCGGTTGCATTCACGGGATAGCAAAAGTGAGGGACGGCGATTTCCGAATCGGTAAACCCGATAAGGCTTCCATCAATCCCCAGACTTCTATAGATTTGGAACAAGCCCAAATTTAAACCTCCCCTCAATTTTAAATGGATGCATTTGCAACAATTTTTCATCGGCAGCGGACGAATGCAAGCTGCCGTCAAATGTCCAAAGCACTGTTCCTCGCCTTGACAGACCATGGTATACTAAAATAGATAGAGTATGTCCCCACCGGACAGAAGGAGTAGGAACAATGATGAACGAGAGATACGACGTTGCCATCATCGGCTGCGGAGAGGCCGGTATCTACGCGGGCTATGAGCTGATGCGCAGAAATCCGGAGCTGAAGGTGGTGGTCCTGGAGCAGGGGCGCGACATCTACAGCCGCAGCTGCCCCATCGTGGCCGGCAAGGTGAAGGACTGTATCCAGTGCAAGGTCTGCGATACCATGTGCGGCTTCGGCGGGGCGGGGGCTTTCTCCGACGGCAAGTTCAACTTCACCACGGCCTTCGGCGGCTGGCTCACCGATTTCATGCCCGCACAGGAGGTCATGGACCTCATCGGCTATGTGGATTCCATCAACGTCGCCCACGGGGCCACCGAGGAGCTCTATTCCACAGACACTCCCGCCGCCCGGGCCCTGGAGAAAAAGGCACTGGAGTTCGACCTCCATCTCCTACAGGCCAAGGTCAAGCATCTGGGGACCGAAAAGAATCTGGTCATCCTCCAGAATATCTATGAGGACCTGAAGCAGGGCATCGAGTTCCGGTTCCATACCGCCGTACAGGCCATCCATACCGCCGATCAAGGCTACCGCCTGACCCTCAGCGGAGGTGGAGAGCTCTCCTGCGACTGGCTCATCGCCGCCCCCGGGCGCTCCGGCGCCGAGTGGTTCGCCAACCAATGCAAGGACCTGGGCATCGCCCTCATCAACAACCAGGTGGACATCGGCGTACGGGTGGAGCTGCCCGCCCGGGTCTTTGAGCACATCACTGACGTGGTGTACGAGTCCAAGCTGGTCTACCGGACCAAGCAGTACGGCGACCAGGTGCGCACCTTCTGCATGAACCCTTATGGCCACGTGGTGGCCGAGAACGTGGAGGGCATCAACACGGTGAACGGCCACTCCTATGCCGACCCCGCCCTGCAGAGCGAGAACACCAATTTCGCCCTGCTGGTGTCCAACCGCTTTACCGAGCCCTTCAACGAGCCCTACCGCTACGGCAAGCACATCGCGTCCCTGTCCAACATGCTGGCCGGTGGCGTGCTGGTCCAGCGCTTCGGCGATCTGGTGAAGGGCGTGCGGACCAACGACCACCGGATGAGCAAGTCCTTCACCCGGCCCACCCTCACCGCCGCCGTGCCCGGCGACCTGTCCCTTGCCCTGCCCAAGCGGCAGTTGGACGACATCATAGAGATGATCTACCAACTGGACAAGCTGGCCCCGGGTACCGCCAACTACGACACCCTTCTCTACGGCGCGGAGGTGAAGTTCTACTCCTCCCGGCTCACCCTGAGCCCTGAATTGGAGACCCGGCTTCCCGGCATGTTTGCCATCGGCGACGGCGCGGGCATCACCCGGGGGCTGGCGCAGGCCGGCGCCTCCGGCGTCAAAGTGGCCCAGGTGATTTCCCGTCGGCTGTCGGAGAAGGTGTAAGAGACCTGGGCCACACGGCGCGCCGCCTGACACGGAGGGCGGCGCGCTTCCTATTTCTTTTGTACATCGAATATACGGAACAGTATGCAGGCCATAATTGTAACCACTTTGTAAAGAAAATGGGTTCTCCCAAGGGTTTTCCACATTATCCACAGGGTTTTCCACACCTGGTTATGTCAACGTGCAAAACTGGAATATGCATGTAAGGAGACATAAGAAGGCTGTCAAGGGGAAATGGGATGACGTTTTCCACAAAAATGATGAGGTGAGCGAAATGTCCGACTTGATCGCTGCGATCAGCACCCCCCTGAGCCCCTCCGCCATCGGGATCCTCCGCCTGTCGGGGCCGGGAGCGGCAGCGGCGGCGGACCGGGTCTTTCGCGCCCGGAGCGGCCGCCCGCTGGCTGAGGCGCCCAGCCGCACTCTGGTGTACGGCTCCCTTCTGGACCGGGAGGGGCGGGTGGTGGATCAGGTGTTGGCTACGGTCTCCCGCGCGCCGCACAGCTATACCGGGGAAGACACGGCGGAGCTCCAGTGCCACGGCTCGCCCATGGTGCTCTCCCTGGGACTGGAGGCCCTTTGCGCCGCGGGGGCCCGTCTGGCGCAGCCCGGGGAGTTTACCAAAAGGGCCTTCCTGAACGGCAGGCTGGACCTCCCCCAGGCCGAGGCGGTGGCCGACCTGCTGGAGGCCGAGAC
>NZ_JBCOAQ010000046.1:0-16143 GCF_040226735.1 Intestinimonas sp. RTP31139st1_F5_RTP31139_211217 | reverse complement strand
GCCCTCCCCCTTTGGCGCGGACACGGGGACCGCCTGGACCTGTTGGGGCTTTGCCGCGGGCGACTTGGCTGGCTCCGCCCCCCGACGCTGCTCCTCCTCCGCGGCGGCCTTTGCGGCCGCGTCACGGGCCCGGCGGCGCTCCTTGGCGGCGGCGCGGGCCTCCGCATCGTCAGCGTTCACGGCCCGCCCCTTGGCGTCCCTGGGGGCCTCAAAGACCTCCATGGGCCAGGGGTGTTCCTCCACCACGGGGATATTCCGGCCGATCAGCTTTTCGATCCCCCTGAGGTACTCCTTCTCGGCGAAGTCGCAGAAGGAGACGGCACAGCCCCCGTGGCCGGCCCGCCCGGTGCGGCCGATTCGGTGGACGTAGGTCTCGGGGACCTCGGAAAGATTGTAATTGAATACGTGGGAGAGCTCCTCGATGTCGATGCCCCGTGCGGCGATGTCGGTGGCCACCAGGACCTGGATCCGACCGGCCTTGAAGTCGCTGAGTGCCTGCTGCCGGGCGGTCTGGGATTTGTTCCCGTGGATAGCGGCGGCGGAGATGCCCGCCTTCATCAGGTCTCCCGCCACCTTATTGGCCCCGTGCTTGGTGCGGGTGAACACCAGAGCATTTTTGACCCGCATCTCCCGAATGAGGTGGGAGAGAAGCTTGGACTTGTTGCCCTTGTCCACAAAGCAGAGCTTCTGGTCGATGACCTCCACCGGGGAGGACACTGGGTCCACCGCCACCCGGGCAGGGTCATGCAGAAGGCCGTTCACCAGGTCCATGACCTCGGGGGGCATGGTGGCGGAGAAAAAGAGGGTCTGCTTTTTCGGCGGGAGGAGCTTGAGTACCCGGCGGACATCGTGGATAAACCCCATGTCCAGCATGCGGTCGGCCTCGTCCAGGACGAAGATCTCCACCCGGCTCAGGTCCAGCAGGCCCTGACCCTGGAGGTCCAGCAGACGGCCGGGCGTGGCCACCAGAATGTCCAGGCCCCGCTTGATCTTGTCCACCTGGGGCTGCTGGCCAACGCCGCCGAAGATGACGGCGGAGCGAAGGGGCAGATTCCTCCCATAGGCCTCAAAGCTCTCCTGGATCTGGAGGGCCAGCTCCCGGGTGGGGGTGAGGATCAGGGAGCGGATATACCGCGGGCCCACCACCACATCGGCGTTGAGACGCTGGAGGATGGGGGTGGCAAAGGCGCAGGTCTTGCCGGTGCCCGTCTGGGCGCAGCCCAGCACGTCCCGGCCCAGCAGCGCCGGGGGGATGGCCCCCGCCTGAATGGGGGTGGGCTCGGCATAGCCCTGGGCGTCCAGCGCCCGGAGAATGGGGGCGATAAGCCCCAGGTCCTTAAAATTCATTCGACGTTCGGTCCTTCTCAATCAATTTTTGGCGCGGCGAACGGGGCGCGCCTGTGCGCGCCCTATGACAGGCGGAGGTCCGCCCTCCGGGCGCTCACCGCAGCGCCCGGAGCACCAGAGCCACGGTCTCCTCCAGGGACTGCCGCCCCACGTCCACAGTGAGATCGGCATAATTCCGATAGAGCGGCGCGCGGCGGGCGAAGAGGTCGGCTAGGGTCTCGCCCGGGGCCATCGCAATGCCCCGGGTGCTGATATTGCTGAGCCTGCGCTCCAGCTCCTCAAGCGGCAGATGCAGATAGACGATCCGGCCCAGCGCCCGCAGGTGGGACATGGCCCGCTCCCGGCACACCGCGCTCCCCCCGGGCGCGATGACGGTGCCGCGGCACTCCACGGAGCAGATGGCATCGGCCTCCACATCCAGGAAGGCCTCCACACCCAGCGAGTCCACCAGAGGCTGCAGGAGGGCGCCCTCCCGCTGCTGAATGACCAGATCGGTATCTAAAAACGCATAGCCCAGGGTCTTTGCCAGGAGTACGCCGACCGTACTCTTGCCCGCCCCCGGCATGCCGATGAGTATAATGTTATCCATGGCCGTGCCTCTTAGTCTCTCTGAAATACTGCAGCATCATACCCGCGATGGACAGGGGACAATCCGGCGTTTCGGGGAGGGATCGTCCTCTGTCCATCGAGGGTATCAAATTATTATAACAAAAAAAGCGCGCTCTGGCAAATCCTTTTGCCAGAGCGCGCTTTTTTGGAAAATTCCTGCTCAAACGGGATCGTTTCAGGAGCGGCCGGCGTGGGGGTGCTGTCCGCCACGGGGGCGGGAGTGCCGGCAGCAGGCGGTTCGGGGACGTTGGCGCTCTCCCCTTCACCGGAAGTGGAGCCGCAGGCAGAGAACAAAAGGACCAATACAAGCGGAAGCAAGGACGCAAGAGCCTTTCTCATTTCACTTTTCTTTCTGATAATCACCATAATTTTGGAGCACTAGAGTGATGATTATGATGATTATAAGGAAGGAGCAGTAACAAGTCAAGGCAAACAGCTTCCGCCGATCCGTCAAAAGCCTCGTGCAGGAGCGCGCATCTCAGGGTGCGTTCCCATTGCGCTTTACAGTCCCCACCCCCGCGGCCTCCTTGGCCTCCTCAGTGCCGACAAAGGTGAGCGTGGAGTAGTTTTGATACATCCGCCGGTCGGGAAAGTGGACGTCCAGAAAGACGTCCACCGGGTTTTGGGGCGGGCGGCCCATCTGCCGGGCGTCCCAGCGGGCCAGCGCCGCGGCGGAGAGCAGGATGTTGACCGCCATGAACCCCGTAAGCGCCCAGGTGAGGGGCTTGCCGATCGGGCCGGGGATGCGACCGATCCAGCGGCACATGCGGGGATAGAGGTCCTTTACCCAGAGCACGGCGGCCACCCCCCAGAACATGGAGTAGAGAAGGCTCACCCGGCCGTTGATGTTGAGGGGGATGTGGCTGTAATCCCAGAAGCAGGCTCCGAACAGCACCTCCTGGACCCAGGAGCACAGGTATTCGTAGGCCCCTCCTAGCACCGTGCCCGCCAGAAAGATCACCAGGTCCCGCCGCCCGGTGAGGCGGTGGAAGCACACGGTAAACAGCACCGCGCCCAGGCCCCACACCAGAGAGAACTGCCCGTAGATGAGTCCGCTGCGGTTCTGGAGCTCCCCACGGGTGAGGAGCATGAACAGGGTTTCGGTGATCGCCCCCAGGAAGGAGGCGATAAAAAACACCCAAAAGAGCTTGTAATAGCTCACGCCCCGGGCAAAACAGCCGGGAATGGTCTCGGAGGAGGGCTTGGGGACCTGCCCGGCCTTCCCGCCCGGCAGAAGCTTCGCATCGGTCATACGCGGACCTCCCATGTTTCGATAGAGATCCACTATACCACAGTATTCTTAAGAACACCCCAAAGGAATTCTTAAATTTTCCTTGCATCAGTCTCGGCGCCTTTTGGCCGGAGGATAGGGGGCTCTCACATCTGTGCGCCCCATCAGATAATCCACGCTAGTGCCGTAGAGGTCGGCCAGCCGGCCCCTAATCTCCGGCGGAATAGACCGGCCCTCACTTTCATAGTAGGCATAGGTCCTCTGCGGAAGGCCGATGGATGCCCCTACAAATGCCTGAGACCAGTCGCTGTCTTCCCGCAAATCTCGAATTCTCCGGAACGTCATATCGATCACCTCGGAAAATTCTAACCAAGAACAAATTGAGCAATTGATAAAACGAACATTTTGTTCTAACATATGGGAAAAAGATAAAGAGAAGGGAAAACATAGATTCTTATAAAAAGCCCTATCTGGGCCTGTTTAACGCCGTCACCGACTGCATCGAGTCGTTGCGACAGGCCCAACAGGAGGCGGAAGAGCGGTATCTGGCTCAGGTGGAGGAGGCCCGCTCTGCGCCGGAAATGCCCACCGAGAGCAGCAATGCGTAATTCTCATATCCGCGCACGGACAGCTCGTCCAGCAGAGGGTACTCAAAGAAGGGGCCGCGCAGGGCAAGGCCCCGGGCGGCGGCGTGGTCCAGCACCCGGCGGTAGCCCTCCGCCACCGTGCCATAGCCGCCGGTGTGGAACAGCGTGAGGTACCGCCCGGCCTGCCTGACATAGAGAGCGGTGTCCCGGCCCGGCCGATGGGAGACCTGCGTATAGAAGTGGGTATACGCGGACAGGTCCCAGCTCCGCGCCCCCTCCAGCGGGAGCATACAGCCCACGGGGTGGGGACTGCGGACGCCGTGGGCCTGGCAGTAGCGCACATGCTCGGCCAGCGAGCGGGCGGAATCTGCATCGCTGGTCATGGGGTGGGAGGGCGTACACACCAGAAGGGCCTCCGGTTGCACTTCCTCCGCCACCACGCCCGGCGTCCGCGCCAGGGCCGAGCGGATGAGGGCAGCCTTCTGCCGGGCCAGGTCCCGCATCTGCCGCAGACGGCGCAGCTTCCGGTCCAGCAGGGCGCCCTCCCGCTCCAGCAGCGCCACCAGCTCTCCGGGGCTCCGCCGGTCCAGATAGGCCCTGATCTCGGAGAGGGGCATGTCCAGCTCCCGCAGGGTCTCGATGACATGGAAGACCTCCAACTGCTGGGGCGCGTAATAGCGGTAGCCGTTCTCCCCCACCCTGGCCGGTGAGAGGATGCCCAGCGCGTCGTAGTGAAACAGGGTGTGCTTGGTGACGCCGCAGAGCGCTGCGAATTCCCCTGTGGTAAAGGCCCCGTTCACGGTGCCGCCCCCCTTACAGAAAATGTAGAAAATTTTGCTTGACTATCGGGTTACCCGATGGTTTAGTATACCCCTTGCCATCTTTTTATGCAAGCGGGTGAATGCTTTGAACAGCGCGCTGGACCGGGAGTATGGCTTCTGGTCCCTTTTTCGGTTTGCTCTGCCGACCATCATCATGATGATTTTCATGTCGCTCTACACCATCGTGGACGGCATCTTCGTCTGCCGGTTCGTGGGCTCCTCCGCCCTGTCGGCGGTAAATATCGTCTACCCCCTTGTCAGCGTGGTCATCGGTCTGGGGGTCATGCTGGCCACCGGCGGCAGCGCCGTGGTGGCCCGGAAGCTGGGCGAGGGGGATGAGGAGACGGCCTGCCGTGATCTCACCCTCCTGGTCCTCACCGGGGCGGCGCTGGGGACGCTCTTCTCCCTGCTGGGACTGGCGTTCTCCGCCCCCATGTCCCGGCTGCTGGGCGCCAGCGACGCCCTGTTGAGCTACTGCACCGACTACCTGCGCATCCTGCTCCTCTTCGCCCCGGCCAGCATCCTCCAGCTCCTGTTCCAGAGCTTTTTCGTCACGGCGGGACGGCCCGGCCTGGGCCTGGGGCTGACGGTGTGCTCGGGCCTTACCAACGCGGTGTTGGACTATGCGTTCATCGTCCCTCTGGATATGGGCATCACCGGGGCCGCCCTGGCTACTGCGGCGGGCTACTGCGTCACCGCCCTGGCGGGGGTAGGCTTTTTCGCCCTGCGCGGGAAGGGGCTCCGGTTCCGGCGGCCGCGCTGGGAGAGCAGGATGCTTCTGTACGCCTGCGGGAACGGCTCCTCCGAGATGGTGACCAACCTCTCCAACGCCGTGATTACCTTCCTCTTCAACCAGCTCATGCTCTCCCTCCTGGGGGAGGACGGCGTGGCCGCCATCACCATCGTCCTTTACGCCCAGTTCCTGCTCACCGCCCTCTATATGGGTTTCTCCATGGGGGTGGCGCCGGTGATCAGTTTCAATTACGGGGCGGCCAACCACGCCCGGCTCCAGCGGGTCTTCCGCTGCTGCCTGGGGTTCATCGCCCTCTCTTCCGCCTTGGTGTTCGGCGCCTCCCTGGGCCTGGCGGAGCTGGTGGTGGCGGTGTTCTCCCCGGCGGGGACCGCCGTGCACACCATCGCCCTGGACGGCTTTTACAAGTTTGCACCCGCCTTCCTCTTCGCCGGGCTCAATCTGTTCGCCTCCGCCCTCTTCACCGCTCTCTCCGATGGGCTGGTATCCGCCGTCATCTCCTTCGCCCGGACCTTCGGTTTTCTGCTGCTGGCCCTGCTGCTGCTGCCCGGCGTGCTGGGGGTAGACGGAGTGTGGATCGCCGTTCCCTTCGCGGAGCTGGCCTGCTGGGCCCTCTCTATCGGCTTCCTGGCGGCCAAGCGAAACAAATATCACTATGTATGAACAGAAAAAGGACACGGCGTGATTTAGTTAAGGAAAACTCCTCCTCCCATCCGTATCGGCACGGAAATGGCTGGGGGAGTTTTCTGGTCCCGCTGCAAATCATGTAAAAAACAGTGATGCCGCGCAGTAAACCAGCAGCACAGCCATAATGGTATTGACTAGCTTTGCATGTTTGGAAAACAGCCACTTGAACGCAGAGCCAAAGGCAGACCAACATAGCGTAAAGACAAAGCCGATAAACGCAAGGAGCATCGCGAATCCAAACAGAGGGTGAAACTGTCCGCTATAAAACGGGAGAATATATGCTTCCATGGACATAATGCAATAGATATATATTTTGGGGTTGATAAACTGCAAGAACAACCCTGATAAGAAACCGTCATGGGAATGGTTTTCCTTGATGCTGTCAGAACTGCGGAGTGTTTCCCACGCAAGATAAAGCATATAGACAGCGCCGATGACCAGCATTGGCATTTTGATTTTTGGAATCAGCGCAGAGAGCATAGAGCAGAATATTGTGCACAATATCATCACGATGGAAAAACCTGCCCAAATGCCAAGATTGAAGGGTAGCGCCCTATGAAAGCCTTTTCGGCTTGCGTTAGACATAGACATAATGTTATTGGGGCCGGGGGTTACCGCCGTAACAATGGCATAGGTTAGAAAGGAAAACCAACTGAACATATTTGACAACCTCCTCTGAAAGCGGTACGATATTGAAAAATAATCCGATATAATAGAATTCCTGTATATCGCACTATAAGTTTAATATATTGTCAACGGGAGAAATGATGTATGGATGTGACAAATGTGGTTGCACGGAACGTGAAAAGCATTCGGGAGCATAAAAAACTGACTCTGGATGCCGCGGCTGCGGCTACCGGAGTATCCAGAAGTATGTTGGCGCAAATTGAGAAAGGCGAAGTCAACCCAACAATCTCCGTCTTGTGGAAGATTGCAAACGGATATAAGGTGTCCTTCACCTGTCTGATTGAAGACAGGGCTGCTGCTGTATCTGTCATTCGGCAACAGAATATGGCACCACTGTCGGAAGATGACGGGCGCTATTTGAATTATCCGATCTTTCCATTTAGTGAAACAACGTTGTTTGAAACGTATAGAATTGTTATGCAGCCCGGTGGAAAGCTGTCCGCACAGCCGCATCTGAAGGGCGCAGAGGAGTTTATCACGGTCTTTGTGGGCGCGGTTGAAATTGTGGTTTCAAATGATCGGTACAGACTTGAAAAAGGCGATTCTATCCGGTTTTGCGCGAATGTTCCTCACGCCTACTTGAATCCGGGGGCAGAGGCAGCGGAATTGAGTATGCTGATTTATTATAACAAATAAGGAAATAATGCAGATGTTTCTGCTTTTCCCAAAAATAAATGCGTATGGGGGTGACGCTTCAGAAAGCGTCACCCCCATGTTTTTTGCCAAGCTGCTGCATGCATTTAACGAAACAACAATAAATACGAAGCTAGGAGCAAATCTTCAGATTTGCTCCTAGCTTAAAAAATCGTGTGATTCTTCAATTCTATAAAACGGAAGCGTGAGCCGTGTCCTTTTCCATGGGCGCAGACGGAAGGGCGGTCAGGCCGCCTCCCGGTCCGCCGAGGCGTCCCGCTCCCGCAGGATACGGGGGAACTTCCACAGGAACACCAGGCCCGTGCAGGTGGCGGCGCAGACGTCCGCCACAGGCTCGGCCAGATAGACGGCAAAGACTTGGTTGGAGAGGAAGTGGGGCAGGATATAGATCAGAGGGATGAGAAGGACGATCTTCCGCAGCAGGGCCAGGAAAAGGGAGACCTTGGCCTGCCCCAGGGCCACGAAGGTCTGCTGGCAGGAGAACTGCATCCCCAGCATGAACATGCCCCCGAAATAGACGTGCAGGGCCCACTCGGCGGCCCGGACCAGCTCCTCCTTGTCGTTGAAGATGGCGATAAAGACGCGGGGGAAGAGCTGTACGGACAGGAAGAAGACGGTGCTCAGCGCGATACAGGAGAGGAAGAGCAGCTTGAAGGTCCGGCGGACCCGGTCCGTCTTGCCTGCGCCGAAGTTGAAACCCAGGATCGGCTGGGCGCCCTGGGTGAGGCCCTGGAGGGGCATCACCAGCACCTGCATGATGGAGGAGGCGATGGTCATGGCCCCCACGTAGGTGTCGCCGCCGTAGAGCTTGAGAGAGGAGTTAAGGGCGATGTTCACCAGGCTTTCGGTGGACTGCATGATGAAGGGGGACACGCCGATGGCCATGACGGGAAGGAGCACCTTGGGGTCCAAGCGCAGGTGCCTGGCCTGGATGGTGAGTCTGGACCGCTTCCCAGTGAGAAACCTGAGGACCCACAGGGCGGACACGGCCTGGGAGAGGATGGTGGCCAGGGCCGCGCCCTGCACGCCCATATCAAAGCCGAAGATCAAGACGGGGTCCAGCACGATGTTGCACACAGCGCCGATGATGACCGTCAGCATGGAGACGGTGGAAAAGCCCTGGGTGGTGATGAAGGTGTTGAGCCCCAGAGAGAACTGCACCGCGATGGTGCCCCAGAGATAGATCCCAAGATAGTCCGAGGCATAGCCCAAGGTGTTCTCGCTGGCGCCGAAGAGGAGCAGCATAGGGTCCTTGAAGACCTGGAAGAGCACGGTGACCACGAGGGAGATGACCACCAGCAGAGCGGTGCAGCCGCCCAGAATGGCGTTGGCCCCCTCCTGGTCCCCCGCCCCCATGCGGATGGCGGCCTTGGAGCCGCCGCCCATGCCCGCCAGGGCGGAGAGGGCGGAGATGAACATGATGACGGGAAAGGCCACGCCCAGGCCCGTGAGGGCCAGATCGCCGGTCCCCTCGATATGGCCGATGTACATCCGGTCTACGATGTTGTAGAGGGCGTTCACCAGTTGAGCGGTGATGGCCGGGATGGCCAGCCGTATCAGCAGCGACCCTATGGGGTCGTTTCCAAGATCATTCTGGCGCTTGGATTTCAAAGTATCGTCTCCTTCTTTCTGGTTTCAGTGCTTGCCGGCGGAGGGCTCCCCGTCCTCGCGCTCCAGAAAATAGGTGGCCTCCATGTCGGCCACCGAGAGGGCGAAGGCCAGGGGGTACTGCTGCAGGGCCTGGCCCACCAGGCGGCTGTCCTCCCCACCGGAAAAGCCCATGTGCCACCGGATGGCCATGGCCTCCGGGCGGGTGAGCTTCATAAAGCCGGAGATGATGTACACGGACTTCTCTCCGTGGCCATAGGGGAGTTTGTCCTCATAATAAAAGGTGGGCACCGCCGTCCACTTCCCGTCGGAGCCCTTCACATTGCGGGAGCCCGCCTTGTAGCAGCCGATCTTGCACAGGTCATGGAGCAGGGCGGAGACGGCCACCGATTCGTCGGGGGCCTCCACCCCGTAGAGCTCCTGGACCCGCTCCCGGGCCAGATATTCTCGGAGACAGTGGTAGACGTTGACGCTGTGCTCACACAGCCCTCCCACATAGGCCCCGTGATAGCGGGCCGAGGCCGGAGAGGTGAAGAAATCCGACTTATTCTCCAGATAGTCCAGCAGGGCGTCGGCGCCCTCCCGGTGGACGTTGGCACGGTAGATCTCGATGAATTCCTCTTTTGCGGACATGGGAGGGACCTCCTTGGATCATATGGTTCATAGCGGCAGGATTCCGGACAGGCTCTGGGCGGTCACCGCCATCAGGGGCAGGGTCAGCACCGAGAGCAGGGTGGTGAGGGTGACCATCTGGGCGGCCACGGCGGTGTCCTGCTCGAAGCGCTGGGCCAGCATCCCGGTGGCTCCGGCCACGGGGACGGCGCACAGGATGATGTTGGCGCAGTAGAGCATGGGGTCCAGACGGAGGGGGAGCAGACACAGCATGGGGACCAGAGGGGCGGCCAGCAGCCGGAAGGCGGCCACGCCGTAAAGCCTGGGGCTGGTAAAGCTGCGCTTCAGGTCGGCGCCCGCCATCTGGGCCCCGATGACGATCATGGCCAGGGGCGTGTTGAGGTCGGCCAGAAAGCCCACCGCGCTGTCCACCATGGAGGGGAGACGCCCGCCGGTCAGAAACAGAGGCAGCCCTACCGCGAGCCCCACGGTGGCGGGGCTGACAAGGGCCTGCCGGAGCGTGACCCGGCCGCCCATGGTCCTGACGCCGTGGGTCCACAGCAGCAGATTGAACACCACCACGGACACCACGCCGTAGATGACCGCCTGTTCCCCCAAGATGGACAGAAGGAGGGGAAGGCCCATAAAGCCGTTGTTCCCATAGACCATGGCGAAGCGCATGGGCCCCCGACGGCATGGGTCCTCCCCGCGAAAGCAGAACAAGGCCACGGCCGCGCAGAACAGGGTGGACAGGGCATAGACCGCCGCGAATTCCAGCAGGAGCCGGACCATGCCGTCGGTGCGCTCGATGGCGAAGGCGTGGATGATGACGCAGGGGGTGACCACGTAGAGGACCAGGGTGGACATCTGGGAGACCCCGTCGGGATACAGCTTCCCCAACTGGGCCAGGACAAAGCCCACCCCCATGAGGAGAAACAGCGTGACCACCTGTCCGGCCACCAGAGCAAAATTTGACAGCATAGCTTCCACACACTCTCTGCAAAAAATGGAGAATGGGAGTACTGGTTGCACTCTCAGCCAAAGAGACATTATATCCCGTCCCGCCCCATTCTGTAAAGGGCGGATCGATTGACAAGATGACCAAAAGGGGGCTATACTTAACATCTATTGATCCCAATACTGGAAAGGAGGGGCTCTATGACCCCGGAACAAATGAGGCGCAGCGGCCATCTGCGCATCTTCGTGTCTTATTACAGACCCCATCTGGCCATCTTCCTGCTGGACATGGTCTGTGCGCTGGGCATCTGCCTGGTGGACCTGCTGTTCCCCATGGTTTCCCGTCACGCACTCAACGAGCTGCTGCCCCGGAGCCTGTACGGCGCCTTCTTCGCCCTCATGACCGTGCTGCTGCTGGCCTATGTGCTCAAGGGTGTGTTCACCTTCATCGTCACCTATTGGGGACACCTGCTGGGTGTGCGCATCGAGGCGGATATCCGCTCCGACCTCTTTTCCCATATGCAGGACCTGTCCTTTTCCTTTTATGACAAGAACCGCACCGGCCAGCTTATGAGCCGGGTCACCGGCGACCTGTTCGAGATCACGGAGCTGGCCCATCACGGCCCGGAGGACCTGTTCATCTCCGTCGTCACCCTGACGGGGGCCTTCTGCGTCATGCTTACCATTCGTTGGGAGCTGGCTCTCATCGTCTTTGCCGTGGTGCCGCTCTTCATCCTCTTCACGGTGCGGCAGCGCAAACGGATGATGGAGGCATCCTCCGAGGTAAAACGGAAGCTGGCGGGCATCAACGGGGACCTTGAGTCCTCCATCTCGGGTATGCGCACCGCCAAGGCCTTTGCCAACGAAGACGCCGAGATCGACAAGTTCGAGCGGTCCAACGACCAGTTCCGGGGGGCCAAGCGGGGCTACTACCGGGCCATGGCGGTCTACCACTCCGGGATGGAGCTGGCCATGGGCCTGATGCCGGTCCTGGTCATCGCGGCCGGCGGCTTCTTCATCATGCGGGGCGGGATGGACTACATCGACCTGGTCACCTTCACCCTCTATGTCACCACCTTCGTCACCCCCATCCGCAAGCTCTCCGCCTTCGTGGAGCAGTTCATGCAGGGCATGGCGGGCTTCAAACGGTTCGTGGAGCTCATGCGGGTGGAGCCGGAGGTCACCGACGCCCCCGACGCCAGGGATATCGGAGCGGTGAAGGGGGACATCCAGGTGGATGACGTCAGCTTCCGTTACAGCCCGGACGCCGAGCCGGTGCTCTCCCATGTGTCCCTTCACGTGCGCCCCGGGGAGACCGTGGCCGTGGTGGGCCCCTCCGGGGGCGGCAAATCCACCCTCTGCCAGCTCATTCCCAGGTTTTATGATGTCACCGAGGGGGCCATCCGCATCGACGGCCAAGATGTGCGCACCCTCACCCAGCACTCCCTTCGGGAGCACATCGGCATCGTCCAGCAGGACGTGTTCCTCTTTGCAGGCACCATCTATGACAATATCCGCTACGGACGGCCCGACGCCACCGAGGCGGAGATCGTTGCGGCCGCCAAGAAGGCCGAGATCTACGACGATATCCTGGAAATGCCCGACGGGTTCCAGACCTATGTGGGCGAACGGGGCGTCATGCTCTCCGGCGGGCAGAAGCAGCGGGTATCCATCGCCCGCATCTTTCTGAAGAATCCCTCCATCCTCGTCCTGGACGAGGCCACCTCCGCTCTGGACAGCGTGACCGAAGCCAGGATCCAGGGCGCCTTTGACGAGCTGGCCAAGGGCCGTACCACCCTCATCATCGCCCACCGCCTGTCCACCATCCGTTCGGCGGAGCGCATCTTGGTCATCGACAACAACCGCATCGCCGAGGAGGGCACCCACGAAGAGCTGATGGCCCGGGGCGGAGAGTACGCCGGCCTCTACAATGCCCAGAAGTCGGCGGCGGTGTAAACCGCCGGGAAATGCGGGGAATGGGTTGACTTATGGAAAAGTTAATGATAACATACGTTTCCATAAGGGAGTAGTCGGCGCATTCTGCGTAGCGGAGCCAACATACTGGAGCGGCAGCTCCTGGCTTTGTTTTCAATGACGAGACTTATCTGTGCAAGGAGATAAGTCTCGTCATTTTTTGCCCCAACTGGAGAGAACGTGGGAGGAGTGGATACCTGTGAGCTTTTGGGAATGGTTTCTCATTGCGGTGGGCCTGTCTATGGACGCCTTTGCCGTGTCCATCTGCAAGGGCCTGTCGGTGGGGGCGGTCCGGGCCCGCCACGCCCTGACCGCAGGACTTTGGTTCGGCGGCTTCCAGGCGCTGATGCCCTTTCTGGGCTGGCTGCTGGGCAGCCGCTTTCAGGGACTGATCACCAGTGTGGACCACTGGATTGCCTTCGTGCTGCTGTGTGCCATCGGCGGAAACATGGTCCGGGAATCCCGGACATGCGGCGCATGCGGGGAGATGGACGCCTCCTTTGCACCCAAGGTCATGCTTCCCCTGGCCGTGGCCACCAGCATCGACGCCCTGGCCGTTGGAGTCACCTTTGCATTCCTTCGGGTGGACATTCTGCCCGCGGTATGCTTCATTGGGGCGGTCACCTTTGTATTTTCCTTTGCGGGCGTCAAAATGGGAAGCGTTTTTGGGGCCCGGTATCAGTCCAAGGCCGAGCTTTTCGGAGGCGGGGTACTGATCGGGATGGGGATCAAGATTTTGCTGGAGCACCTGGGCGTGCTCGGATGAGAGGAGAACGGGACATGACGCAGATGAGAAAAGTGCTGGCCGTGACGGAGGAGACCACCCTCCTCCCCTTCCTGCTCCGGGAGGTAACGGGCAAATCCCGGAATACGGTGAAAGGACTGCTCACCCGGCGGCAGGTCATGGTGGACGGGACGGTGGTCACCCGGTTCGACGCCCCTCTGCTGCCGGGGCAGCAGGTCACGCTTCTCCCGCCGGAGGCAGCCGGGGCGGCGGAGCTCCCCTTCCCGGTGCTCTACCAGGACCGGGATCTGATCGCGGTGGACAAGCCCGCCGGGCTTTTGTCCATGGGAAACGAGAAGGAGCGCACCCGTACCGCCTACCGTATGGTCTCTGACTATGTGAAGGCCAGGGAGCCGGGCGGGCGCATCTTTATTGTCCACCGGCTGGACCGGGATACCTCCGGAGTGCTGGTCTTTGCCAAAAATGAACGGATGAAGCGGGCCCTTCAGGACCACTGGGAGGCGCTGGTGCAGCAGCGGGGCTACGTGGCCGCCGTGGAAGGAGACCTCCCGGAGCCGGAGGGCACAGTCCGCTCCTACCTGCGGGAGACGGCCACCCATCTGGTCTACTCCGGACCCAGAGGAAAAGAGGGCCGGGAGGCGGTCACCCACTACCGGGTCCTGGCCCGGGGCAAAGGCTTCTCGCTGGTGGAGGTGACCATCGATACGGGGCGCAAAAACCAGATTCGGGTCCATATGCAGGACCTAGGATGCCCTGTGGCAGGGGACCGGCAGTACGGTGCCCAGAGCGATCCTATGGGGCGCCTGGCCCTTCACGCCCATGTGCTTCGGTTTACCGACCCCAGGAGCAAAAAGACCCTGGAGCTGAAGGCGTCTCTGCCGCTTGGGTTCCAGAAGCTCTTCCCCGGCGCGGAGCAGTGACACAGGCCGTTCCCGGGCGGCGGATGGGCGGGCGGTCACGGCGCTTGCCGGGTTCCGGGGGACGAAAGGGGCCGGCAGATTTTTTTGATATGCAAAGGGGCCGCAGTGCGGCCCCTTTTTCTTGCCTTTCCAAGGGAAAACGGGTATCATAAGTAAGCTGTGGAAAAATATTTGGAAGGGAAGCGCGGATATGGATTTCAATGGCTGCAAGGATTTTTTGATGGAGACGGCGAAGACCCTGCTCGCCGCCGATTCCCCCAGCGGATTCACACAGAACGCGGTGGCGGCGGCGGAGCGGATCGCGGGCGCCCTGGGCTACGCCACGCGCCGCACCAATAAGGGCGGCCTGGTCATCGAGGTGCCCGGCCGGGAACACACCAAGCGGATCGGCCTGTGCGCCCATGTGGACACGCTGGGGCTTATGTGCCGGGCCATTACGGATAAGGGGGAGCTGATGATCACCAGGATCGGCGGCCCCATCCTGCCTACTCTGGATGGGGAGTACTGTAAGATCTACACCCGGGACGGACGGGTTTATACCGGCACCGTCCTCTCCCTCTCCCCTGCCGCCCATGTTTTCGACGATGTGCTCACCCGGCCCAGGGACGAGCAGAACATGGCCGTGCGCATTGACGAGAAGGTGCAAAACGCCGAAGAGGTGCGGGCCCTGGGCATCGAGGTGGGAGACTATATCTGCTTTGACCCCAAGACGACGGTGACGCAGAGCGGCTTCCTCAAGTCCAGGTTCATCGACGACAAGGGCTCCGCCGCCTGCCTGCTGGCCCTCCTGAAGCTGATGCGGGACGCCGGAACGGCGCCCCGGTATGACACGGAGATCCATTTCACCGTCTATGAAGAGGTGGGGCACGGCGGCGCCACCATCCCCGGTGATCTGGACGAGCTGTTGGCGGTGGATATGGGCTGTGTGGGCAGCGACCTCACCTGCACGGAGTATCAGGTCTCCATCTGCGCCAAGGACTCCTCCGGCCCTTATGACTACGACATGGTCTCCCGCCTGGTGGCGCTGGCGAAGGAGCGGGGGCTGGACTACGCGGTGGACGTCTATCCCCACTATTCCTCCGACGTGTCCGTCACATGGCGGGCGGGCAGCGACGCCAAGGCGGCCCTCATCGGCCCCGGCGTGCACGCCTCCCACGGCATGGAGCGGACGCACTGGGACGGAATGCGGAACACCATCGCGCTGGCGGCGGCGTATCTGGAGTGCGAGTAACAAACGGCGGAATGACCGCGCCGGGGACAGTGCGAAATACAGCTCCTTTTTGCTTGTAAGAAGCGCGGTGATTTGATATAATAAAGGGTGATTTTTTGAGATTTTGAGGGCTTGCCGATGAAATATAAAAAGTGGAACCAGGCCGCCCCGGACCGGAGCGCCGTCCTGGCGCTGGTGGAGGCAGGGCTGCCGGCCCTTGCCGCCACGGTGCTCTGCGCCCGTGGGGTGGATACGCCGGAGGCCGCTGCGGCCTTTCTGGCCGCGGCGGACGCCCCCCTCCACGACCCCATGCTCCTGCGGGATATGGACCGGGCCGTGGAGCGGATGGAACGGGCGCTGGCTGGAAATGAATACATAGCGGTGTACGGCGATTACGACGTGGACGGCATCACCTCCACCTGCCTGCTCACCCGGTTCCTCAGTTCCCGCGGCGCCCGGGTGATCCCCTATATCCCCGACCACCTGGAGGAGGGCTACGGCCTGAACCGGGAAGCCGTGGAGCTGCTGGCGGACAAAGGGGTCACCCTTATCGTCACGGTGGACTGCGGCATCACCGCTGTGGAGGAGGCGCGCTACGCCGCGTCTCTGGGTCTGGACGTCATCATCACCGACCATCACGAGTGCAAGGACGAACTGCCCCAGGCGGTGGCCGTGGTGGACCCCCACCGGCGGGACGGCGGCTATCCCTTCCCGTGCCTTGCGGGGGTGGGGGGGGGGGGGGG
>NZ_JBCOAQ010000045.1:0-16495 GCF_040226735.1 Intestinimonas sp. RTP31139st1_F5_RTP31139_211217 | reverse complement strand
GCGATCCCCGCTCCCTCGGACAGGTAGGAACCCGTGCGGGAGATGCAGTGGGCATAGTACACGATGGTGTCGTCCTCGTTGGCCGAGACGAAGTGGCACACGTTCTCGATCATATCCACGCAGGCGGCCAGACCGGCCTTCGCCTCCGCGGGGTTGGGGGCGGCCAGGATGCCGATGATCTCGCCGGCCAGCTTGGTGTTGGCGTTGGCCGCGCCGGCGTAGAAGCTCTTGGCATACGCCACGCGGCAGTCGGCCTTCTTCGTGGCCTCGTCCAGGGCGGTATAGGTCACATCATCACAGTCGGACGTGACCAGGGCCAGGGACTTCTCGCCAGGCAGAAGGCCCAGCTCCTTGGCCATATCCGGCGCCACGTTGGGGATGATCTTGGTCGCCAGTACGCTTGCTCTTACGGGATCTCTTTTCATGGTAGAATTTCCTCCCTACTCCTTACAGTTTCAGATCCGTACCGCTGGCCTTCTTCTCCAGCATGATCTTAATGATGTCGGCGATATGGGCACCGGCTTCGGCAGGAATGGTGCCGTTTCTGTGGATGTTGGACACCACGGTACGGCGTGCCTCGGGCATACCCACGGTGGCCTTGTAGGCGATGTAGGCGGACATAGATTCAGCGGTGATGAGGCCCGGACGCTCGCCGATCAGGGTGCAGGTGACTTCGGCGCCGGTGATCTCGGAGATCTCATCCATCACGCCCACGCGGCCGTACTTCACAAAGAAGGGCGTACCCACATCGATCTTATAGTTCTGCAGGCCCTGAAGAATGGCGGGCAGCAGATCGGGGATGTTGGCGGCCACCGCGGCAGAGGAGAGTCCGTCGGAGACGTAAATCTGGACCGTGGGATTCTTCTTGCACTTTTCTTTAATCGTGGCCACACCCTCCGGGCTGAGCTTACGGCCCAGATCAGGGCGGGTCAGATAGGTGTCCTTGCAGTCACACTGGGTCTGCACGATGAAGAGGCCCAGATCCTCCACCATTTTCTCATCCACGTCGTTGAATACGGCGTCCTGCGCCGCGGAGTGGGCGGCACGGAACTCCAACTGGGGTAGGGTCTTATAGCGGGCGCCGGCCTTTCCAATGCCCAGACGGCAGGGGGCGTTCATCTTCAGCTCGGCGTACTCTTCGCCATGCTCAGGGTGCTCCACCAAATACTGTGAACGGATGTCCACCTCGGTGATATCGGGGATGCAGCCATCCTCGATGTTGGCGGGCTTGTCGCACACCTTGGAGCATGCGCCCGTCTCTGCGGCAGTGGTGCTGCCGACGTTCATTTCGCTGAGTACCTGCTCAATGATTGTTCTCAGATCTTTCTCATCCATGAATCACACCTCCTCCCTTATTTCGCCAGGAACACGGAAGCGTCGCCCGCCTTGGGGGTCAGCTTTCCATTCTCGGAGAAGCCCATCTTCTCCAGCCACGCGTCAAACTCTGCGATGGGACGCAGGCCAAAGATCTCGCGGAGGGCGGCCGCCTCATGGTAGCCGGTGCACTGATACATCAGCATGCAGTCATCACCCTCGGGAACGCCCATGACGTAGTTGCAGCCAGCGGCAACCAGCAGCGTGGCCAGATTCTCAATGTCGTTCTGGTCCGCCTTCATATGGTTGGTGTAGCAGGCGTCGCAGCCCATGGGGATGCCGGTGAGCTTACCCATGAAGTGGTCCTCCAGACCGGCACGGGTGACCTGCTTGGAGTCGTACAGATACTCAGGTCCGATGAAGCCGACCACGGTATTCACCAGGAAGGGCTGATATCGCTTTGCAAAGCCATAGCAACGGGCCTCCATGGTCACCTGGTCCCAGCCGTTGTGGGCCTCGGAGGAGAGCTCAGAGCCCTGGCCGGTCTCAAAGTACATCACGTTTGGCCCGGTGCAGGTGCCGCGGCTGAGCATGGTGGCGCGGCCCTCATCCAGCATCTCGGCGGTGAGACCAAAGGCCTCATTGCCCTTCTGAGAGCCGGCGATGGACTGGAACATCAGGTCCAGAGGCGCGCCCAGCTTGTCGGCGGCGGCGGTCTGGGTGGTCACGTGGGCCAGCACGCAGATCTGGGTGGGAATCTCCCACTTGCGCTTAAACTCATCGAACATCTTCAGGATGCGGGCCACGGACTCCAGAGAGTCATCCACCGGGTTCAGGCCGATGACGGCATCGCCACAGCCTAGGGACAGGCCTTCCATCACGGAGGCAATGATACCCTTGGGGTCATCGGTGGTGTGGTTGGGCTGCAGGCGGGAGGAGAAGGTCCCGGGCAGACCGATGGTCGTATTGCAGTGGGCGGATACGCGCATCTTCTTGGCGGCATAGATGAGATCCAGGTTGCTCATGAGCTTACATACGCCGGCCACGATCTCGGAAGTCAGGCCCCTGGAAGCATGGCGAATCATTTCGGTGGTGGTGCGCTCGTCCAGAAGCCACTCACGGAACTCGGCCACCGTCATGTTCTTGAACTCATTGAAGATGGTCTCATTGACTGCGTCCTGGATGATACGGGTGACCTCGTCCTCCTCATAGGGAACGGCAGGGGAGTTACGCAGATCATTCAGCGTCAGATGGGAGAGAACCACCTTCGCGGCAACTCTCTCCTCAGCAGTTTCGGCGGCAATGCCTGCCAGCTTATCGCCGGATTTTTCCTCGTTGGCCTTGGCCATCACTTCGCATACGCTCTTGAACTCGTACACATGGCCAAACAGCTTTGTTTTGAGAATCACGCTACTTCACCTCTCGTTAAGTATTGAAGATCAGGGTCTTGATCACTACGGGCACCACATGCCCGTCTGCGACTGGTTCGCCAATATCCACATAGTCCCCGCTGAGGGTCTTGATGCCGTCGATGCAGATGACGTCTTTCTTAAAGTCAAGCAGCACGTTGACGGCGTTCCCGAGGACCTTGCCGATATCGGCCTCCACCACAAGGATCAAGGGATACTTGCTCTCTATCACCTCCTTTGCACTCTCAATGATTGCCGCCGCAAGCTTCTGGATCTCTGCAAAGCTGGTGCGCTTTTCCCCGTTGAAGGCAATGGCGATCTGTTCCACCTTGCCCTCAGGCTTGTAGAGCGGCATCTGCTGGGTGACGGAGGACTTGAACGTTTCCAGCGACGCCTCATCCTCCTCGGACACCTTTAAGATGGGGATATTCTTGATCGGGAGCTTGCCTTCGGCATAGTGTATGGTGCTCCCGCTCACCTCGGTGGTATGCGTCCCCGCGCCCACCACCGTGGCCCGTATCGTCTCGGCGGCCCGGAAGAGCTGTACGGCCTGGAGCTCCGGGTTCGCCCGGATGGCCTGACCAAGCAGCACACCTATGTCGCCGTAACGGAATATGTCACCCTCCATCTGCTGATAAACGCAGTCGGCAACACCGCCGGAGAAAGTGATCGCCTTGATCTCCGGTTGGGTGGGGAGGGGTTTGCCGCCGTTGGTATAGAGTCCGGCGTGGTCGACGTCCGCCTGCTTGAGGTGGAGGGACTGCGCCAACTGGTCCGCCATCAAATCACAGACCTTGCGGAGCTTCTGCTCCTCTGCCGGGTCCCCCACGCTGAGGCTGATGCCGTGGGCCTTCGCCAGCGCCTGGATCTTGGGAAAGAGATAGGTGATCCTGCCGCCGTCGACTTTGATGAGGCGGCCGCCAATATCCAGGCAGCACACCCCCCGCAGGGTTCCCTTCTCATAAACTGCAATGTTTGTCGTGCCGCCGCCCACATCCAGATTGGCCACCGTCGTCCGGTGCTCGTGGGAGAGCTTGTCAGTCCCGGCGCCCCGGGCGGAGAGAACCGACTCCAGATCAGGGCCCGCCGTGGCCACTACGAAGTCTCCCGCCAAATCGGAGAGCGCTTCCAGGACATCGTTGGCATTCTGCTTGCGCGCGGTCTCGCCGGTAATGATGACCGCGCCGGTCTTTACGTCTTCCGGCGTCATTCCCGCAGCCTTGTATTCGTCCCGAACGATTTTCTTCACCGCCTCAGCGTCGATCTCTGTGCTCGACTTGAGAGGTGTGAAGTAGATGAGGCTGCGGTAAATGACCTCCTTCTCCACAATCTGGATCCTGGGCACCGTGTAGCTGCTGGCCCGGTTTTCAATGGTCAGGCGGCTGAAGATCAACTGTGTCGTAGAGGTGCCGATATCGATACCCACGCTGAGGATCACTTCATGCAAGGCATTCACCTGCTTCCCTTCATAATTGGTTCCACCAATAGAAAAGGCCCGAACGCGCGGAAAAATCCCACGCATTCGGGCTGCAACGCACCGTTTTCTTCCCCGGCGTTACGTCACGCCGGCTACTTCCATAATTTGATTTTTAAAGTCAAAGGTCACATGGGTCCCGCCGGGCCCCGACTCCACGGATAGATTTCCCCGCAGCTTATCCTTCACCATCGTCTGGACAATGGAGAGTCCCAGCCGGTCGGTGCGGACATTCTCCACATCGTAGCCTCCGCCGTTGTCAATGACCTCAATCCGGGAATACAGCTCCCCGCGGGTGACGACGATGCGGATCAGACCGGTCTCCCTGTCCTCGAAGGCATACTGAAGAGAGTTTTGCAGCAGTTCGTTGATGATGAGGGCCACCGAAGTGGCGATGTCGGAGTCTACCTCGAAATCATCCCCCTCCAGCGTGATGCTCACATCAAAATGGGGGCGGGCAAAATAGCGGACCGTGTTGTTTTTAATGTTGAGAATGACCTCGCCGATCTTTACCTGATCCACGCCGCTCTGGGCCAGCAACTCATGGGTCGTGGCGATGGAGAGGATCCGGTTCATGCTCTCGCCCAGCACCTTGCGGGTCTCTCCATTGTCCGAGCGCCGGACCTGGAGCCGAAGAAGACTGGCGATGGTCTGAAGGTTGTTTTTGACCCGGTGGTGCATCTCTTTGATGGCCACCGATTTGAGGATCAAGGCTTTCTCCTGCTCCTTCTTCCAAGTGATATCCTGGATCACCACGGCGAAATCCATATCCTCGCTGTCGAGCTGGATGCGCTTGATGGACAAACTGTGACGCCCCACGCTGGTCTCTACCACCGAGTAGCCGGACTGGTCCTCCGCGTCATCTGTGGAGTCGATCAGGCGGATGTTTTCATAAATCTGGCCCAGCGGGTCCTCTATGTAGCCAAGCTGCCGGTAAAGGTCCCGGGCCAGACTGTTGCGGAAGGTGACCAGCCCGCCCTTGTCCACCATAATCAAGGCCTCGTCAATGCATTCGGTGAGCCAGTTGTTGCTGCCCACCATATGGGTAAGGGCATTGGCGATCTGCTCATAGCTCTGTTCAGAAAAGTGGAGCCGCTCACTGACCTGCCGCTGCTCGTCGACCCGCTGCTCACGGATAAGAACGCCGATCACCCGGTCTCCGTTCTTAATGGGCTCCACAGACTGGATGGTTCTCGTATTCTCCTGGGTGACGGCCTTCATCTGCTTGGTGGCCACCCCGAGCCGAAACGTCCGGGCCACGGCGGGCTCATTCTCCTGCTTGGCCAAGAGCCCCACCACAGTTTTCTTGTAAGACGAGGGAACATAGGAGGGTTTTGCCTCCGCCACCACAATGGCGTCCCCGTCTTCGGAGGGACAATCAATAAAAATATCCGCGTCTTCCAGGTTGGCCAAGGGCTGGAGCACGGCGCTCATCCCTTGTATGATCGCGATTTCCTCATCCGTGAGGTCCGTATACTTTTTACACAGCTCCTCGATGATATCCATCCTGTCACCCCCCCGACTTCAGGAGGATGATTTCCGATACGCGGCGCATAGACAGGTTCTTCGTCTGGGAAAGTTTGCGGATATAGTCATAGGCGTCCTGTTCGGTCATTCCCTCCTGGGTCATGACCAGCCCCTTGGCCTTTTCGATGATGCTGCGGTTTTCCAGCCGCTCCGACACCTTTTCCATATCCTTGCGCAGCTTCCTCATGTCCTTGCTGCGGGCCACCGCCAACTCAATACTGGGCACCAGAGACTTTTCATCGATGGGCTTGACCAGATATCCGGCCACCCCGATATGTTTGGCCTCGTCCACGAATTCCCGCTCACTGTACGCCGTGAGCATCATCACCGTGTCGGCCAAGTTCTCTTCAAATAGGATCTTAGCCGCGGACAGCCCGTCCAGAAGGGGCATCTTGATATCCATGAGCACCAGGTCGGGCCGACTCTGCTTGCAGGCCTCCACAGCGTCGAAGCCGTCTGCGGCCTCTCCCACCACCTGATACCCCTCTTCGCTCAGCAATTCCTTCAAATCCATCCGGGTGATGGGCTCGTCATCCGCGATAACAACCCGAATCCCGTCCTTGCACATACACTCTTCCTCCTTGTTCTGACGGCGTCCGTCCGCCCGTTACAAGTAGCCCAGGAACTTTAAAAGCTCATCGACTCCTTCGCCGCTGACGCTGCTGGTGACAAATATTTTGTTTGCGCCCGCCATCTGCAAAAATTTCTTCGCCGTCTCCACCTGTTTCGGTGTGGCAAGGTCGCTCTTCGTGACCACACCCAAAGTAGGCTTGGCAAACTGGGTGTTATAGGCAGGGGGGAACATCGTCCCATTTTCAGTGGCATCCTGGACCAGCACAATGATGTCCGCGTCCGTCGCGGTCACCATCAGCGCACCCCGGAAATACCGCCGCTCCAAATATTCTCCCGGCGTATCAATCATGGTCTGATTGACGATCTGGACCGTCTGGGTCTTATGATAGGCCAAATCCTCGTGATTGATGCGCTGACACAGAGTCGTTTTCCCTGCGGTGGAGCGCCCGATCAGGATGATCCGCTTCCTCTTCTCCTCCATAGCCGCTCCGTCAGGTCTTGGTCAGCGGCGCAGGGCTGAACCCCATCATGTTGCACAGGACCTGCATCACGTTGCGCAGCGCGGCCTCCACGGCCGCCACGTCTCCCGTGATGACCAAGGAGCCATTGAAGCGGTCCACAAAGCCGATCTCCACAGCCGCGGCCTTGGTGGAGACATCGGCCGCGATCATCGCGGCCTCGCTGGGGGTGATCGTCATGATCCCCACGGCGCCCCGGGCGTCAATTAATCCCAGCTTTGTATACAGCGACTCGTTCGGATTGGCAATCACGTGGCACAGCGTCACCTGCTTGCCGGGAACAAACTCCTGAATAATTCGCTTTTTTTCATCCAATTCAATCAAAGGGCTCACGATCCTTCCACAGAGTATGTCCTCAAAAGACATAAATAGCCCCCAAGGATCAACCTTTTGTCAATCAATCCTGGGAGCTACATCGCTCGTTCTCTATAAAATCACTCTGCTTCCAGCACTAGCGCCGCGCCGTCCGCCCATTTTATACAAAGCACATATAAGCCTTCTGGTGCTTTTTGTATATTTTAGCAGTTGCCATGCTTCTTGTCAATCTTTTTATGAGCACGGGCGCCGGGACGCCGGCTTTTCAGCCGGCCGGTCCCGATCATCCGCCGCATCCCGCATCAGGGAAGCCTTCCAATATAGGCCTTGTGGAAGACCTGAAGGATCTCCTCTTTGCTACAGAGCCGGGGATTTGTGGCCGTGCAGCGGTCCGCCAGGGCGGCCTCCGCCATAGTCTCCGCCTCGGCCTCGAACTCGGCCTTGTCCACTCCAGCCGCCTGGATGCTGGAGGGAATGTTGAGCTGCTCCACATATCTCCTGGCCGTTCGGATCAGATTCAGCGCGCTCTGGCGGACGCTGGTAGCCTCCAGGCCCAGCAGGCGGGCGATCTTGGCATACCGCTTGGCCACAGGCGTCAGGCTCTCCGAACAGCCGGCGTTGAAACTCATTACATAGGGCAGCAGGATCCCGTTGGCTCTGCCGTGGGGGATGTGGAAACGCGCGCCCAGCGCGTGGGCCATGCCGTGGTTGAGGCCCAATCCGGAATTGGAGAAGGCCACGCCGGCCAGACAGGAGGCATTGTGCATGCCCTGGCGGGCGGCCATATCCCCTGGCTGGTGGTAGGCGGTCATCAGGTGCCTGCGCACCAGTTTGATGGCCTTCTCCGCCGCCGCGTCGGAAAAATCAGTGGCCGCAGTGGACACCAGCGCCTCCACCGCATGCGTGAACACGTCGATGCCGGTGTCCGCCGTAACGGAGGGGGGCACGCTGACGGTGAGCTCCGCGTCCAGAATGGCCACGTCGGGCAGGAGGCTGTCCTCCACCAACGGGTACTTGACCTCTTTTTCAGGGTCGGTGATCACCGCGAACTTGCTCACCTCGGAGCCCGTGCCGCTGGTGGTGGGTACGGCAATGAACATGCACTCGCGCATATCGCATGTCTTGGCCGCAAAAAAGACGATGGCCTTGGCCGCATCGATGGGAGAGCCGCCACCAAAGGCGATCACCGCATCAGGGTGAAACTCCTGGATCATATCCACGCCTTTTGTCACCGTACCGATATCCGGGTCTGCCTTGACCTGGTCGAACACGCGATATTCTGCGCCCGCCCGGTCCAACTTCTCGGTGATATAACTCACCTTCCCGCTGGAGGCCATAAAGCCGTCTGTGACAATAAAGACCTTGTGGAGCTTTGGGGCCAGAGTCTCCAGCCCGCCGCCCTCCATGATTTTGGTGCGTACGCTGAAGGAGTTCATATCTCACGCTCCTTATCCTGTTCCGTGCTCCTGCACTTTCACGCGGTACTTAGGCAAACAAAAAACGCCCTGAACGTACTCTCGTTCAGGACGCTGCCCCGCATCCGCTCTCACCGTGACATCCCGTACTAGCCTCGTACGCAGATGTTAACTGTAGAAATTTTACGCCGCATTAGGTCATTTGTCAAGATTTTTTCTTTCCCATCCCAGCTTTTACCACACTTTCACAAAAAACGGTTTGACATCCGGGCAAAACGCTGACATAATAGAGGGGTCAAAGCAGGTGCGCGGAGGCCGTCCAGCCGGCCTCCATAACAACAGAATATTCCCCGACGCAACCAGCAACCAAAAGGAGTGTGTCAATGGAAATCAGGTTCGTTCTCCCCTCCGAGGCGGCGCAGTTGGCCCGGAACGTGGTCTCCTCGTTCCCGTCCAAGACTCCGGACGCGCTGCTCAGGAATATGGAAAGCGAGCTGTACCAGCCGGACGAGGGGCGCTACCTCGGCTGTTTTGACGACGATGGGACCCTGGTCGGTTCCATCCTGATGATGGATTTCACCCTCAACGTCAGAGGCGTGATGATGCCTATGGGCGCGGCGGCCTATGTGTCCACCAACTTCCTGCGGAAGAAGGAGCATACGGCCATGACCATGCTCCGCGTCCTCATGGGCTATTACCAGAAGCTAGGTACAGCCATCGGCTGTCTGCATCCCTTCATGCCTTCGTTTTACCGCAAGATGGGCTACGGCTACTGCAACGAGAACATTCTCTACCAGCCCCGGCCCAGCATGATCCGTTCCTTCGGGGACAAGTCCGGCCTCTCCTTCGCCGGTCCCGACGACAAGGAGGATATCCTTCGGTTCTACCGGGCCTATGCCGAGAGGACCAACGGCGCCACGGTCCACCATTTCATGGACCCGCACCGCATCTTCGACATGCCCTACGTGGTGGTCTGCCGCAGGGACGGGCGCATCACCGGTTATCTCACCTTCGAATTTGTGGACGTGGACCACTACACCGATATGTACCATGATCTTATGGTCCGTGAGATGATCTATGAGGACGCCGAGACCCTCAAGCAGTTCATGACCTTTTTCGCCTCTCAGGTGGATCAGATCGAACGGGTCCGCATCCTCAGCCCTGACGAATATCTCCATGTCATGTTCAAAAACCCCGACACGGGAGAAAATCGCGCCCACGACGGCTGTATCCACGAGATCGGCCGGAAAACTATGGGCTATATGGTACGTATCTTCGACATCAGGCAGTATTTTTCCGTCCAGACCCACTGCGAAGTCCCCGTATCCCGCCCCTTTACCCTGGCGCTCCAGGTGCGGGACACCTTCCTGGAGCACAATAACGGCACCTTCCTCCTGGAGGTAAACGGCGGCACGGTAACGCTGACGGAGACGGGCACGCCCGACGTGACCCTCTCAACCCAGATCGCCGACCTCTCCTCTCTGGTCATGGGCGCCATTCCGCTGCGCGAGTTTCTCGCCTACGACCGCATGACCCTCTCCGATCCCAGCTACGCCGAGGATATCCAGAGGGCCATCGGCTGGAGCGTCAAGCCGAAAAATCTCACCTATTTTTAAGGGCGGAAATGGAGCATGCCATGAATGTGACCATTGTGAAGGCAGACCCAAGCCGCCTTGCGGAGTGCCGTGAGGTCTTTCTGGACAGCGCTCTCTACGACCATTATTTCACTGCGGAGGGCAGGCTGGAGGGTATGCTGGCCACGGCCGTGGAGAAAGGGGAGCTGTGGCTGGCCGTCACTTCTCAGAATGAGGTGGCGGGCGCCATGTGGATAGAGATGACGGGTTTTTTTGACGTTTTTCCCTATCTGGCCCTTCTCGGGGTAAAAAAGTCGTTCCGTGGCATGGGTGTGGGCCATGTGCTGCTGCGGACCTTTGAGGGCGTCTCTCGTGCCATGGGGTACCGGAAGGCCTCCCTCATGGTGAGTCACTTCAATCCCCGGGCCAAAGCGCTCTACCAGTCCATGGGTTATCAAAAGGTGGGCTATGTGCCCGACGCCATCGTGCCCGGAGTCCATGAAAACATCATGGTCAAAGACCTCTGAAAAGGCGATAAAAAGGACTCCGCCGTGCTTTATCCCGGCGGAGTCCTTTTGTCTTGACCGCGTCTGCCCTCAGGCCCCGCGCGCTTTCTGGCGCGCTGGTATTTAGAGTCCTTGACGCTCCGCAGCGCCGCGACCCGTCCGGCGGTCTCCCGCACCAAACGAGCCAGGTCCGCCTCCGTTCCCTCCAGACGCTCGATCTCCACCTGCCGTTCCCGGGCGGTCTCCCCTGTTCCGGCGTCCCGGAAGATCACATCATCAAAGGCCAGTTCAAATCGGCATCCGGCCGGCCCCTTTACCTCATAGGTCCGCCGCAGATTCTCCACCTGCGCCGCCGGCCGCAGCGCGTCCGGGTCCAGCTCCGGCAGGCGCTCCCGCAGAAAGTCCGCCGGAAGTGCATCCGATGAGAGCTCCAGCTCCTCCTCACGCCGGGCAAAGGCGCCAGTCTGCGGAGTTTGCCCCACAGGCGTGTTGAGCGTGAGGACCCGCCGCTCCCCCCTCCTGCGGACCCGAAGAGAACCGCCGGTCAGCAGGAAGTCGTCCTCCGGCGTATCGTAATAGACGTCCTCCTGGGGCGTTTCTCCCAGGAGGCGCACCTCGTACCCCGCCCGGTTCAGAAGGGAGAGGAGCTCCGCCTGTACCTGCCAGGGCCGCTGGGAGTCCACCACATATTTCTGCTCCAGTTCAATGCCCACACGCTCACCTCGTCAAAAAGGCGGCGATCGCCACATTGTACTCCGGGAGCCCCTCACCAGCCCACAGCAGATCCATGCCGAGCTGCTCCTTCGCCAACGCGGTGAGATCGAATCCAAAGGCGGAGAAGGAATAGCGCATCCGTTCCGGGCGTCGGCAGGGCAGGTCCTGGAGGCGGGTGCAGACCTCGCACTGCTCGCAGCGGCCCGCCGCCACCGTGACAGCGCCCGGGCTGACGCGCTCAAAGGCCAGCAGGGCCTCCAGCAGGGCCTTTTTCACCACGCCGTAGGTCTCCTGGCGCACCGTCTCGGCCTCCTTAGGGGAGCGGAGGGCTCTTGCCCGTTCTCCGTCATCATAGAGGACCTTCACCCCGATGATGTGTGCCATGCGATAGGCCCCCAGATAATCTCCGGCCTCCGGCACGCCGGGCGGACAGGACCACACCCGGCCATAGTCCGGGCACTGCTTACAGGAATGCAAAAACCGCCCAGGAAAACAGTATCTTTTCATCCACTCCGCCACCGGCAGAGCGGCTACCTTTACTTCCGTCCGATACATGCTCGCGCCGCCTTCCCTTTTGTGTTTTGTGCCACCACTATACCACGGCAGGGCGGGACAGGCAAGGAAAACCGTGCGCATCCATTCGTCCTGCTCCCGCAGCCGAATGGCAGAGACAGCCGCATTGCCCGTCCCGCAGTGTCGGCCGCCGTTTCTTTACTAAGATGGGAGGTCCCCCCATGTTCGATGTCATCCTCATTGGCTGCGGCATCACCGGCGCCGCAACGGCCTATGAGCTGTCCAAATATCGGTTGTCCGTAGCGGTGCTGGAGCGGGAGAACGATGTGGCCTGCGGCGCCACCAAGGCCAACTCCGCCATTCTCCATGCCGGGTATGACCCGGAGCCCGGCTCCCTCATGGCCCGCTGCAACGTCCGCGGCGCCGCGCTGGCCCGAGAGCTGTGCCGCAAGCTGGACGTTCCCTATCGGCCCACAGGCTCCCTGGTGATCGCCTTCCACGCAGGGGAGCGCGCCGCGCTGGAGGCGCTCTATGCCCGGGGCCTGCGCAATGGAGTTCCCGGCCTGGAGCTGCTGGACGGCTCCACCGCCCGCGCCCTGGAGCCCAGCCTGAGCCCCCAGGTCATCGCCGCGCTCCATGCCCCCACCGCCGCCATCTGCTCCCCCTGGGAATACTGCCTGGCCCTGGCAGAGACCGCCGTACGCAACGGAGTCCAGGTCCATCTGAGCTCCGGCGTCACCGCCATCCGGCGGGTGGGTGGCGGCTGGCGGCTGGAGACCGCCTCCGGTAGCTATGAGGCCCGCTGCGTCCTCAACGCCGCCGGCCTCCAGGCGGACCGGCTCCACGATCTGGCCGCGCCCCACGCCTTTACGCTGCGGGGCGTCCGGGGGCAGTACCACCTGCTGGACAAATCGGAGGGGAGCCGGGTCTCTCACGTGGTCTTTCCATGTCCCGGCCCTCAGGGCAAGGGCGTGCTGGTGGCCCCCACCGTCCATGGGAATTTGATCGTGGGCCCTAACGCCGAGCCGGTAGAGGGCGGGGATACTGCCACCACCTCCCAGGGGCTGGCCTACGTCCGGGAAAAGGCCCTCCGCTCGATTCCCTCCATCTGTTTTCAGGAGGACATCCGCAGCTTCGCCGGGGTGCGGGCCGTGGCCGAAGGCGGAGATTTCCTCATCCGCGAGGCGGAAGGCGCCCCCGGCTTCTTTGATCTGGCCGGCATCTGCTCTCCCGGTCTCACCGCCGCGCCCGCCGTCGCGGAGTACGCGGTGGAGCTATTGGGCGCCGCCGGCCTTCCCCTGCGCCTCAAGCCCGATTTCATCTGCGAGCGGAAGCGCCTGCGCTTCCATACCCTCTCCCCGGAGGCGATGACCGCGCTGGTGCGGCAGCGCCCGGAATACGGTCGCGTGATCTGCCGGTGCGAGACCGTCACCGAGGGGGAGATTTTGGACGCCCTCCGCGCCCCCATTCCCCCCCGCTCCCTGGACGGGCTCAAGCGCAGGACCAATACTGGAATGGGGCGCTGCCAGGGCGGCTTCTGCGCGCCCAGGCTGGTAGAGCTTCTGAGCGATGCGCTGGGCATTCCCGCCACCCGTATCCTCCAGGAGGGGGCGGGCACCTGGCTTTTGGCCGGGGAGACGAAGGGAGGACCTGCCCATGTATGACCTCATTGTCATCGGCGGCGGCCCCGCCGGGCTGGCCGCCGCCCACAGCGCCTGGGAAGAGGGCCTTTCGCGCATCTTAGTGGTGGAGAGGGACCGGGAGCCGGGCGGCATCCTGAACCAGTGCATCCACAGCGGCTTCGGCCTTCACTATTTCAAGGAGGAGCTCACCGGTCCGGAGTATGCCGGGCGTTTTCTCCGGATGCTCTCCGAAACCGGGGTGGAGCTGTGGACGGACACCACGGTTCTGGAACTCACACAAGAGCGGCGGGTCCACATGGTGAGCCCCGCGCTGGGCTATCGCGTGGAAGAGGCCGGGAGCGTGATTCTGGCCATGGGCTGCCGGGAGCGGACCCGCGGCGCCCTCTCCATCCCGGGCACCCGCCCCGCCGGCGTCCTCACCGCCGGAGCGGCGCAGCGGTATGTCAACATCGAGGGCTACCTCCCCGGCCGCCGCGTGGTCATTCTGGGCAGCGGCGACATCGGCCTCATCATGGCCCGGCGGCTCACCCTGGAGGGGGCCAAAGTTCTGTGCTGCGTTGAGGCCATGCCCTACTCCTCCGGCCTCCAGCGGAATATCGTCCAGTGCCTTCAGGATTTCAACATCCCGCTCTATCTCTCTCACACCATCACCGAGATCCGCGGGGAAAGGCGGGTGGAATCGGTCGTCATAGCCCAGGTGGACGCCGACCGGAGCCCCATCCCCGGTACGGAACGGACCCTCTCCTGTGATACGGTCCTTTTGTCCGTGGGGCTCATTCCGGAAAATGAGCTCACCCGGCAGGCGGGTATCGAGCTGGACCCCCGCACCCGCGGCGCCGTTGTTTTCGAGGACATGGAGACCTCCCTGCCCGGGGTCTTCGCCTGCGGCAATGTGGCCCATGTCCACGATCTGGTGGACCATGTCACCGCTGAGAGCCGGAAGGCCGGCGCTGCGGCGGCTCGGTACGTCCTCTCCCCTTTCCCCGACGAAACGCCCATATGGCGGGTAACATGCGGCGAGGGCGTCGGCTCCATCGCGCCGCAGCGCCTGCGGCCTGAACGGGTGGAGAAATTCTGCGACCTCTTTCTCCGCCCCTCCGGGGTATACGGCCCCTGCCACCTGGCCGTGTGTTCCGGCGGCCGTACTGTGGCCCGCTATCGCCGCAGAAGGCTCTCCCCCGGCGAGATGGAGCGTCTGGTCCTGCCCCGGGCGCTGCTGGAGCAGTGCTGCGGCGACCTGACCATTTCCGTAGAGGAGGACACGCCATGACCGAACTCACCTGCATCCTCTGCCCCAAGGGCTGCCGCCTCCGGGTGGACGAAAAGAACGGCTACGCCGTGACGGGTAACCAGTGTCCACGGGGGATAGAATATGGAAAGACCGAGCTCACCCGCCCGATCCGGAGCGTCTCCTCCACCGTGGGCATCACAGGGGCGGCCCATCGGCGCTGCCCGGTCAAGACGGACGGTCCCATTCCAAAATCACTGGTCTTTGCCGCCGTTCAGGCGCTCAACGGCGTAACCCTCTCCGCACCTATCCAAACTGGACAGGTGGTCCTGGAAAACATCTGCGGCACGGGGCGAAATTTTATCGCCACGCGGGATATGTGACACAAGGAGGTTCCAATCATGACGGGCAGCTATCTCCTGGCGCTTGACCAGGGCACCACCAGCTCCAGGGCCATTCTCTTCGACAGCGAACAGAACATCGTGGGAAGCGCGCAGAAGGAGTTCACCCAGCACTACCCCCATGAGGGCTGGGTGGAGCACGATCCCATGGAGATCTGGTCCTCCCAGTACGCGGTGATGATGGAGCTCATCGCGCAGACCGGCGTCTCCCCCGCGGAGATCGCCGCCATCGGCATTACCAATCAGCGGGAGACCACCATTATCTGGGAGAAGGCCACGGGGCGGCCCGTCTATCACGCCATCGTCTGGCAGTGCCGCCGCACTGCGCCGATCGTAGACCGCCTCCTGGCCGACGGTCTGGAGGCGCACATCCGCAGGACGACCGGCCTGGTGCCCGACGCCTATTTCTCCGCCACCAAAATCGCTTGGATTCTGGACCACGTGGAGGGGGCCCGTGCGCGTGCGGAAAAGGGGGAGCTTCTTTTCGGCACCGTGGACACCTGGCTTCTCTGGAAGCTCACCGGGGGAGCCGTCCATATCACCGATTACACCAACGCCTCCCGCACCATGCTCTATGACATCCACCGTCTCCGGTGGGACGACGATTTGCTGGAGGCTCTGGATATCCCAAAGGCCATGCTGCCCGAGGTGAGGGACTCCAGCTCCATTTACGGTTACACCGATATTGCCGGGACCAAGGTCCCCATCGCGGGTATCGCCGGAGATCAGCAGGCCGCGCTCTTCGGCCAGACCTGTTTTGACATGGGGGATGCCAAGAACACCTACGGCACCGGCTGCTTTCTCCTCATGAACACCGGCGACCGGCCCTGCGAGAGCCGGAACGGTCTCATCACCACCATCGCCGTGGGCCTGGGAGGTCGGGTCCAGTACGCGCTGGAGGGCTCCGTTTTTGTGGGTGGGGCGGTCATCCAGTGGCTGCGGGATGAGATGCGCTTTCTCACTGAGAGCCGGGACGCGGAATACTATGCCCAGAAGGTCCCGGACACCGGCGGGGTCTATTTGGTCCCGGCCTTTACCGGCCTGGGCGCGCCCTATTGGGACATGTACGCCCGGGGCGCCATCGTGGGCCTGACCCGCGGGACCCGTCGGGAGCATATCATCCGCGCCGCCCAGGAATCCATCGCCTACCAGGTGGCCGACCTGGTGGGCGCAATGGAGCGGGACACCGGCATCCCGCTCTCCGGTCTCCGGGCGGACGGTGGGGCCAGCCGGGATCATTTTCTGATGCAGTTCCAGGCAGATATCCTCCGCCGCGAGGTCCGCCGCCCCATGATCCGCGAAACCACAGCCCTCGGATGCGCTAATCTGGCGGGGCTGGCCACCGGGGTATGGCGGGACCGGGCGGAGAAC
>NZ_JBCOAQ010000044.1:7148-16588 GCF_040226735.1 Intestinimonas sp. RTP31139st1_F5_RTP31139_211217 | reverse complement strand
CCACGACGAGGTGGGGCACACCGTCACCGCCTCCGGCGCGGGGCCGGAGGCGGCGCGGACGCGGCCGCTCACCGCCGAGACGGTGGAGAAACAGCTCTCCCGCACCGGCGGCACGCCCTTCCTGTGTACCCGGGTCCGTGCGCTGGTGGAACCGGAGCTCTCCGTGCCTGTGGCCGCCCTCAACGCCCTGCGGCGGGAGGTGCTGCAGGGGCTTGCGCGGGAGCGCGGCACACCCGCCGCGCCCGAGCTGGGGACCGTTCACGCCGGTGTGCGGTATGAGAACCGCCGGGAGCCCCCCGTCCTCACCATGTCTTTGCGCCGGGCCGACCAGCTCACCCGCGAGCTGACGGAGCTCCGCCCCGCCCTGCTCTATCTCCCCCTGGAGGAGGCCGCCGCCCATCCGGAGGCCGTCCGCCTGGCCCTGGAAGGAGGACGGGTGGGGGTCACGCTGCCGCGGGTCTGCTGGGACCGCGAGCGGGAGGAGCTGCGCAGACAGTTGGCGGTGGTCCGGGGTCTGGGCGTGACCGACGCCCTGGTGGGCACGCTGGACCTGATCGCCCCGGCCCGGGAGGCTGGGCTCGCCCTGCGGGGAGATTTCGGGCTGGGGGTCTACAACGCGCAGAGTCTGAAGGAGTACAAGCGCTTCGGTTTTGCTTCCTGCACCGCCTCCTTCGAGCTCAAGCTGGCCCAGATCCGGGACCTCTCCAAGTGTATCGATCTGGAGATGCTGGTGTACGGCAGGCTCCCGCTGATGCTCACGGAGAACTGCATCATTCGGAACCGCTCCGGCCGCTGTGCCTGCGGCAATCCCAATCTGCTCACAGACCGGAAGGGAGAGCGGTTCCCGGTGGTGAAGGCGCCGGGCTGTCGGAACGAGATTTTGAACGCTAAGAAGCTGTTCCTCGTGGACAAGCAGGCGGACTACCGCCGCGCCGGTATCTGGGGGGCCCGGCTGCTCTTCACCACGGAAAATCCCCGGGAGTGCGTCCAGGTGGCGGAACGGTATCTGGGCAGAGGACGGTATGAGCCCAACGACTTTACCCGGGGGCTCTATTACCGGGATGTGGAATAACCGGAATGGAGGATGGATAGGATGGAACTGAAGATCAAGGCCGTGTCCCCGAAGATCGGGGCGGAGATCCCCTTTCCCTATTACGCCAGCGCGGGAGCTGCCGCCATGGATCTCCACGCCTGTATCGACGAGGCGGTGACCCTGGCGCCAGGGGGACGGGCCTTCCTCCCCACCGGCATCGCCATCGCGCTCCCCTCGGCAGAGTATGTGGCCCTGGTGTTCGACCGCTCCGGGCTGGGGATCAAGCACGGTATCGCCCTCTCCAACGGCGTGGGGGTCATCGACAGCGACTACCGGGGGGAGATCGGAGTGGGGCTTGTGAACCTGTCCGGGACCCCCTATACCGTAGCGCCGGGGGACCGCATTGCCCAACTGGCGGTGGTGCCCGTGGTCCGTGCCGCCCTGACCCCTGTAGAGGAGTTGGATGAGACGGCGAGGGGCGCCGGCGGCTTTGGCTCCACGGGGAAATGACGTTCAAACCCGGACGGCGGCCCCGGCCGCCGTCCGCAGAAAGAGGGAATACGGCGATGAAGATCATTCTGGCCTCCGGCTCTCCCCGGCGGCGTCAGCTTTTGGAGCAGGTGGGCCTGCGGGGCTTTGTGATCCGGGCCTCCGATGTGGACGAGTCGGTCCGCCCCGGGCTCACCCCCGCTGAAATGGTGGAGGAGCTCTCCGCACGGAAGGCGGCGGCGGTGGTCCGGGAGGCCCCCAAGGACGGTCTGGTGCTGGCCGCCGACACCGTGGTGGCCCTGGAGGGGGCCGTCCTGGGCAAACCGGCGAGTCCGGAAGAGGCCGCGCGTATGCTCGCCGCCCTCTCCGGGCGGACCCATCAGGTCTACACCGGCCTTACGCTGGCGGGGCCTGGGGCGGTGTGCACCGAGCACGAGGTCACCGACGTCACCTTTCGCGCCCTGAGCGGGGCGGAGATCGCGGCCTACGTGGCCACCGGGGAGCCCATGGACAAGGCCGGCGCCTATGGCATCCAGGGCCTGGGGGCGCTGCTGGTCCAGCGGCTGGAGGGCGACTACTTCAACGTTATGGGCCTGCCCCTGTGCCGCCTGGGACGGATGCTGCGGGCTTTCGGTGTGGAGCTGTTGTCCCCCGACGGACACTGAGAAGGAGAACCGGATTTGAAGGATTTTTTCCGAAACAACGGCGCCCTAATCCTGGTCATCGCCGTGCTGCTCGCCGCCATCACGGCGGTGAGCTCCTATGTGCTCCAGGGGGTGCCCAACCCCCTGGCCAACGTACTGGGGGTGATCACCACCCCCATCCGCAATGGGATCTCCTCCTTCGCCGGCTGGGCGGAGGGGATCTATAACTACTCCTTTCAATACGATGAGCTTCAGGCGGAAAATGCCCGGCTGCGGAAGGAGATCGCCGAGCTGGAGGCCAAGGCCCGGGAGGGCGAGGCGGACAGCAAGGAGAACGAGCGGCTGCGGACGCTGCTGGGGCTGCGGCAAAAGCGCAGAGAATTTGACTTTGAGTCCGCCACCGTCACCGCCCGGGGCAGTTCCAACTGGGCCTCCACCCTCACCCTCAGCAAGGGCGCGGAGCAGGGCGTCCAGGCCGGAAACTGCGTGGTGGACGAGGCCGGGAATCTGGTGGGCATCATCGAGGAGGCGGGCGCCAACTGGTCCACCATGATCACGATAACGGACGCCACCCTGGAGATGGGGGCGCTCATTGCCCGGACCGACTCTACCGCCGTGCTGGAGGGGGATTTCACCCTGATGGCCGAGGGGAAGCTGAAGCTCACCTACCTGCCGGAAAACACGGAGCTCATCACCGGAGACCTGGTGCTCACCTCCAGCATGGGGGGCAACTACCCCTCCGGGCTGGTGGCGGGCACCATCGAGTCCATTCACACCGACGCCTCGGGTATGTCCCGTTACGCGGTCATTGTCCCGGCGGCGGATCTGGACGATCTGGTACAGGTGTTTATCATCAAAGCGTTTGACATTGTGGAGTAGAGGGGGGCTCAGCCCTTGACAAGGCAGGACTTTATCCTGAAATGGCTTTTCTACGCCTTGGCGCTGCTGCCGGTCTGGTGGATGGATACCTTTGTGCTGGGGAGATTCCCGGTGCTGGGCGTGGCCCCCATGCTGCTGCCTGTGGCCGCCGTGGCGGTGGCTGTGCTGGAGGGCGCGCTGGCCGGGGCGGGCTTCGGCCTGGCGGTGGGCGTCCTGTGCGACGCGGTATATTTCGGCGGCCACGGCTTTCTGACGCTGGGCCTGTGTCTCATCGGCTGGGGCGCGGGCGCCGCCGCCCAGTATGTCCTCAGCCGGAACTTCGGAGGCTGCCTGCTGTGCGCCGCCGCCGGTCTGGTCCTCATCGACACGGTGCGGGTCTTTACCGGACTCTTCACGGGCCTTGCCCCCCTGCCCGCCCTGCTGCGGGTGGCTCTGCCGGAGGTCCTCTGGTCACTCTGTTTCGCGTGCCTCCTCTATCCCTGGTTTACCTGGGTGCGGAGGCGCATCATCCACTTTCTGCGGCTGTAGAGCCTGCTGCTGCACAGGCTGCCGCCGCGGCAAGGAGGTATTTATGAACGGGAAAAAGGAACCCATGATGGACGGGCGGCAGTTCCATGTCCGGGTCCGGGGCGTGATGGTACTGCTGGCGGCCGTTCTGGTGGGCTTTCTCTGGGTCCTCTACGACCTCCAGTATGTCCACGGGGCGGAGTATCTGGAGCAGTCCCGGCGGAAGATTGCGAAAACCGAGACTGTGGAGGCATCCCGGGGGCAGATCCTGGACCGCTACGGCCGGGTGCTGGTCGGCAACCGGGCCAGCTACAACGTAAGCCTGGACACCTCCTTTATGGGGGAGGAGAGAAATGCGATCCTCCTGCGGCTGCTGGAGATCTGCCGGGAGGAGTCGGTGACGTGGAGCGACACCCTGCCCGTCTCCCGGTCGGCCCCCTACGTCTTTACGGCGGAAGGCGCCTACGGCAATCTGAGAAAGTACGCCGAGAAGATGAAATGGGACGGGCTGGTCCCCACAGCGGAGGAGCTGGAAGCCCTGCAGAGCGCCGAGTCCCCCGCCCTCCCCTCCGCCGAGCGCCTGCTCGCCAAGCTCCGGGAGACCTATCAGGTGGACCCCGCCCTCTCCGACGGGGAGGCCAGGGACCTGGTGGGCGTTCTCTATGAGCTTGCCCTCCGCTCGCGGGAGATCACATGGAGCAGCTACGTCTTTGCTCAGGATGTGGAGATGGCCTTTATCGTCAAGGTGAAGGAGGCGTCCCTCTCAGGGGTGAGCATCGACACCACCACCGTCCGGGAGTACAACACCTCCTATGCCGCCCATCTGCTGGGCCGGGTGGGGCTGATGGACTCGGATGAGTGGAACAATATCTATCAGGCGCTGGACTACCCCTATAACGCCTCCGTTGGGAAGGACGGTATGGAGCAGGCCTTTGAGTCCTATCTCCACGGTGTGCCGGGCAAGCGGGCCATCGAGACCAACGACCAGGGCAAGGTGGTCAGTGCGGACGACAACTGGAAGATCGACGAGCGCACCGGCGAGCCGCAGGCCCCTCAGCCCGGCTGCAATGTCATCTCCACCCTGGACATCAAGCTCCAGGAGGCAGTGGAGCGGGCCCTGGCAGACGGTGTGGGCGCCCTCAAATCCGAGGACACCCAGGGCGCGGCGGCGGTGGTCATCGACGTCAATGACGGCGGCGTGCTGGCCTCCGCCTCCTATCCCACCTATGATCTGTCCACCTTCCTCCAGAACTACACTGAGCTGGCCAACGACCCGCTCAACCCCCTGTTCAACCGGGCTACCCAGGGGGTCTATCCCCCGGGCTCCACCTTTAAGATGGTCACCGCCATCGCCGGACTTCAGGAGGGCGTCATCACCCCGACGGATGAGATTCTGGACACCGGGCGCTATACGTACTACAAGGATTACCAGCCCCAGTGCTGGTATTACCGCCAGTACGGCCGCACCCACGGCAAGGAGAACGTCTCCGAGGCCATCCGGGACTCCTGCAACATCTTCTTCTACGATGTGGGCCGCCGCCTGGGCATCAGCCTGCTGGATGAGTACGCCCAGAAGTTCGGCCTGGGGGAGTACACCGGCATCGAGGTCTATGAGAGCAAGGGTCACGTGGCGGGTCCCGGTTACACCGAATCCCTGGGCCAGAAGTGGTACGACGGCAATACCCTCCCCGCCGCCATCGGCCAGGAGAACAACCAGTTTACCCCTATCCAGCTCGCCAACTATGTGGCTACCCTGGCCAACGGCGGCACACACTACTCGGCCCACCTGCTCAAGGAGGTCAAATCCAGCGACTTCTCCCAGGTGGTCTACCAGTATGAGCCGGAGGTCCTCAACGAGCTGGACCTGGACCCGGAAAACCTGGAGGCCGTCACCAGGGGCATGCTGATGGTGACCCAGCCCGGCGGCTCCGCCTACAGCTACGGCTTCAACACCCTGGACATACAGGTGGCGGCCAAGACCGGCTCGGCCCAGGTGAGCAGCGCCACCGAGTCCAACGCCGTCTTTGTCTGCTTCGCCCCCTACGAGGACCCGGAGATCGCTCTGGCTATCGTGGTGGAAAAGGGCGGCTCCGGCTCCACGCTGAGTAGCATTGCCGTGGAGATCCTGGACTACTATTTCTCCTCCGGCAGCGGCATGGAGACCGTGGAGGGGGAGAACACGCTGCTGCGGTAGCGCCCCCATTTTTGATTTGTGAGTTGATACCATGATAGATCCCTCCATCTTCAACGCACGAGACCCCCGGTGCAAGACTCCCTATGGGGCGGTGCCCTCCGGGACCCGGGTCGCCCTCACCCTCCGCCCCCGCCGCGCCGGTGGTTGGTCCCGGGCCGTGCTTCGGGCGCGGTTTGAGTTCCGGGGGGAGGAGATTGCTGAAGTGCCCATGCCTTGGACAGGGCTGGACGGGGACCGGGATCTCTTTTCCTGTGCGCTGGACACCGGGGACTATGTGGGCCTGGTCTGGTACTCCTTCCGCCTGGAGCGGCTGGACGGAAAGGCGCTGGAGCTTCCCGAACGGCAGCTCACCGTCTACGACGGCGCCCACTCCGTTCCGGCCTGGTTTGGAGAGGGCGTCACCTATCAGATCTTCCCCGACCGCTTCCGCCGCACCTGTGTGCCCGATCCCGCCGGCATGGTGGGGGGGCGCAGCGTTCACACCGGCTGGTTCGAGGAGCCGGTGTGGCAGCCCGATGCCCGCGGCGAGGTGCGCAACCGGGATTTCTTCGGCGGCTCTCTGGCGGGGGTGGAGGAAAAGCTGGACTATCTCCAGAGTCTGGGGGTGGAGACCCTCTACTTCTGCCCCATCTTCGAGGCGGCGGAGAATCACCGCTACGGCACCGCCGACTACGAGCGGGTGGACCCCATGCTGGGTTCCAACGAGGACTTCAAGGACCTCTGTGCCGCCGCCCGGGCCCGGGGCATCCGGGTGATGCTGGACGGCGTGTTCAATCACCAGGGGTTCGTCAGCCGCTACTTCAACGGGGACGGCTTTTACCCCGAGCTGGGGGCCCATCAGTCCAAGGCTTCCCCCTACTACCCTTGGTATCACTTCAACCGCTGGCCGGATCAATATGACGCCTGGTGGGGCATCTACTCCCTCCCTGCCGTCAACGAGAGCCAGGAGGACTATGTGGACTATATCATCGAGGGTGAGGACAGCATTGTGCGCCGGTGGCTCCGGGCCGGGGCCGACGGATGGCGGCTGGACGTGGCCGACGAGCTGCCCGACGCTTTTATTGAAAAGCTCCACCGGGCCGCCCGGGAGGCCAAGCCGGAGGCCGTCATCATCGGCGAGGTGTGGGAGGACGGGTCCAACAAAATCGCCTATGGCGTCCGCCGCAGGCACCTTCTGGGGGGACATCTGGACGGGCTGATGAACTACCCCTTCCGCAATGCGCTGCTGGCCTGGCTGCTGGGCGGGGACGCCGGGCAGTTCCGGGAGAGCATGGAGACCATTCGGGAGAACTATCCGCCCGCTGCCTTCTATTCCGCCATGAACTCCCTGGGCACCCATGATACCCCCCGAATCCTCACCCTGCTGGGGGTGGGCGGGGACTGCGGCGGGGAGAGCAAGCAGTGGCGGGCCGAGCACCGGCTCTCACCCGAGGAGCGGGCGCTGGGCGTCCGGCGGCTGAAGCTGGCCGCACTGGTCCAGTATGCCTTCCCGGGGAGCCCCACCACCTACTACGGGGACGAGGCGGGTATGGAGGGATTTGAAGACCCCTTCAACCGCCGCACCTACCCCTGGGGGGAGGAGGATGCCGAGCTGATCGCCTGGTACCGGGCCCTGGGGAAGGCCCGGCGGGAGTTAGCCCCTTTGCGGAGGGGAGCGCTGTGCTATACGGCGGCCGAGGGAGACGTGCTGGCCTTCACCCGCACCTGGGAGGAGGATACCGTCCTGTGCGCCTGCAACGCCGGGCGGGAGTGCGCCCGGGTGACCCTTCCCTGGTCCGCCGCGGAAATCGGCGGCCTGCTGTGCTTCCCGACCGATCCGGACACCGGCGAGGCCGTGGTCGAGCTGCCACCCCTGACCGGATATCTACTGCGGAAGAGCCCCGGCCGGGAATAACGAAATCCTGAAGAGAGGAGCGCCGCATATGCGCCGTCCCACCTGAAAATTCCACCTGTTTTGCCCCGCTGGCAACGCGGCGGGTGCTTTGTGATGCCTGGGGCTCGTAAACCATTTTCAAACAAGGCCTGAAACAGGAGGAATTTTTATGGTACGGAATCGGCGCAATGTTGCGCTCCTTTTTGCTGTCTATTTTTTGCAGGGACTGTGCTTCTACAGTCCCGTAGCCACCCTATACCGGCTGGAGGCCGGGCTCACACTGTTCCAGACCGGCCTTTTGGAGTCCATCTCCCTGGCCGCCATGCTTCTTCTGGAGATCCCCTGGGGACGGGCGGCCGACCGCATCGGTCACCGCCGGACTCTGGTGATCTGCTCGGCCCTCTTCGCCCTTTCCAAGGTGGTATTCTGGAAGGCCCGGGCTTTCCCGGACTTCCTCGCCGAGCGGCTCATCCTGGCCGTGGCTCTGGCGGGGCTCTCCGGATGCGATTCGGCCTACCTCTTCGCCTGCGTGGGAGAGAAGGAGAGCCAGCGCATTTTCGGACTCTGGAACGCCGTGCAGACCGCGGGCCTTCTGGTTGCCGGGATGAGCGCCTCGCTCTTTCTGAGCGAGCACTACCGCCGGGGGGCCCTGTGGACTGTGCTCAGCTACTCTGCCGCCGCGCTGCTCACACTTCTGCTCACCGACCCGGAGGAGGATGGGGAAAAGCCGGCGGCCACCGCGCCCCGGCCGGGGATGGGCGGGCTGCTCCGCCGGAGCCTCTCCATGACCCCCTTCCTGGCGGGGAGCGCTCTGCTGGCGGAGACCGCGCAGTTCATCACCGTCTTTCTCAGCCAGCTCCTTTATCAGCGCGCCGGGCTCCCCGTCCGGGCGTTCGGCTGGCTCTCCATGCTGGCGACGCTCTGCGCACTGGCCGGGGCCCGCTCCCACCGGCTCACCAGGCGTCTGGGCCGCCGCCGGGGCGGCGCGCTCCTCTTCCTCTGTGCAGGCGCGGCGTGCCTGACGGCGCTGTGCCCCGCCCCCCTGCCGGCGGTGGCGGGGGTCCTGGGGCTCAGGGCCGCCGCGGCCCTATTCTCTCCACTGGCCCTTTCTCTCCAGAACGCCGCTGCAGAGCCGGGCGCCCGGGCTGCGCAGCTCTCCTGCAACGCCATGGTCATGGATCTGGTATCCCTGGTCCTGAACCCGGCCTTTGGGCGGATGGCGGATGCGGGATGCGGGCAGGCCCTGCTGCTGGGCGCCATAGCCTGCGGCGGGGGATTGCTGCTCTTTTTGGCGGGGTCAAAGCCGGCCGCAAGCCCTGCTTGATAGAAGGAAAGCAAGACTTGGGTGCCATCCTTTACCCCCTGTGATACGCTGTACGCAGGAAAGAGCGGGATCACGATGAAGCTGCACAGCATATCCAACTGCTTCGAAAAGAGAGGGGCCTCTCCCAGGAGGTGCTGGGGGAGGCCCTGGGCGCCAGCCGACAGGCCGTCTCCCAGCGGCAGTGTGCCGGAGCTGGAGAAACTTGCCGCCATGAGCAGGCTCTTTGGGATATCCTTGGGCTGGCTGCTCCTGTGGATGCGCCTGGACCGGGCGGAGGCGCGGCTCACAGCGCTGGAATCGGTCCGGGGCGACGTCTCCGCGCTGGATGCCGCCGCCCAGCAGGTGAAGGTGCGGACAGAGGGGGGGAGAACCGGCGCGGGCGCTGGCCGACTGTTATGGCGCGGGTGGACTCCGTGGAGGACGATGGCTGTAACTGGGAACCGCTGTGGGAGGAGCCGTAAGCGCAAGACGCACAGAATATGGGAAGGCCAGGGCGG
>NZ_JBCOAQ010000044.1:0-7138 GCF_040226735.1 Intestinimonas sp. RTP31139st1_F5_RTP31139_211217 | reverse complement strand
TCCCAAAAAGGAACGGCAGGGATGTCTCAGTCCCGCTCCGGCTGGTGGAGGCCCCGGGTCCGCTGGATGTTCTCGGAGATTTCCGAGAGGGCTTCCCCCGCTTCCATCTCGCAGGCGCCGCACTTGGCCAGGTCGCCCAGGGAGACCATTCCCACCACCTTGCCCGCCTCCAGCACAGGGAGCCGGCGCACCTGCTTCACCGCCATCATCCGGGCGGCCTCCGCCGCGTCATCATCCGGGGAGACCACGGCACAGTTCCGGGACATGATGTCCTTGATCTGGACCTTGTGGGGGTCCTCCTCCGCGGCGACGCACCGGGTCACGATGTCCCGGTCGGTGACGATGCCCCTCAGGCCGCCGTCCTCGCCGCACACCGGGAGGGAGCCCAGGTTGTGACGGCTGAGGAGGCGGGCCGCCAGGGAGGCCGACTCCGCCGGCGTGATGGAGACCACACTCTGATTCATGAGATCGCGTACTTGCATAGTAAAACACCGCCTTTCGGGGATAGTTTCCACGAAGGGCGGCATTTTTATACGGACGGACCGTTTCGGCCCTCGCGCTCTTTCAAACGCAGATTCCGCAGCAGTACGCCCGGGCCCCGCCAAGTGAAGGCCCGGAGCGGATATTTTTCCTGGAACTGCCGGCGGGTCAGATGATCCACATCCGTTGTCCCCAGGGTGTGGATCAAATTGGTGCGGAATTCCGGGAGGGGGGAAAGGGGCACGTCCCGGTTATAGGGGCACGCCCGCTGACATGCGTCACAGCCCCAGACCAGACCGTGACCGCGCAGGCGAGCCTCCTCTTCCGCTGTCAGCGCACCTTTTTTCTGGGTCAGGGCCGAGAGACAGCGGTCAGGGTCCAGGCCGTTGGGGCCCAATGCGCCGGCGGGACAGGCCGCAGTGCATTTGCCGCAGTCCATGCACGCCGGAGCGGGAACGGGAGCACTCTCCAGAGGCAGATCGGTGAGGATGGCGCCCAAAAAGAGCCAGGTGCCCCAGGGGGGCAGAATCGTAAGGGTGTTCCTGCCCCGAAGGCCCAGTCCAGCCAAGGCTGCGCAGAGCTGTTCCGGAAGAGGGGAGTTGTCCACAAGAGGTGCAAAACAGCGGCCCGGATGGGAAGGGCGCAGGGCGGCGCACACCCGGTCCAGCCTCCGGGCCACGGCGGCGTGGTAATCCTCGCCCCGGGCGTAGAGGGAGAGATTTCCCGGCGCCTCGCCCGGGAAATAGGGAAAGGCGGCCACATAGATCCCGGCGGGGGCAGGGCACAGCGCCTCCGCCCGCGCCAGCGCGGGGGCATCCATATGAGGGCGCACATCTTCATAGGCGCAGGTCCCCCAGGCCGCGGCTCCCGCGGCGGCAAACCAGGCATCCGGTCCCGTCAAGGCAAGCCCCTCCTCTCCGCAACACCATAGAAATCGGGTGGAAAAAGGACCGGGCGAGCTTTCGCCCGCCCGGTCGGCAGTTTTGACGCTTCTCTTACTTCTTCAGGCCGGGGTTCTCCTTGATGGCCTTAAGGGCATCCTTATAGGAGAGATTGACGCGGCCCTTCTCGTCGATCTCGGTGACCTTGACCCAGATCATGTCGCCGATGTTGACCACATCCTCCACCTTCTCCACCCGGCGGTCGGAGAGCTTGGAGATATGGACCATGCCGTCCTTGCCGGGCGCCAGTTCCACAAAGGCGCCGAAGGGCAGGATGCGGACCACCTTGCCGTAATAGAGCTGGCCCACCTCGGGGACAAAGACGATGGTCTCGATGGTCTTTTTGGCGGCGTCGCAGGACTCGCGGTTCACGCCGGCAATATAGATGGTGCCGTCGTCCTCGATATCGATCTTGGCGCCGGTATCGGCGCAGATCTTTTGGATGACCTTGCCGCCGGAGCCGATGACCTCGCGGATCTTGTCCACGTCGATCTTCATCTTCACCATCTTGGGAGCGGTCTCGGCCACGTCGGGACGGGGCGCGCTGATACAGGGCAGCATGACCTCGTCCAGAATGGCGTAGCGAGCGTCCTTGGTGATCTCCAGCGCCTCTTTGATGATGGCATGGCTGAGGCCGTCGTTTTTGATGTCCATCTGGATGGCGGTGATACCGGCCTTGGTGCCGGCCACCTTGAAGTCCATCTCACCGTGGAAATCCTCTACGCCCTGGATGTCGATGAAGGTGGTAAAGCCGCCGTCGTCATCCTGAATGAGGCCGCAGGAGATGCCGGCCACCGGGGCAGAGATGGGCACGCCGGCATCCATCAGCGCCAGGGTGGAGCCGCAGATGGAGCCCTGGGAGGTGGAGCCGTTGGAGCTCAGGACCTCGGAGACCACGCGAATGGCGTAGGGGAACTCCTCCACAGGGGGGATGACGGGCTCCAGCGCCCGCTCAGCCAGGGCGCCATGCCCCTTCTCGCGGCGGTTGGTGGAGCGGGCGCCGCGGGCCTCGCCGGTAGAATAGGCGGGGAAGTTGTAGTGGTGCATGTACCGCTTCTCCTCTTCCTCCCAGATGGTATCCAGCTTCTGGGCGGCGGAGAGGGTGTTCAGCGTACAGATGGAGAGGACCTGGGTCTGGCCACGGGTGAAGAGGCCGGAGCCGTGGACCCGGGGCAGTACGCCCACCTCGGCCCCCAGGGGACGGATCTCGTTCTTGGCGCGCCCGTCCACGCGGTGGCCCTCCAGAAGCCAGGCCTTGACGATCTTCTTCTGGAACTTGTAGGTGATCTCCTCCAGGTACTTGTCCATCTCGGGATAGTCCTCCAGGAAGAGCTCGTGCCAGTGGTCGATGAGCTTGTTCCAACGCTCCTCGCGGATGTTCTTGTCGTCGGTGTCCATGGCGGCCTTGGCCTCGTCCATGGTGGCGGCAACGATCTTGTCGAAGAGCTCCTGATCAAAGTCGGCGTGGTCATAGGTCATGGTGGGCTTGCCGATCTCAGCGGTGATGGTCCGGATGAGCGCCACCTGCTTTTTGATCTCCTCGTGGGCCTTCACGATGGCGTCATACATGATATCGTCGGGCAGCTCCTTGGCGCCGGCCTCGATCATGATGACCTTCTGCTCGGTGGCGGCCACGGTGAGGTCCAGCTTGGAGGCGTGCTTCTGCTCCTGATTGGGGTTGAGGACGATCTGGCCGTCCACATAGCCCACCTCCAGGCAGCCGATGGGGCCGGCCCAGGGAATCTCGGAGTAGGAGAGGCAGGCGGACACGCCGATCATGGCGGTCACCTCGGGAGAGCAGTCGTAGTCCACGCTCATGACGGTGCATGTCACCACCACGTCGTTGCGGAAGTCATAGGGGAAGAGGGGGCGGATGGAGCGGTCGATGACGCGGCTGGCCAGTACCGCAGGCAGAGAGGGCTGGCCCTCGCGGCGCATAAACGAGCCGGGGATGCGGCCCACGGCGTAGAGCTTCTCCTCAAAATCCACGCTCAGGGGGAAGAAGTCCACGCCGTCACGGGGACGGGGCGCGACGGTGACGGCCACCAGTACGGTGGTCTCGCCATAGGTGACCATGGCGGACGCGCTGGCCAGCTCGGCCACCTTGCCCACGTCGATGGTCAGCGGGCGGCCGCACAGGTCCATCTTGTAGACCTTGTGGTTGGGAAACTGCTTGTGAGTGATGACGGTTGACATGCGGAGTCCTCCTATTCTGTTTTGGAAGCTGCACACCAAGAGCCGTCGCGATTTTTAGCATTTGAAGCCGGGTCCGTCCTCCGGGCCCAGGTTCAACTGCTAAAAAAGCGTGGTTGGCTCTGGTGCGCGCGATTTGCGGCACATGGGAAGAAGGGGCGGCGCAGTGTCCCGCGCCACCCCTGTTCACATACTTACTTACGGATGCCCAGCTTGGCGATAATGGCGCGGTAACGCTCCACGTCCTTCTTGGCCAGATAGTCCAGCATCTTGCGGCGCTTACCGACCATCTTCAGCAGCCCGCGGCGGCTGTGGTTGTCGTGGGTGTGGATCTTCAGGTGCTCAGTGAGCTCCTGGATGCGGGCGGTGAGAATGGCGATCTGCACCTCGGGGGAGCCGGTGTCAGTGGGATGGGTGCGGTTGGCCTCGATCACGGCCGTCTTTTCGTCTTTACGGATCATGGGGAGATTCCACCTTTCTTTTTTGCTGCCCATGGAGCTGCGTAACGGGCGGGTGAAGCCCCCGCATGAGAGCGGGCAGTGTCCCGAAACGAGGCCGCAGGGCGTCTATACACGCTTTACGTGCTTTAGTAGATTATCATATTCTGGGTGCAAAGTAAAGAAAAAATTCCTGGATCAAGGCAAAAATTTACGGGGCCGCAACCTCTTGCGGCCCCGCAGCGGGAAATTTGACATGCTTTACAGGTGCAGGAACCCGATCACGGCGCTCACCGTCAGGACCACGATGGCCGCACTGGCGCAGAAGTCCAGGGCCAGGGCGGCACGGCGGAGCCGTCTCCCAGTGCGGCGGGCGCGCCGCTGGGCGGGGCTCTCCTCCGGCACAAGCCGCAGCACCGTTCCCGTGCGCGGGGGCGCCTCCGCCTCAAACGCCGGGGAGCCCTCCGGCGCCGGGCTCCAGTTCCCTCCGGACACCGCCGCGAGCTTTTGGCGGTACGCCGCCAGGTCCACCAGGTTTCCCTCATGACGGATGAAATTGCTCGTCTCATAGTAAATGGTCTGCATACCGCGATCCCTCCCACTGCTGATAGATCCAGCATAGCCGTTCTGCTATCCCATAAAACGGACTTTTCAACCTTTCTATATCAAATAGACGAGTTTGCTTGCGTTTTTGTTGCACAGAACTTTTGTTCGAGTTCATAATACAACAAACGTTCGATAAAAGTCAAGCAAAATTTTTGAAACATTTTCCCTCCACGAATCGTCTACACTATTTAGAAGGGAAAAAGCAACAAAGGAGGAAATCTGAATGAAAAAAGCACTGTCCCTGGTACTGGCGCTGTCCCTGCTGCTGGCGCTGGCGCTGCCTGCGGCGGCGGAGGAAGGCGCCGAGGCGCGGCTGAGCGCCGTGACCCTGGCGGTAAAGGAGACCCTGGATCTGGACACCGACGCCTACAGCGATTTCAGCGGCTACCCGGAGGAGAATGCGCTGGCCCCGCTCTGGTACCTTGACTGGTACGGCGATGGGGGCAGCCTCAGCGTCACCGCGGGGGAGGACGGCCGCATCCTCAGCTACTTCCGACATGACGCCGCCGAGTATTGGGACCGGGGCTTCCAGAATCCATCCTTCCCAGAGGGCGGGCGGGACGGGGCCCAAAAGGCCGCTCAGGCCTTCCTGGACAAGGTCCTGGCCGCCAATGAGACCGTGGTGTTCCGGGAGGACGAGGGGGAATCCCTGAACCAGTCCTCCTATTATTTCCGGGGGATCATCTGCCTCAACGGCGTACCTTCCCCTCTGGGCATGCGCATCGAGGTCCGGGCGGCGGACAACTGCGTGATGAATTTCCGGCGGGACGATCTGGCCAGCAGCTACATCGGGACCGTACCCTCCGGGCAGGCCGACGTCTCCGCCCAGCGGGCGGGGGAGCTCCTCAAGGAGCTGCTCACCATGCGCCTGGAGTACAGCCTGAATGAGGACGGCAGGACCGCCTCCCTGCGCTATCTCCCCAACAGCCGGGACGACTGCTATGTGGACGCCCACACCGGAGAGCTGGTGAACCTGACGGAGAAGCGGCGGGCGCTTGCCGACGGCGACAAGTTCTATGGGTATGCCGAAGAAATGTCCGCCAATACGGCCGCGGACGCGGGCGGCGGGGCCTTCCTCACTGAGGTGGAGCAGAGCGGCGTGGAGAAGCTCTCCGGCGTTCTGTCCGCAAAGGCCCTGGATCAAAAGGTGCGGGCCGTCTCAGAACTGGGGCTGGAGACCTATACCCTGGCCGAATCCCGGTTTTACCTGGAGACCGCCATCGCGGACGGCGGCACGGACACCGGGGACGTCTTTGCCCAGCTCACCTATGGAAAACAGGATGGTGAGGGTGGCATCTGGCAAAAATGCGTGACGGTGGACGCCCGCACCGGGGAACTGGAGAGCCTTTGGAGCGGCGGGCCCTGGAATGAGACCCTGCCCCGGACCGTGGACCGCACGGCGGCCCGGGAGAAGGCGGAGGCGTTCCTGACGCGTTACTGGGGCGAGGACTTCGCCCGGTGCGCCGATTACGATAACAGCGCCCTCTATGGCGGGGATGTCCCGGCGGAGGACGTCACTACCACGGAGTGGTATTTCATCTATGCCCGCCAGGAGAACGGCTACTTTTTCCCGGACGATCAGTTCAGCGTGTCCATCAGTGCGCTGGATGGCTCCGTGAGCGGCTTCCAGCGCCGGGAGATCCCGGGGGTGACCTTTGAGAGCGCCGAGGGCCTGGTGTCCGCATCCGACGCGCTGGACGCTTGGTTCGGCACCTTTACAGTGGATCTGAGGTATCTGGCGGTCCCCGTGGAGCTGGACCTCTCCAGGCCGGAATATCAGCCCCTGGCCGCCCTGGGCGGGAGCTGGTTCAGCGCCCTGGAGCTGGGCTGGAGCCTCACCCCCGACTACGACGTCCAGGGCGTGGACGCCAAGACCGGCCAGGTCATCCGCAGCGAGCCCTGGTCCTGGAGCGGGCTTACCTACGACGATCTGGAGGGGAGCTGGGCCCGAACACAGATCGAGACGCTGGCCCGCTATCAGGTGGGCTTTGACGGCGGCTCCTTTGCGCCGGGAAAGACCCTGGTCCAGAAGGACATGGTGGCGCTGCTCCTGAGCATGCAGGGCTACCGCTACGACCCCGAAGACCTGGAGGGGGCCCAGGCGGACGACCTCTATCGCAGCGCCTACCGTATGGGAATCCTCACGCCCGAAGCGCGCAGCGATGACAAGATCCTCACCCGGGGCGAAACGGTCAAGCTGCTGCTGGACAGCGCCGGCTATGGCCCCATCGCCCGTTTCCAGGGCATCTACAGATGCTCTTACGCCGATGAGGCGTCCATTCCCGCGGCATATTACGGCTATGCCGCCCTGGCCCAGGGGCTGGGCGTGATCCAGGGGGACGGCGGCGCCTTCGCCGCCGGACGGACCGCCACGCGGGCGGAGGCCGCGGCGATGATCTATAACCTGCTCAGCTAACGGGGACCCAGACCCTGGGGCCAATGCGGGCAAGACAAAACGAGGCCGGCGCGCCATCCGCATGG
>NZ_JBCOAQ010000043.1:0-18537 GCF_040226735.1 Intestinimonas sp. RTP31139st1_F5_RTP31139_211217 | reverse complement strand
GGCCCTCTCTTTATATTTTATACTGCTATGCCCTCCGGGGCCTCAGGTGTGGAAGAGAGCGGCGAAGAGCTTATAATCCTCCTGCATCTTGGGCAATAATGGGTAAGAATACTGGTGGAGGGCCCAGTCGATGACCACGCCCCGGAAATGACGAAAGCAAAAATCCGCCACCCACTCCGGCGGATGTTCCGGCCTCAGGAGGCCCTCCCCCTCCGCCTGACGGAAACAGTCCAGCATGGCCCTGAGCGTATAGCGGGTGGCGTCCATGCTCCTGGTCCCCGGCTCGGCGATGCGCCGCTGATAATAGCGGCCGATGAGCTCTCCGCTTTGCTCCATGAATTTGGCATAAGCCGAAAGGATACGCCACAGGCGCAGGTCCGGCGGCTCTTCCTCATGTCCCGCCAGCGCCCCCGCCATATAGTCGTCCAGAGGGGCGAACCCGCTCTCCAGGAGGGCCTCCTTAGAGGAAAAATGATGGTAGAAGGCGCCTGTAGTGATTCCCGCCTCCTTGCAGATGTCCCGGATGGACACCTTGTCAAAGCCCCGGTCCCGCATCAGGTCCAGCGCTGCATTCAGGATCCTGCGCTCCGTCTCTTTCCCCTGGAGCTTCCTCCGCTGGGCGTAATCCATCTTGTTTCCCCCTTCCGGCAGTTGACAAGATATCTTTCGTGTCCTATAATAACTATGGCATAACAATGTTATGTGATCCTATTATAAGCTGGGGCGGGAGCCCTGTCAATAGATGGAGATGATCACCCCTATGGCGCCTCGTAAAATTGCCCTGCTCACCGATTCCACCGCCGATCTGACGACTCAGGTCGCGGAGGAGAACCACATCCACGTCGTTCCCCTGCGGATCCGCTGTGCCGACGGCGAATATTCCGACGGCGTGGATATCCATGCCGCCGATATCTATGCCCGGCTCCGGGCGGGCGAGCTGCCCAAGACCTCCCTTCCCGCGGGGGAGGACATCACGGCGGCCTTTGACCGCATCCGGGACGAGGGCTATGACGGCGTCATCGCCGTCATGCTCTCTGGGGGCCTCTCCGGCACCTATAATATGACACGCCTGCTGGCGGAGGAGCGCCGGGACCTTGAGATCAAGGTCTACGACTCGGTGAGCGGTTCTCTGGGCATCGGCGTCACCATGCTCCAGTTGGCGGAGGACCTCCGGGCGGGCGCCTCCTGGCGGGAGCTCACCCATAAGCGGGTGCCTCAGCTCATCAAGAACACCTTTCCCTTCTTCTCCGTGGACACGCTGGAATATCTTCAGCGGGGCGGCCGCATCGGCAAAGTGACCGCCATGGCGGGAACCATGCTCCAGATCAAGCCCCTCATCACCTTTGCCGCCGACGGACAGCTCCAGTCCATCGCCAAGGTGCGCGGGCGGAAACAGGTCATGGACAAGCTCATCGATCTGGTGGTGAAGGCCTGCGGGAATCACAAAAAGTACAATCTGGCCGTGGCCAACGGAGGGGCCCCGGAGGAGATGGCCGTCCTCAAGGAAAAGCTGAAGGCGGCCCTCCCCTACTACGACCATATCTGGGACGGTGAACTGGACGGCACCTTGAGCGTCTACATCGGCGACGGGGTCCTCGGCACCTGCGTGCAGGTCCTGGATTAGGGTCTGTTGGAAAGCGGCTCTCATGCCCTTTTTCGTCCTTACACAAGGAATGCCCCCGGTCCGAACCGTGCGTTCGGACCGGGGGCATCTTTTCATCCGCCGCTCACCGCAGCAGCGGCAGGCATCCGGTCAGCCTGTTTACCAGTTTCTTCTCCCCACACAGACACAGGCCCAAGTACCGGTGCTCCTCCTCCCGGGTCCGGGCGGCTTTCTCCAGATAGGCGGGATAGCTCCTGCAGCACTGGGCCACGTCGGAAAAATCGGCGCAAAAAACGCTGGCAAACCGGGGCTCCCGCAGCCGGTTCCGCAGGGTCCGCAGGCCATCGGCGTCGCTTTTCAGCACCGGGACAGGGCTGGTGCTGATCCCGGGGTGGAGGCCGTCGTCGGCATCCCGGGCATCCGGACCCACCAGCGCGGGATGCCGCGCCCCCAGCGTCATGCCCAGAATGGCCGCGGCATTGGCCTGAACGCCCGGCGCCTGGTCCCCATCCAGCACCAGGACGCACTTGATCTCACTCTCTTCCAAATGAGGCCACCTCTTTTCTCCGCCCGGGGAACTTTCCCTCGGACAGCAGCACTCCCGCCAGCGTGAGGGCCATGCCGCCCGCCATCCGAGGCGTGAAGGGCTCCTTCAGAATCAGGGACGAGAAGAGGACCGTAATGAACGGCACCAGATAAATATAGGCGCTGGTCCTCATCGCGCCCAGCATACTCACCGCCCGGTTCCAGGTGACAAAACACAGGGCGGATGCCCCCAGCCCCAGGTACAGCAGATTGGGCAGCACGCCCGGTCCCGCCAGCAATGCCAGCATATCTCCCAGCGGCTCCAGGCGCAGGTCCGCCCCGTGGAACGTGACCAGGCAGATGCCCCCCATCGCGGCGGCAAAGCCCGCAAAAAAACGGGCCGTGAGCCGTTCTCCATCCAGAAAGAGATGGGCCAGCAGGGCGGTAAACACGGGGGATACCGAGACCACCACCCCTACGTTGGAGGCCAGGGTATGGGTGAGGGCCAGGTTCTCCAACAAAAAATAAAGGGTGACGCCGCACAGCCCCGCGGCGGCAAACAGCAGCTCCCGTCTCAGGCCCCCGGGCCGCAGCATCCGCGGCCGCACCATCAGCAGGGCCAGGTAGCCCAGGAGAAATCGGCCGAACAGGATCTCCAACGGGGTCAGCGTATCCAGCAATACCCTGGTGGAGATAAAGGTGGTCCCCCAGATGAGGATGGTCACCAGGGCGCACACGTGGCCGCTCGTCTTCTCACTCACGCCCCCCACCCCTCTCCCGGAAGATGGCGGCATACTGGCCCGGCGTCAGGCCAATGAGCCGCTTGAACTGATTGGTCAAATGGCTCTGGTCGGAAAACCCCGCCTCCAGGGCGGCTTCCGCCGGCGCGGTCCCCGCCTCCAGCAGCCTCTTGGCCTCCCCCACCCGGGCCGCCATCAGGTAGCTGTAGGGGGTGATGCCCCGCTCCCGGGTGAAGGCCCGGATGAGGCTGTACTTGGACCGCCCCGCCATTCGTGAGAGTTCCTCCAGAGAGACATGGCCGGTGCAGTGATCGTCCAGCCAAGCGCACAGGTCCGCCGTCAACCGGGCCTCCCACCGCTCCGCCGCTGTGGGTCCTCCCGCCGTACAGCGATCCAGGACCTGGGAAAGCAGGAGAAGAAAGGTCTCCTCCTTGCAGAACGCCCCTTCCCTCTCCATCACCATGCGGTGGAGGGACCGCAGCGGCGCGGTCAGTTCACTCCGGCGCACCAGAGGTTCCCGGAACCGGGGCAGGGACGCCTCCCCCGTGATCTCCCGGACATACCGGGCCATCGTCTCTTCCGGTACATTGAGACCGCCGTAATCCAGGCTGCGTCCGTCTACAGGGCGGCAGGAGTGGACGTCCCCCGGCGCGAAGAGAAGCAGATCGCCCGCCTCCGACAGGCAGTCGATGCCCCGGCAGATCGTGTGCTGGAGCCCCCGCTCGAGAAAGCCCAAGGTGTAATACTCGTGAAAATGGCCGGGGAAGATCTGGATGACCCCGCTGAAGTGATAGGCCTCCAGTCCCAGGTCCGGGTCATACCGCACTGTGCGCACACCCTGTTCCATGGCTCTGTTCATCTCCCTTGTCTTGCAGGGATATGATACCACGCCCCCACCCCACCGGCTTGCAGGATATTGCAAAAAATTTTCCAGCGTCTGTCTGCACGGAGAGGGCCGGCCCCAAATGGGGCCGGCCCTCTCCGCCTTCCGAATCCATGCGCTCTCCTGAGCGGGCTTTTGCTTTCTGAGTCGGCCTTTTACCGCGCGCCGAGATACTGCCCCGCCTTGCTGGCGGCCATGGCACCGTCGGCCGCAGCGGTGACCAACTGCCGCAGCTCCTTGGACCGGCTGTCCCCCGCCACAAAAACGCCGGGCACATTGGTGGCGCAGTCCTCCCCCGCCTTTACATAACCATACTCGTTGAGCTCCAGAGGGGGAGAAAACATGGCGTTGTCCGGGATGAGTCCCACCGCAGCGAATACCCCAGCCACATGGAGGATGCGCTGGTTCTCCGGCCCGCTCAGGCGCAGACTCTCCACCTGCTTGTCGCCCTGAATCTCCAGCACCCGGTGTCCCATGAGGGGCTTGACGTTCGGCTTGGAGGCCAGGTTGTCCAGCAGATACTGCTGGGCGGTGAAGCTGTCCCGGCGGTGGATGAGCCAAACGGTGGGGCAGATGGAGGACAGATAGATGGCGTCCTCCACGGCGGTATTGCCCCCGCCGACCACAGCCACGTCTTTCCCCTTGAAAAAGCTGCCGTCACAAGTGGCGCAGTAGCTCACACCCCTGCCGCCCAGGCGCTCCTCCCCGGGCACCTCCAGTTTCCGCCGGCGGACGCCGTTGGCCAGAATGAAGGTGCGGCCCTCAAAGATCTGCTCTCCCGCCCGGACCGTCTTTCTGTCCCCCCGGTCCTCAAAGCCGGTGACGGCGGCAAACTGGATCTCCGCCCCCAGCTCGGTGCACTGCTGGTAGAGCCCCATGGCAAAGTCGGGCCCCGAGATGGACAGGGTGCCGGGCCAGTTTTCCACGTGGGGGGTGGTGACGGCCTGGCCCCCGGGGACCCCGCCCTCCAGTACCAGCACGGAATGGCCCGCCCGCCGGGCATAGAGCGCGGCAGTCAGTCCGGCCGGACCCGCGCCCGCGATGACGATATCGTACAGCATAGTTTCCCCTCCACAGGTTTTCTGGTCGTTGTCAAATATAGTATATCCGATCCAGGAGGGAAAAGCAAAGGGATTTTAGAGCGGTGGCGCGGCCGTCAGGGCCCTGCACTCCGGGAAGCTCACCACTGCCTTGAAAAGGTCCCCGTCGATGTCCAGACGGAAGGTCCCTCCCTGGAGCTCGGTGAGGCTGCGGGCGATGGAGAGTCCCAGGCCGGACCCCTCGGTGGTCCGCGACTCCTCACCCCGCACAAACCGCTCCATAAGCCGGTCCGCCGGGATATTCAGCGGCTCCCGGGACACATTTTTGACGGACAGCACCACATTCCCGTCCCACGCCTTCACATCCAGATAGACGCGGGTGCCCGGCATGGCGTATTTGACGCAGTTGCCCAGCAGATTGTCGATGACCCGCCACAGGTGGCGCCCGTCGGCCTCCACATAGAGCTCGTGGTCCGGGGCCGTGCACACGGGGCTGAGGCCGCTTTTTTCAAACTTCTCCTCGTACTCCCCAAGGGCCTGATCCAGAAGCTGGATGAACCCCAGCCGCTCCTTATTCACGGTAAGGGCGCCGGTGGACGCCTTGGACGCCTCCACCAGGTCCTCCGTGAGCTTCTTGAGCCGCTGGGACTTCCGGTCCAGCACCTCGATATACTCCAGCGCCTTGGGGTCCTCCACCCCGGTCTTTTTCAGGAGGTCCACATAGTTGATGATGGAGGTGAGGGGGGTTTTCAGGTCGTGGGAGACGTTGGTGATGAGCTCGGCCTTGAAGCGTTCGCTCTTGAGGCGCTCCTCCACCGCATTCCCGATGGCGCTGCCCAGATCATTGAGCTGTCCGGCGTGCTCCCGAAGGTCCCGGTACATTTTTGCCGTGTCAATCTTATCGTCCGGCTCTCCGCCCACGATGCGTGCCGTCCCCTCCCGGACGGCGCGCCACTGGCGGGCCCACCGGCATAGCAGCCACAGCACCACGCCCTGCCAGACGGGCACCAGCACCACCGTGGGGATGGTGATGACGGTCATGAGCAGATAGAGGAGGAAGGTGAGCACAGGGCGGCGGATGACGCTCCAGTTGGCGGCCACCTCCCGGAAGAAGCGGCACACCCGGGCGCACAGCCGCCAGAGCACCGTATTCCGAAAGAGCCCTCCCGCCTTGCACCGCACGGCCAGCGTGTGGAGCAGGGCCAGGCACAGCCCGTCCGTGGCCACGGTGAACACGCCCAGGCCCACATAGGCGGTGGGGCGCTGCCCTCCCTGGTTGATGCTGTATGTGATGGAGTCCCCCGCAGCCAGCAGGAGGGTGATGAGCACGACAAACAGGCAGAGGTACAGGTCCAGCGGGACCCGGTCCTGCCAATTCAGCACGAGGCCGTCCTGTCCCCGGCGGCGGCCCGCCGACCGGCAGAACGGTATGAGGAGCGCCACGGAGAGTGTCAGCGTCACGACCGCCGCCGCTGCGACGGCCGGGAGATACTGCTGGAACTCCATGTAGTCCCGGTAGTCCTCCATAAAATAATCGTCCGCCGTCAGGGGCCAGCTCACCCCGTCCTGGGTGGTGAGGGTGACCGTTCGGATTCGGGTGTCCATGGCAGGCTCATAGTCCCACCAGTCCTCGCCGTCGGAGCGCCAGCCGTACGAATTATACTCTCCGGGCTGCTCAGCGGGCTTACACCGGACGTAGGTGCCGTCCGCCAGGTACACCATCTTGTCATAGAGTTCGCTCGCCTCGTCATAGACGCTGTAATCGTTCTGCGCCAGATCGTCACCCTGGACAAGGGTGTATTCGCTCAGCTGCGCGGCGGCCACCTGGTCCATGCTCTCCCCCTCGGGGAGATTGGAGTAGAGGAGTTTTCCCGCCTGGTCGTGTATCTCAAAGCGGTAATTGGTGCGCTCCGGAGAGAGAGCCTTGGTGAGATTCCCCAGCCGCTGCTGATCGGTATAGGTCAGCCCTCCCTGCCACAGTTGGGCCTGACAGAGATCCCGGACCTGGTCCGCCATGTACGCATACCGATTCATCGGGGCATAAATGCTGTAGCTGTGGACATAGTCGCCCCCGGACCAGAGATTGTCCCACTGTGCCATGGTGAAGAGCCCCGTCCAGAAAGCCAGTGCGGTGGTCACCAGGCACAGGAGGGTGAGGGCCGCCCGCCCCTGGGGACTGGTGAAGCGGATTTTCATGGAATCACTCCTATTCAGGGTTGGAGCCCGGCGGCTCCCCGCGGTGGGGGCTACACCTTCTCCATCTTATATCCCAGACCCCAGACCACCTTGATGTATCTGGGGTTGGCCGGGTCGATCTCGATCTTCTCCCTTAGATGACGGATGTGCACCGCCACGGTGTTCTCCGATCCCAGAGAGGGGTCGTTCCACACCAGCTCGTAGATCTGGCCGGTGGAGAAGACCCGGCCCGGATTTTTCATCAGCAGGAGCAGGATGTTGTACTCGATGGGGGTCAGGGACACGCCCTCCCCATCCACGGTCACGGACTTGGCGGCGTCGTCCAGGGCGATGCCGCCGTTGCGCAGGACCCGGGAGGTCTCTTCCTTCCGCTGGCCCCCCAGCGTGGTGTAGCGGCGGAGTTGGCTTTTTACCCGGGCCAGGACCTCAATGGGGTTGAAAGGCTTGGTCACATAGTCGTCCGCCCCGATGTTGAGGCCCAGGATCTTGTCCGCGTCCTCGCTTTTGGCTGTGAGGAAAATGATGGGGATATTCTTGCTCTCCCGGAGCTTGGCGGTGGCACGGATCCCGTCCATGTGGGGCATCATCACGTCCATGAGGATGAGATGGATCTCCCGCTCCTCCACGATCTTCAGCGCTTCCAGTCCGTCGTAAGCGTGATAGGTCTTGTACCCGTCGCTGGTGAGGTAGATGTCCAGGGCGGATACGATATCCCGGTCATCATCACAGATGAGAATGTTGTACAACAAAATCACTCCTCCTGTTTGTTATCCTACCAGCCGCTTTTTAAGCCGCAAGGTGGAAAAGGTTTAAGAAGTTCTTAAGAGGGGCGCCGCCGCCCTCTCTGGGTAGTATACCACATTGCCGCGCCGGCACCAAGATGGTCGGCTTTGGTTGGTTCCCCCCGCAGCCTTTGGATGGAGACAACCCACCCGCCGCCGTGTTAAGATCATCCCATCTTGTAAAAGGAGCGTGCCTATGGAAGCTTATCTACAGGGCCTCACCATGGGGCTAGCCTACGTGGCCCCCATCGGACTGCAAAACCTCTTCGTCATCAACACCGCCCTCACCCAAAAGCGCAGCCGGGCCTATCTCACCGCTCTCATCGTCATTTTCTTTGACGTCACGCTTGCCTTTGCCTGCTTTTTCGGGATCGGCGCCATCATGCAGCGCTTCGAATGGCTGCGCATGGCGGTCCTCTTGGTGGGCAGCGGTATCGTGATCTGGATCGGGATCGGCCTGCTCCGGGACAGGGGGCCCGAGGACACCGCCGCCGATGTGGATGTCCCCTGGGCCAAGGTGGTCACCACCGCCTGCGTCGTCACCTGGTTCAACCCCCAAGCCATCATCGACGGCACCATGATGCTGGGCGCCTTCAGCCGGAACGTGCTACGCATCATCAACCTCGTCTGCGGCAGTGTCGTCATTTTTTACGGCGGAAAACTCCTCTGGTCCTTTCTTCAGGCGGTCCTTCCTCTCCTCGGCGCATAATTCTCTCTTTTTTGCCCTTATTGTTGCATGGTCAACTATTCCTATGGTATACTGTTGAATAATAAACTGAACATGGGAAGTGACCATCTATGTCCATTTTCCGGCAGCCGGAAGACAAGTTTGCCCGTATGACCCAGACCCCCATCCCGACTCTGGTGTCCACGCTGGCGGTACCCACCATCATCAGTATGCTCATCACCTCGCTCTACAACATGGCCGACACCTTCTTCGTAGGCCAGATCGGTACCAGCGCCACCGCCGCCGTGGGCGTGGCTCTCCCGCTGATGGCCATCATCCAGGCCATCGGCTTCACCTTCGGCCAAGGCTCCGGGAACCACATCTCCCGGCTTCTGGGCCAGCAGCAGCGGGAGGAGGCAGAGCACATGGCCTCCGTCGCCTTTTTCTCCGCCTTTGCTCTGGGGGCGGTGCTGGGTGTGCTGGGCACCCTGTGGCTCGATCCGCTGGTCGATCTGCTGGGCGCCACCGCCACCAGCGCCGGATACACCAAGGACTACGCTCGATACATCCTCATCGGCTGCCCCTTCATGGTCTCCGCCCTGGTCCTCAACAACCAGTTCCGCTTTCAGGGAAACGCCATCTTCGGCATGGTGGGCATCTTTTCGGGCGCCGTGGTCAACATCATCCTGGACCCCATCTTCATCTTTGTCCTGGATATGGACACCGGCGGCGCCGCCCTGGCCACCATCCTCAGCCAGTTCCTCAGCTTCTGCCTGCTGGTGGGCGGCACGTTCCACGGCGACAATCTTCCCCTCTCCCTCCGGGCGTTCCGGCCCACGGTGGAGCGGTACTCCAAGATCATTTCCGGGGGCCTTCCCTCTTTCTGGCGGCAGGCCCTGGCCAGCGTGGCCACCATTCTCCTCAATGTGGCCGGACGGGAATTCGGCGGCGGCGATGTGGCCGTGGCGGCCATGAGCATCGTCTCCCGCATCACGATGTTCGCCGGTTCGGCGCTGGTGGGCTTCGGTCAGGGCTACCAGCCGGTGTGCGGCTTCAATTACGGGGCCAAGCTGTATGGCCGGGTCCGGGAGGCCTTTTTCTTTTTCTTCAAAGTGGCCGCCGTCGGAGCGCTGATCCTGGCGGCGCTGGGCTTCCTCTTCTCCCCCCAGTTGGTCGCCATCTTCCGCCGGGACGATTCCGAGGTCATCCGCATCGGCGCCACGGCCCTGCGGATGCAGTGTGTCACCTTTCCCCTGATGGCCTGGTTCTTCCCCACCAGTATGACCTTGCAGACCACCGGCCTCTCCTTAAAGGCCTCCGCGCTGGCCATGTGCCGACAGGGGCTTTTCTTCCTTCCCTTTATTCTGACCTTGCCCCGCCTCTGGGGTATCCCCGGCATTCAGCTCAGCCAACCGGCGGCGGATCTGTGCTCTTTCCTGGTGGCCCTCCCCATGGGGCTCGGGGTCCTTCGGGACCTGCGTCTGGCCCAGGAGGGGCTGGAGGCCCAAAAGGAGTGACTTCAGCCCGGATCACCGGCGCTGCTCCGGGAGAGGGTGCCCATCCGCTTGAGCCGCCGCCTTCCCGGACCTTATTCCCCGCACAGAGAGGCCCCTCCCCCCTGTTGAAAAGGGGGAGGGGCCTCTCTGTATTCTCTCTGTTCGTCCTCGCGCCTCTATGATGCGGCACCGGCGATTTGCTTATCTTCCAAAGGAAAAGAGCCCCTTCTTCTGATAGGGCTCGCTCCGGATGGACGATACCCGATAGCCAGTGGCGTCGATCACCTGCCGCAGCGCCTGTTCATCGATCTCCTGCTCTGTGAGGATGACGGTCTGATTTTTGCTGTGGGATGCGCTCACCTTTTTGACATCAAACGCCTTCCGGACCGCCTCGTTGATGTGCGACTCACACATGGAACAGGCCATACCTTCGATCTCCAGGGTCACTTTCGTCATATTCTGGATCTCCTCCTGATCTTATCTGTGCTACGGACCGCACAGTTAGTTGACACTAACCGTATTATAACACGCTCCCCCGCCGGAGACAAGCGGTCCGGCTGAATATTTTTCCTCCGGGATTGTCTCATTCCGGCCAAATGGTGCAAACAGGGCTGCGCCTGCGATAAAAACGCCTTTTGTCCCGTTATTTTTTTGCAGCACGGCTCTGCCGACACCGCCTTTCCTTCTCCCGGCAATTATGATATGATAAAAGAAAAGATATCCCATTCCAAATTTTAAAGAGGAGGAGCGGCGCGTGTTTCTCGTGATGACCATGGAGTCCCTTGCCCGGCGGGAACGGCCCGAGCAGCGGCTGGACGAGGGGCTGCTGGGCCGGGTGGGCCGGGGGGATCTCACCGCCTTGGAATCTCTCTACCTTCAGACAGAAAAGGCCGTCTATGCCCTGGCCCTCTCCATCCTCCGGAATCCGGACGACGCCCAGGATGTGACCCAGGAGGTCTACCTGAAGGTCCGGGCGGCGGCTCACCTGTATGTGCCGCAGGGGAAACCGCTGGCCTGGCTCTTCACCATCACTCGCAATTTGTGCCGGGACCTCCAGCGTGTCCAGGCGCGCACCGGGCAGGCTCCGGACGGCCTGGAGGATGACGTGCGGTTCTCCTATGTCTCCGATCCCACGGACCGACTGGTGCTGGAGGCCGCCCTCAAGACTCTGGGAGAGGATGAGCGCCAGGTGGTGCTGCTCCACGCCGTCTCCGGTCTGCGGCACCGGGAGATCGCCCGGGACCTGGGTCTCCCGCTCTCCACAGTGCTCTCCCGGTACAGTCGGGCACTCAAAAAACTCAAGCGCTGTCTTTCTGAAGAGGGGGTGCGCCTATGAAACGGAAGATAGAGACCTCCCTGCGCCGGGCCATGGACCAGCTCCCGCAGCCCGATTACTGGACTGTGGCGGAGGCCCCGGTCCAAAAGATGGAGGTCCACGACTATGTAACCCGGCAGGATGTCTCCGTCCGCCCCGTTCGCCGCCGCGCGCTCCCCTTGGCCCTGGCCGCCTGCGCGCTGGCGCTTGCTGTGGGACTTTATTCCTATTTTCGGTTTTTCCAGATCTATTCCGTGGTAGATCTGACGGTAAACCCATCTTTCGCCCTTGCGCTCAACCGGGGGGACCAGGTGCGGAACGTGACCGCCCTCAACGGGGATGCGGAGGCAATCCTGGAGGGCCGCTCCTACCGGGGCTGGACTCTGGAGGCCACTGTGGAAAATCTGTTGGACGGGTTGGCCGCCCAAGGATATCTCACCTCTGCCGACGACGCCGTGGATGTCGCCGTGAACAGCAAAGACGCCGACCACGGCCGGGCGCTCCGTGAGACCGTGGAGCGCTGCGTCGCCGAAAAGCTCTCCGGGTTCTCGCAGCCGGATGTTCCCGCCCCCTCTCCTACGTCCGGAACGGTGGCCACACCCGTACCGACTCCCATCGCAACCCCCTATTCCACGCCTGTTCCCACACCCGCCGCAACGCCCGTCCCGACGCCTGCTCCCACACCTGCACCCACGCCGACTCCTTCCCCGCAGCCCACGGACCCCCTCTCCGAAGAGGCGGTGGGGGATATCCTCCGTCAGCGCCTGCCGGAGGCCGTACTCAAAGAGCTGGAGCTGGACGAGGACGACGGCCGGTGGATCTACGAGGCCAAGCTCCGCCACGGCGATCTCAAATATGAAATCGAACTGGACGCCTTTACCGGTGAGATTCTCAAGTGGGAAGAGGACGACTGAACGCGAGCCGCTCAGGGCGCGCCTCCGGTGGGGCCCGCTCCGTAAAAAAGAGCTGTGGCTTTGCCACAGCTCTTTTTATTCGGTCTTCAGTCCTCTCGCAGGGTCAGGGACACCGGGCAGTGGTCGCTGCCCAGGACATCGGCATGAATCTCCGCCTTTTCAATGCGGTCCCGGAGTCGGTCCGACACCAGGAAGTAGTCGATGCGCCAGCCCGCGTTCTTCTCCCTGGCGTGGAAGCGGTAGCTCCACCAGGAATAGGCCCCCGCCAAATCAGGATAGAGGTAGCGGAAGGTGTCGGTAAAGCCGGATGCGAGCAGCCGGGTCATCTTGGCCCGCTCTTCGTCGGAAAAGCCCGCGTTCCCCCGGTTGGTTTTGGGGTTCTTCAGGTCGATCTCCTCATGGGCCACATTCATATCCCCGCAGACCACCACCGGCTTTCTCGCGTCCAGGGAGAGCAGATAGGCCCGGAAGGCGTCCTCCCACTCCATCCGGTAAGGGAGACGCGCCAGACCGTCCTGAGCATTGGGGGTATAGACGGTGACCAGATAGAGCTTCTCCAGCTCCAGGGTGATGGCCCGCCCTTCTCCCACATGGGCCGGATCTCCGATGTCGTAGGACACGGAGATCGGCTCCCGCCGGGTGAAGGCGGCGGTGCCGGAATAGCCCTTCTTCTCAGCGGAGTTCCAGTACTGGAAATAGCCGGGCGTCTCAATCTCGGCCTGATGGGGCTGCATTTTAGTCTCTTGCAGGCAGAACACGTCGGCGTCGGCCCTCTGAAAATAATCAAAAAAACCCTTTTTCGCGCAGGCCCGCAGGCCGTTCACGTTCCAAGAGACGAGCTTCATGGAAAAGTCCTCCTTCGCATCCAGTCGTGTGTGCTACTATTTTACACGATGGGGCGCGGAATTACCAGATAGAGACCGTCTTTTTACAGAAATCCGGTGGGGCGTGGATAAGAGGCATGCTAAAATGGGTATAACGAATGGGAGGTCATATCCTGTGACACGTCTTTTTGCCGCACAGGCGGCGGAGGATGGCGCATCCATCTCCGCCGCTCTGCTCGCCGAGGCTGTGCGGGCGGTCTGGCGCCTGGAAGCTCTCCCGGAGACGGCGCTCGGCCCCCAGGGCAAGCCCTTTTTCCCCAGCCATCCCGCGCTCCACTTCAATCTCAGCCACAGCGGTCCCTACGCCTTCTGTGCCCTCTCCGACGTGCCGGTGGGGGTGGATGTGGAACGGCTGCGCCCCCGCCGGGTGGCGCTGGTCAAACGCGCCCTGTCGGAGGAGGAATCCGCCTGGTACGTCTCCCGCGGCCGCCGCTGGGAGGACTTCTACACTCTCTGGACCTGCAAGGAAGCACGGGTGAAGTGCCTGGGCACAGGGCTGATCCAGGCCCCCGCCTCCATCTCCGTTCCCCTTCTGGATTCGGGCGCGGCCGCCGCCCTGGACGGTCTGGTTTTCACCACTTATGCCGGAGAGGGGTACCGGGCCGCCCTGTGCTCCCCCACCGACACGGCGGCGCTGGAGTGGTTCACTTTTTCTTAATCATAACTTAATAATGGACCCACTGTTTTCTAAAGAATCCATCGGTATACTGGGGGTGTAAAAGGAGGGACAGACATGAACATCTTGATTTTGACTGGAAAATTCGGCATGGGACACTGGTCTGCCTCTCAGTCGCTGCGCTTACAGCTTCTGAACGCCTTTCCCGCCGCCAATGTGACCGTGGAGGACTTTTTTGCCTACGCCCTGCCCGACGCCTCCGAGGCCATCTACAAGGGTTTCTCCCTGCTGGTGACCCACGGAAGCGGTCTCTATAACATCTACTACAAAGCCACGGAGAACGCCTCGCTCAAGACTAGGCCCCCGCTGGAAAGCCTCTTCCAGGACAAGCTTGCCGAGCTGCTGTGGGAGCGGCGGCCTGACGCCGTGATCGCCACCCACCCCTTCTGCGCCCAGTTGGTGTCCGACTACAAGGAGGAGCTGTGCTCCACCCTTCCCCTGGTGACCTGCATCACCGATCTCACCTCCCATTCCGAGTGGATCAACGACCACACCGACTGCTATCTGGTGGGCTCTCCCGAGATCCGGGACCGTCTGGAGGAAAAAGGCGTGGACCACGGGCGCATCCTGGTCACCGGTATTCCCGTAAAGCCTGAGTTCAAGGCCCCTGCCCGTCGGGGGCAGGATGGCGTGCGCCGCCTGCTCATCATGGGCGGCGGACTGGGACTGCTCCCCAAGCGGGACAGCTTCTACGAGGCGCTCAACGCGCTTCCGGACGTCAGGACCACCCTGATCACCGGCGGGAATCAAAAGCTCTATGACAAGCTCCACGGCAAATACGAGAATATCGAGGTCGTGGGGTTTACAGACCGGGTATACGATTATATGGCCCGCGCTAATTTAATGCTCTCCAAGCCGGGCGGCATCACCCTGTTCGAGACCATCTTCTCCGAGCTGCCCATCCTGGCCTGGGAGCCCTTCCTCCAGCAGGAGCGCAACAACGCCCGCTTTATCACCCGCTATCAGATCGGCCGTATTGCCGCCAAAGAGCCGGAAGCCTGTGTGGAGGCCATACGGCGGCTTCTCTACGACGACAAGGCCCTCCGCCGCATGGGGCAGAATATGCGCCTTCTGAAAGGGCGGCTGGAGGCGCAAAGCCTGGCGCGCATCGTTGCCACTCTGGCGGCCCAGGGCAGGGGGGTGTGCGCATGATGGACCGGAAAACCAACTGGGGGCTTCTTCTCATTCTGACCCTCATGTCCGGAACGATCTTCCTTCTTCTCCGGGAGCAGCCCCTCTCCAGCCTGCTGGGCATCCTCTCTACCATCCGGCCCGGCTATGTGCTGCTGGGCCTGGGGCTGATGTTCTGCTTTGTGGGCTGTGAGGCCATGTGCTCGAAGCTCATCCTGGCCCGTCTGGGGCACCACCTCCCCTACCGCCGGTGCCTGGGTTACTCCTTTACCGGGTTCTATGTCAGCTCCATCACCCCCTCCTCTACGGGAGGGCAGCCCGCCCAGATCTATTACATGTCCAAAGACAGCGTACCCGCGGCCCACGGCTCCCTCAATATGATGCTCATCGCCGTATGTTATCAAGTGGTCACTCTGGGCTATGCCGTCGCCGCGTTCCTGCTGTTGCCCTCGGTGCGGGCGGGCATGGGAGCCGGCCTGGGGCTGCTGCTGCTCTATGGCGGGGCGATGATGCTCATTCTCACCGCCGGGATGCTGTGCATGATGTTCCTCCCCAACGCCGCCCAGCGGTTCACCGGCGGGCTGGTTTCCCTTGGGGGACGCCTCCGTCTGGTCAGGCATGAGGCCCAGACGCGGGAGAAGCTGGCGCGGCAGATGGACGCCTATCGGGAGGGGGCGGCGTGCATCCGGGCCAACCTGAATCTTCTTCCCGCCCTGCTGCTGATCACCTTTCTCCAGCTCACCGCCCTCTATGCCGTACCCTACGTGGTCTACCTGGGCTTCGGCCTGCGCGCGCACAGCCTCTTCCAGCTCCTGGGCGCCCAGGCCCTGGTCTCCATGGCAGTCGGCTCGCTCCCCCTCCCCGGAGCGGTGGGGGTGGCGGAAGGGTGCGCCCTGAAGACCTTTACCCTCTTCTTCGGCCCCGCCCTGGCCGCGCCCGCCGTGGTGGTGGCCCGCGGCATCAGCTTTTACAGTTTTCTCCTCCTCAGCGGCGGGGTCACCCTTGCCGTCCACCTGCGGGCCCGCCGGGCGGAATCCGCCCCCCGCCCGGCCCGTATAGAGAAGTCCTCCGTCCCGAAAAAAGAGTTCCCCCGGGCCGCCGGCATGTAAAATTTCGGTTACGCTGTTGACTTTCCACCTTCATGGAGGGTATCATACAGCAATCGGCGCCGCAGTGCGCCGCCCCTGCAGAGAAAGGAAGGCACTCCAGATGGAAAGCGCTGACACCGGCGACGCAGGTCGAAGTCGCTCCCCTGGCAATTTGAAACGGCATGGTCCACAGCTCTCTGAGCGGCGGGCCATGCCGTTTTGTGCGCTTTTCCGCCTCTGCCGGGCCGTGAAGGGGTGACGCGCTCCACTTTAAGCCGCCCCAACTCTTACCCATCACAAGGAGGATATCAATTTTGGAAAACCCGTTCCTATGGCAGCTCCTGCTCCAAGCCGTTCTCATTCTCTTAAACGCTGTTTTCGCCTGCGCTGAGATCGCCGTGATCTCCATGAACGATATGAAGCTGGAGCAACTGGCCGCGCAAGGGGACCGCCGGGCCATCCGGCTCTCCCGGCTGGTCAGCCAGCCCGCCCGTTTTCTGGCTACCATTCAGGTGGCCATTACCCTCTCCGGCTTTCTGGGCAGTGCCTTTGCTGCGGACAATTTTGCGGCCCGGCTGACGGAGTGGCTGCTCTCTCTCGGCATCCCCGTCCCCGCCTCCACCCTGAATACCGTGTCCGTGGTGATCATCACCCTGATCCTCTCCTACGTCACCCTCATCTTCGGCGAGCTGGTGCCCAAGCGGCTGGCCATGAAGCGGGCAGAATCGCTGGCGCTGGGCATCGCCAATCTGGTCTCCCTGATCTCAAAGCTCTTCGCCCCCATCGTGTGGGCGCTCACCGCCTCCACCAACCTGGTGCTGCGGCTGTGCGGCGTGGACCCCGACGCGGAGGACGAGGAGGTCAGCGAGGAGGAGATCCGGCTGCTGGTGGAAAAGGGCGGCTCCAAGGGGGTCATCGCCCCACAGGAGACCACGTTCATCCAGAACGTCTTTGAGTTCAACGATCTTACCGTGGAGGAATTTGCCACCCACCGCACCGATGTGTGCCATCTCTGCCTAGACGAACCCCAGGAGGCGTGGGAGACCACCATCCACGATAGCCGCCATTCCCGCTATCCCGTCTGCGAGAGCACCGTGGACCAAGTGGTGGGCATTCTGGACGCCAAGCGCTATTTCCGCCTCTCCGACAAAAGCCGGGAGAGCGTGATGCAGCATGCGGTAACGCCGCCCTGGTTCATTCCCGAAACCGTGCGGGCGGATGTGCTGTTCAAGCAGATGCAGCATTCCCGCAACCACTTTGCCGTGGTGCTGGACGAATACGGCGGTATGGCGGGCATCGTCACCATGAGCGATCTTCTGGAGCAGTTGGTGGGCGATCTGGACGACAGCGCGGAGCACGAGCCCGTCCTCCCGGAGATCGAACCGCTGGACTCAGGCACCTGGCGTATTCTGGGCAGCGCCCCCCTGGCCCATGTGGCCAAAGCGCTGCATGTCAACCTTCCCGTCAAGGAATACGACACCTTCGGCGGCTTTGTCTTTGCCTGTTACGGCTTTGTGCCGGAGGACGGGGCGGAATTCGAACTGGACGCCTGCGGCCTCCACATCCACGTGACACAGATCCAGGGACACAAGCTGCAGCGGGCCGTCGTCTGCCGCGAAACGCCGCCTCACGACCCATAGAGGACCAGGGCGCGTACGCCCCCTTACCGCTCCTTCCCGGCGGTCAGCTCATCCACCAGCGCCACGGCCAGCGCCACCACACGGTCGCAGTGGGGCTTTTTTTCCTCTCCCTGCTTCTGAGCCGCCTCCAGCAGATCACGGCAGTCCATGGCCCCCGCCCGTGCCCGGAACCGGCGCTGAAACTCCACCGCCGTCTCCTCGTCCGCTCCCAGCAGCCCCAGGGCCATCAGGCCGCCGGTGGCCGCGCCGCAGACGGAGCCCCGGCGCATACCGGCGCCGAACTGGGCCGCCAGGCGACAGATGTCCTCATGGTCCAGGCCCTGCTCCTCCGCAAAGGGGAGAAGCGCCGCCTGACAGCAGTTATAGTGCCGCTCCTTGACGTCGCGGAGGGCCTGCGCGCGCTTTGTATGATCCATCTCAGTCCCGCTCCTCTGCTTTTCGCTCAAAAATCAAATCAATATTGCACAATACGCCGCCCATGCTGATCTTGGTGGGGAGATATCCCACATAACGCCAGCCCTGGGCGGCGTATTTGTCAATGATGGCGCGGTGCTCCTCAAACCTGGAGGCAGAGACGCCCTCTGAGAGCAGATCCACATACTTGTATTCGTACATACTTCTTCCTCCTGAAAGTTCATTTGCTCCCGGCTCCCCTCATTGCCGCCCCCCTGCTCTGATGGCTTTTCCACAGCCGCTAATTGAACATGTCCGGGTTTTCCTCAAAAAGCCCGCGCACTTTTTCCAGGAGGGGGCGGTGGATGGGAAGGGCCAGCGCCGGGTCGCCGGCGAGGAGCTCCGCCGCCGCGTCCTGGGCCTCTTTAAGGACCCTGGCGTCCGTGTTGAAGTCGGCCACCCGCAGGACCGGCAGGCCGTGCTGTCGGGCCCCGAAGAAGTCGCCGGGGCCCCGGAGCTTCAAGTCCTCTTCCGCTATTTTGATCCCGTCGCTGGTGTCCGTCT
>NZ_JBCOAQ010000042.1:0-20077 GCF_040226735.1 Intestinimonas sp. RTP31139st1_F5_RTP31139_211217 | reverse complement strand
GCGCCCGCCTTTGCAGGTTGGAATAAATGGAGGAAAAGTTAGTCAATAGGGCCGTAGATCTCGGCGGCCTCGTCGTAGACCTGCTCGAAGATGGCCTTGATCTCCTCGCCGGTATAGGCCAGGGATTGCAGCTTGGTCACCTCAAACAGGCGGTCCTGGAAAGTAGGATCGCTGGCGACCTGATAAACAAGATCGCTGAGGTAGGAGACGATGGCAGGGTCGGTGCCCTTGGGCACTGCGAGACCCAGGTAAGAGCTCATGGCAGCTCCCTCGTAGCCCATCTCCACCAAGGTGGGGACATCCTCGGCCACAGGCCAGCGGTCGTCGGAGCAGCTGGCCAGCACGCGGAGCTGTCCCGAAGTCACATAGGAGGAATAGGAGGCGATATCGCCCAGAGCCACGGGGATGAAGCCGCCCAGCAGGTCGGTAATGGCATCGGAGGTGGAGGAGTAGTACACGGTATCCAGATCAGCCTCAGTAGCCGCTATAATCTTGCGGGCCAGCATCTCGTGGAGGTTAGAGGTATAGGACACCTGGACCGGTGCGCTCTTGGTAGCCTCCAGCAGATCGTCAAAGTCCTGATAGGGAGAGTCGGCGGGAACCAGCAGGGCATAGGTGTACGCGCCGAAAGCGCCCAGATATTCAAAGTCTTCAATGGTGTAAGGCAGGTCCAGGGAATAGGGGCTGACGGACTGGGTGGACAGGGTCACCAAGCCGATGGTCTGGCCATCGGCTTTGCTGTTTTGCAGCTGAGCCACGGCCACAGTGGCGCCTCCGCCGGGGAGGTTGCTGACCGTGAGAGGCTCGCCGATCAGGGGAGAGAGGAATTCGTCAAAGGTACGCATAGCCAAGTCGCTGCCGCCGCCGGCTGTATAGCCTACCAGCATAGAGATGGGGCCGTCAGGATAGCCCTCGGGGGCAGTGGTGCCCTCGTCGGCTGGGGTGGTATCCGCAGGGGCGGAGGTGTCTGCGGGGGCGGGGGTAGGCGTGCTCTTTGCGCTGCTGCTGCAGCCAGTCATGGGAAGGGCCATTGCAAGGGCCAGGAGAATCGCGATCAGGGATTTCTTCATGATATTCCTTCCTTTCAATCCACTTTCTATCTGTGTTTCCTTTTTAGAACCGCCGGCTTTTCACCCGATGATGCTCCACGTCCCCTCCTTTCTGGTCGGGGCACCGGGCACTTTTCCGTCCGGATGGCCAAACACACCGCTGCCACAAATTGTGTGCGCTTCCGGAACGCCCAGTTCTGCCAGCTTTTTGCGCAGATTCAAATCGTCCCTGAGCCAGTGGAGCTGATTGACCCAGCAGGAGCCCAGCCCCATCTCACAGGCCGCAAGGAACATATTTTCCAGCGCACAGGCACAGGAAGCCTGGGCGTTGGGGTCTGAGGTGTCATTAGAGGCAATGATCAGGCACGGTGCGTCATAGGTGAAGTGATAACTCTCTCCCTGCCGCTCCGCTTTCGCCTTGGCGTCGCGCAGCTCCTTGGGCGCATCTTCCCCAAGCGCCAGCGCCGCGAACCCGTCTCTGACCAGTTGGTTGAGTTCCTGCAAAAGCTTCTGGTCCAGAATTGCTGTAAAGCGCCATGCCTGTTTGTTGTGTCCGCTGGGTGCGTATCTCCCCGCCTCCAGCAGTTCCTCCACCGTCTCGCGGGAGAGCGGTGTGGGCAGGTATCGTCTGACGCTCCGGCGGGCGAGAATGATCTCTCTGACTGAACGCATCTTTTTCCTCCTCGTTGACTTGGGTTTGGCCGTTCAGGGATCGGAATCCCCGTCGTTCAAGCGGATGCACCATGCTCAAACAAACCTTAGTAGAGCCCCTCGAAGAATTTCAGGTTATCGAAGGAGCCCTTCCATTTCCCGTCCTGGATGCCCTTTACCACATGGACCACCATATCATTGATCGGGGTGGGCACATGGGCGTCGACCCCGGACTCGCTGGCCACGCCGTTGATGGCGTCGATCTCGCACTTGCGTCCATGGGCGAGGTCCTGGGCCATGCTGGCCACCAGTTTCCGGTGGGGCTCCCAGCCCTTCCGGACCGCTGCCACGGATCCGGCGATGGTATCCTCATCCCCCCAGACGAAGACCTGATCCAAGTCTCCCGCCAGAGAGTGGGGCTCCATCCTGACCCCGCAGCCCTTGGCCACAGCAATGCACTCCGCACCCAGTTTTACGGCCAGGCGGACCGCTCTCGGATCGTCCAGCACATCGCCAAAGGTGCAGCCAAAGCTGGCCGAAAGTCCGCTGAAGGTGCAGTTGACCAGCAGCTTGGTCCAGCGGTAACCCATCAGGTTCTCCGACACATGGACCGGGCACATATCCTCCAGAATGGATTTGACCTCCAGAAGCTTCTCTGTGATCTGTCCATCCAGTGTCCCCAGATAGAAGGCCTGCGAGGTGGAGGTGAGGGCGGAGCAGCCGGGCCCCATGAAAGTGGCGCCCCATCCTACGGGGGAACCGAGGGTCCTGTGGACCCCCACCGCCTTGCTAACCGCCCGTTCCGGCAGTCCGTTCTGTCCCGTACAGATGACGCTCCCCTCGCCCATATGGGCCATCATCTGAGGGATGGCCACATCATTATAGGTCTGTTTGGCCAGATAGAAGAACAGGTCATATTGCCCTTCCATCTGTTCCGGCGTAATGGCCTTTACGGGTACCGTCATCTCCACCGCGCCGGTAATATGGGCGCCGTTTTGATTCAGGGCATCCACATGCGCTTGATAGGCGTCGATCAGCACCACGTCCCTGCCGGCCTTTGAGAGATAAGCCCCCAGGATCGTGCCCAGAGATCCCGCGCCCATCACGGCGATTCGCTGTATCATGACCGGTCCCTCCTCAGACATGTTTCGTCAGACCCAGAAGCTCCCGGGCATCGGCGGCGGTGGCGATGGTGCGGCCGGCCAGCTCGCCCAGCTTGCAGGCCCGCTCCACCAGCTGCGCGTTGGTGGCCAGGACGCCCTTCTCCAGGAAGATGTTGTCCTCCAGACCCACCCGCAGGCCGTCGCAGCCCTCGGCCAGGCCCAGCAGCATGCAGGGCAGATGGTCCCTGCCGATGCCCGTGATGGACCAGGTGGAGCCGGGGAGCATCTTGGGCAGCAGATAGGCCAGCGAGTCGGCGTTGCCCGGCATGCCGCCCGACACGCCCAGCACGAATTGATAGTGGATGGGTGAGCTCAAAAAGCCCTTCTTCATGTAATATTCGATGTTGCCCATCATGCCGCCGTCAAAGACCTCGCACTCAGGCTTGATGGCCTCCTTCTGGCAGAGGGTGCCCAGACGCTCCAGGAAGGAGGGGCTGTTGGCAAAGATGTAGCTGTTGGCCCAGTTCATGGAGCCGGGGTCGTAGGAGCACATCTCCGGCTTGAGGATGGGCAGGTGGGCAAGGCGCATATCCTCGGAGAACTTGGAGCCGGAGGAGGTGAGGTTGAGGACGGCGTCCAGATTGGCCTTGGCCAGCTCCTCCCGAACCAGGTTGACCACGTGGCAGAAGCGCTCGGTCTCCATGGTATTCTTGCCCTCGTCGTCCCGGACGTGGATGTGGATGACGGAGGCGCCGGCCTTGGCGCAGGCCACAGCGTCGGCGGCGATCTCCTCGGGTGTGACGGGCACATAGGGCGTCTGGGATTTCATGGTGCCCGCCCCGCAGAGTGCCGCGGTGATAATGAGTTTTTTGCTTTTCATCAATGATTCTCCCTTACGGTCAAAAATAACTTCATTCTGTCTTCGCCGGCTTACAGGCCGTCCTGGAGATTCTTGTCCTTCCGCTTGCCACGGAGGATCAGAGCCACAGCAACGATGGTGACCGCCCAGAAGGCAATGCACAGAGGGGAGGAGAAGAACATGGCGGGGTCGCCATGGCCAAGGACCAGCGCCCGACGGAAGTTTTTCTCAAAGAGGGGTGAGAGGATAAAGCCGATGATCACAGTGGGCAGCGGGAACTTGAACTTCGTGAGGATATAGCCTACCACGGAGAAGAACAGCATGACCCACACATCCACCAAGCTGCTGCTCAGGGCATACACGCCCACCACACAGAACAGGCAGACACAGGGGAAAATGATGGAGGTGCTCACGGAGCAGATCGCCTTGAACCCGCGCCATGTCAGCAGTGCAACCACCACCAGCGCGATATTGCAGAGGATCAGTCCGGCGTAGACGTTATACACCGTGTCGGGAGATTCCATGAATACCAGGGGGCCCGGCGTCAAACCCTGCACCATGAACGCGCCCATGAGGATGGCGGCGCCGGTGTCTCCAGGGACACCCAATGCCAGCAGAGGAATCATGTTGGCGCCGCAGACGGCGTTGTTGGCCGACTCGGAACAGGCCACGCCCTCGGTAGAACCCTTTCCGAATTTCTCGGGATGCTTGGAGAACTTTTTGCCCACGTCATAGCCGATGTAGCAGGCCAGCGCGGGCCCAAGGCCCGGCAGGGCGCCAATGCCGCAGCCCAGCGCGGAGGACCGCAGCCAGTGGGGCAGGAAGGATTTTGCCTCCTTCAGGGTCATTCGATCGTCATCTTTACAGGCGGGGGGCGGCAGGTTGGGTCGGGCGTTGCCCAGTCCGGTGCTCTCCACGGAGTGGAGGATCTGGGACATAGCCAAAATACCGATCATCATGACCACCAGGTCAACGCCGGAGGTCAGCTTCAGAATACCGAAGGTCAGGCGAGGCGTGGTAAAGCCCTGATCCAGGCCGATGCAACCGAAGAGGAGGCCCAGACAGCCGCCCAGCAGGCCCTTGATCATTGACTTGCCCGCCGCCGAAGCGATAATCGTGAGAGCGAAGAGCATCAGAATCGTATACTCAGCAGGACCGAAGTTCAGGGCATATTTGGCGATGGGCTGGGCCACGAACATCAGCACGATGCTGGAGAAGAGGCATCCGAAAGCCGAAGAGAAAAGCGCCGTCTTAATGGCCTTCCCCGCTTTCCCCTGTTTCCCCAGTGCATAGCCGTCGGCTACGGTGGCGGCGGCGGCAGGGGTACCGGGGGTGCCGATGAGGATGGCCGACATGGAGCCGCCGAAGGTGCCGGCGTTATAGGCGGCCAGCAGCATGATGAGGGACTGGGTGGGGGTGAGATAATACGTAAACGGAATGATCAGGGCGATGGCCATGGTAGCGGTAAGGCCAGGAATGGCGCCCATGATCAGGCCAATGATAACACCGCCCACCAAGTAGAGCAGGTTTTCCGGGGCAAGGACCGAAAGGAATGCCTGGCCCATTAGTGCAAATAGATCCATAATAGATGTGGTTCCTCCCTTCTTACGGCAGTCTCAGCTTGAGCAGCTCGGTGAATCCGAAGTAGACAATGACGGGCAGAATGACCGCAATGGGGATGAGCTTGCGGAGATCCCGCTGGCCAAAGAACCACATCAGCGCCCCTAGTGCCACGATGGTGCAGGGCAGATAGGGGATGAAATGGAGCGCGCCCACATAGATGCAGATTAGGAGCAGCGTGACAACTACGGACATCAGCCCGTTCTTGGAGATGCTGTAAGTCTCCTGATCCTCCATGTTCTTTTTCTTGACACCGGATATGAACAGAAGAACGCCTAAAAGCACCATGAGCCCGGAAATCACATAGGGGAAAAACCGGGGGGCGTTGTACCACTCTGTCTGGACCGATGCGATCTGCCAGGGAATGATGGCGACAATCAGCAGAATACCCAAGACGGCAAAAAAGATGCCCAGCATTTTTTCTGCCTTGCTTTCCTGGATAGACATATTACCTACACTTCCTTTCCAATCCAAATCTCTTTTCCATGCTCTCTTTCTTGGGGTCATACATTTCCGATAGGGTGCCTCTCCTCCTCCCTTCGCAGGGCCGCGCCGCCTTTCACAGTCGTGTCCCCTCTGTCTTTTTTCTTACTGCAAAACTCATGCCAACTTTATTATTGCTGTTTTAGTTTATTTTGCCCCTTTTTTGCCGTTTTTTCCTAAAATTTAACCCATTTTCCTCCATTTATTGCCGCTTTTTTCTTTGAATTGCACACAATGTGCAACCGTTTTTTCTTGGCAGTCTCTTTCTTTGCGCAGTAAGTGCAACCAATTCTTGCACCTTCTGCGCAAAAATTTAATTTATTCCCTGTTCCGTCTCACTGCAAATAAAGTTTTTGTTGATTTTAACCACATCTGCTCGTATACTTTTGGGTAGTGCCGTGTCATTCGCCGCAATTCTGAAAAGGGGGTACCTCCAATTGCCGTTCTCTTTTGACAAGAGCCTGCTGGACAATGTAGATGTCGGCATTGTGGTCTACGACAAGGATGGCTGGGTCCAGTTCGTCAACGCGACCCATCTCAAATTCAGCTATTACACGTACGAGGACTTCCAGCGCTTCAACACCTATGACATCTATCACTCCAAGGTGAGCAACATCTGCCTGTTCGACAAGGCGGTAAAGACCAAGCGGCCGGCCACTGCCATCCAGCACACCTATCACGGCCGTGACGACAGCAGCTATGACAAACTGGTCACCGCCATTCCCATCCTTGATGAATTCGGAAATATTGCCAATGTCGTCAGCACCTTTGTGGATCTCAACGATTTTCACGCCAAGTACAGCGCCGCCCAGCAGGAGTCCAACATCACCTACGATATGAGCCCCTCCAAAAAGTATCAGGCGCAGGTCATTTATGGCAGCGGGGAGATGCAGCGGCTGCTCGACACCGCAAAAGTGATCGCCGCCACGGATGTTCCCGTTCTGATCACGGGTGAATCCGGTACCGGCAAGGAGGTCCTGGCCAATTTCATCCACAACAACAGCTCCCGCTGGGAGAGCGACATAGTGGTCGTGGACTGTGCTTCCCTGCCGGAGCATCTGCTGGAAGCCGAGCTCTTCGGCTATGAGAAGGGGGCCTTTACCGGTGCAAACGCCTCCGGCAAGCGGGGCCTCATCGAGATCGCCGACGGCGGGACCCTTTTTCTGGACGAGATAAACTCTATGCCCTTGGCGCTCCAGGGCAAGCTGCTCCGCGTACTAGAGACCCAGCAGGTGAAGCGGATCGGCGCGCTGAAGGGGAAAAACATCGACTTCCGTATCATCGCCGCCACGAATGCCGACCTGACCACCTGCATCCAGGACGGCGCCTTCCGGGTGGACCTCTATTACCGTCTGAACGTCATGCCGCTGACCATTCCTCCCCTGCGGGAGCGCACAGGAGATATCATTCCGCTGTGCAAGCACTTTCTTTCCCGCGCCTTCAAGCGATATGGGAAAACCAAGACCCTCTCCCCCACCGCCTACCAGACGCTGGAGCATTATGACTGGCCCGGCAATGTCCGGGAGCTGAAAAACTTCATCGAGCGGTTGGTCATTACCAGCAGCGATTTTTCCGGAGAGATACACACCATTCCGCCGGAGATGTTCGGAGCCGACGCCAATTTGAGCCGGCTTGACCGCAAACCCAAAGCCAGCAGCCTGTCACTCTCCCAGTCGGAAGAGAAGGAGCTGAACGACATTGTGTCCGCCCTCTACCGCAGCGGCGGCAATCGGAGCCTGGCCGCCGAGCAGCTTGGGGTCTCCCGCCGGACCCTGCAATACAAGCTGAAAAAGTACCGTATCAAGGTCAATATGGAACCTCAGGTATATATCGGAGAAACGCCCGCGGCCAAAGAGTGATGTTGCCGTTCACCCGGAGCCCCTCAGCGGTCGGACATGGCCTGCCTCTGAGACATCCTTCAAAAAATTTCGGCAGGCAGGAAATTTTGTATTGACATTTTTCTTTTGATATATTAAAATATATTTCGCTGTCACGGGTCATTGGTCCGTATAGACAGCGGTTCGGGGGTATAGCTCAGCTGGGAGAGCGCTTGAATGGCATTCAAGAGGTCAGCGGTTCGATCCCGCTTATCTCCACCAAAAAAGGAAACGTTGAAATCTTTGGATTTCAACGTTTCCTTTTTTCTTCCCCCTCTCCGACGGAAACGGGGATTCTGTAGATTATTCTATGATCTTTGCGATAATCTCGATTCCCATGTGCGGATATATATGGTATAATATTGACAATTCTTATCAGAAAAGTGCGGCACATATCATCATGTGGGGAGGGCTTGTTTTGAAAGACGCTCGCCGGCGCGGACTGATCCGCTACCTGCCTGTTCTGATCCTCTTCCTCTGTTATCTGGCCGTTTGCCTAGGTCTTTTTTTCTGGCAGGTCGGCAATGCGATTGAGAAAAACACGCTCCAGTCCCTGCGCTCCAATGTGCAGAGGCAGTGCTATCATTTCCGTTCCATGCTGGACATCCAGTTTTCCACGCTCGAATCTCTGGCCGACCATATGGGGCGGCAGGAGTCGCTGCTCACCTCAGACAATCTCGACCTGCTCCACTCCGCCATACGGGGCGGAGAATTCTCCCGTACGATGCTGATCACGCCGGATGGCACCGGCTATTCCAGCGATGACGCTGTCACCCATGTGGGCCAGAGGGCCTATTTCCAGCAGGCGCTGGCAGGGCATCGCGCAGTCAGCGATCCCTTGGAGAGCTCTGTGGACGGCAGCAATAAGGTCGTGCTGGCCGTGCCGGTCCGGGATCACGCCCACCGCGTTCTGGGTGTGCTGGGCGGTGCCTATGATCTGGGCAGCCTCAGCCAATTTCTCTTCTCCGATCTCTACTCCGGCTCCGGATATTCCTTTATCGTCACCACAGAGGGCAGTGTCGTCTCCATTGACTCTAGGATCTCCATGGAGGAAAATTACGACTTTTTTCAGTACTATAGCCGCATGGAGGTGCACTCAGGCAACTCCATGGAGCAGATCAGGGCCGATTTCCAGTCCGGAACAAGCGGCTATTCTCTTCTCTCCCGCGGCAGTGATCTCCGCTATCTGGTCTACGAGCCGTCCGGGATGGGGAACGGCTGGATGACGTGCTACGTCGTCTCCGCCGACCAGGCGCTGGAGGATTACCGCTTCATCCATCAATACGAGGTGATCCTCACCGCCGCCTTCCTGGTGGGAATGGCAATTCTGCTGTGGTATCTGCTCAGGAGCAGCTTCCTGGAGCGGCGTGCCCTCCTCCGGCGCGCCCAGAGCGACCCTCTCACCGGCCTGATGAATCAGGCCGGTACCCGGGAATCCATCACCGACTGGCTGGCGGACGGGGGATGCAACGGCGCTCTTCTGATGCTGGATCTGGATCACTTCAAGCATGTCAACGACACCTGGGGACACCAGGTCGGGGATGAAGTCCTCCGCCAGGCCGCCGCGATCTTGCAGAGCCACTTCCGGCAGGGGGATATTATCGGCCGCATGGGGGGCGACGAATTCATGGTCCTTATGCGGGATATCCGGGACCCGGGTGCGGTGGAGCGGAACCTGGAGCGGCTACGGCTCCAGTTCCACCGTCTCCAGATCCCCGAATTCCCCCAGATCCATATTACCTGCAGCGTGGGAGCTTCGCTTTGTCCCGCGCATGGACAGACCTTTGAGGTTCTCTACCAGCGCGCCGACCACGCCCTCTATCAGTCCAAGCGTCGGGGCAGGGACAGTTGGTGCATCTATCGGGATGAGCGCCCGGCCTGAAGACGGATACCCTTGCTGCAAAATAGGACGCCGAGGAATATTTTTTATTAAGGTGGAGGTGGACCGCCGAGTCAGGCGATCCACCTCCACCTTTTTCATTTTGACAGTGTGAAACGCAGCCCCTATGCTGCCACAGCTGTAAAAGCGTCTACTCGTATGGTCCCATTTGCCAAGCCATAGATGAAAATAAAAACGGACAACTCATTTTATCAAATAGTTTAATATAGGGAAGGTCACAAAAGTTTTGGGGTGTTTTTCCATTTTCCAATTATCAATACATGTGACGGCAAATAGTCTCTATATGAAACAGTTTATGAGAGGATGCGCCCTTTTTTAGAATATTTCAGGGGTAATTCTCACATAAAATGCACACATTTGTTTATTTATTGTGTCAAAAATACACCATTCCCATTGTATCCTTGAGAAAGCACTGCTACAATGAGACCATCTTTTAAAAGTCGATGAACCAACTCAGCCGGTGAGTTGTTCACCATTATGAACCATGTTAGGAGGTGGAACTCGGACTGCACCGCTGACGGAGCAGTGAATCGCAGCATATTTTCTAAGATGGCAGCAGATCAACATTTAGAGAGAAATCAGGAAGGAGAATTCCCTTATGAAGAAGTTGTTTGCCCTATTCCTGAGTGGAACACTCGTGCTGAGTGCACTGTCCGGCTGCAGTTCCTCTTCCTCCAGCACCAGCACCCCCACTCCTGCTACCACAACTCCCACTTCTGTGGACACCAGCGCCCCCGTTCCTGCCGGCGAACCCGTTTACGGCGGCACTCTGCGTATTGCCATAAACCGCTCTATCAACGCCAAGGCACTGGATCCTATTTTTGCCGATGGCACCGCCTGTGATCAAGTTGTAAATCAATACGGCGAGACGCTCGTACAGTTGAGCCCAGATGGGAGCGAGTATCTGCCCTGTATCGCTACGGATTGGACCATCAGCGATGACGGCATGACCTATACATTTACCATTCGGGACGATGTGCATTTCCAGGTTGGCGAATATCAGGATGGGCGGCTGCTAACCGCAGAAGACGTTGCATACTCCCTCAACCGTGCCCACGAGAAGGCATGGTGGAACTATATTCCTTATTTTGAGTATGCAGAGGCTATCGATGAGCACACGGTTGCCTGCCACTTAGAGTATGCAAACGCGCTTTTCCTGTACGATCTGACCAGTCCTTCCGGTGTTATGATTCCTCAGGAAGAGGTAGATGGCTGGGGCGAGGAGGAGTTTGGCTCTCACCCGATTGGTACCGGCCCCTTCAAGGTCGTGGAGCATGTTCCCGATCAGTACACCAAGTTGGAGAAGAACCCCAACTACTGGGGCGTGGAGCCCTATCTGGATGGCCTTACTTACTACATCATTGTCGATGAGGCCCAGAATATGAACGCCCTTTCTACCGGTGAGATTGATGTCTCTGTCAACATTGCCGGCGACTACATCAAGCAGGTTAAGGACAACTCTAATCTGGTGCTTGCCCAGGGCCCTCAAAACCGTATTGCCTTCTGCGGCTACAACATGTCTGATCCCATTCTGTCTGATAAGCGGGTGCGTGACGCTATTTCCATGGCGGTGGACAGGAATCAAATCGTCAGCGCCGTCTATGCCAATGGCGACGGTATCGCCTGCTCTCTCCCCATCCCTGTCACTTGCTGGTTGTATGACGAGTCGCTGGAGTCCCTCGCCCCCGCCTATGACCCTGAGGGTGCCAAGAAGCTGCTGGAAGAAGCCGGTTACCCCAATGGCTTCGACATCGTACTCTCTGTCGGCCAGTCGGATGCCTATGTCCGGGCCGCCACCATCATCCAAGCTATGCTGAGTCAGATCGGGGTAAATGTGGAAATTCAGAGCATCACCCCCACTGAAATGACCGACCGGCTTCTCAACAATACCGTTCAGCTTTTCATGAGAGACGGCGGTCAGGGCGGCTCCACCGACCCCGCCAGCTTTGTGGGCAATTTCCTGGACTCTTCCAAACTGCACACCAATTACAACGCATGGTGTTATGAGGATCCTGAAACGGACGAGTTAGTCCGCAAGGCCGCTGCCTCCACCAACCAAGAGGAGCGTATTGAAATGTACCAAGAGCTGCTTAAGGAGGCCATGGATACAGATATCGGCCTCTTCTATGCCACACTCAACACCTCTTGGGGCATGCAGAACAACGTACATGGCTATGTACTGGAGACCGGCGCCGTCATGCGCGTGTGCGGCCTGGAAGGAACCGGAATCAACATCTGGCTTTCGTAAAATCAAACAGCAGGACAGCATGGACAAGACGGTCCATGCTGTCCCCCTTTTCCTCACAACCATCCCACAGAAAAAAGGAGCAGATAGTTATGGCTACCATGGTCGCATACACCGCACTGGAGTTGACGGAAACGCAGAAGCGTGCGCTTTGCGCCGGCGTCGAAAAGGGCGCCAGCGAGGCCTTTGAGATCGACATCAGCATCACCGAATTGATGCTGATGCCCACCATCCCCCCGGAATGTCACGGTCCCAGCGTCACCGGACAGATCACCTATTTCGTCTATACCGCGCCCAATAAGACCGACGAGCAAAAGCGCCGGCTGGTCAAAAATCTCTACGATGCAACCGTCGCGGTCACGGGCCCGCTCGGGAAAAACAAAGTCGTCGTCATCATCAAAGAGCACACGAATAACAATGTGGGCGTGGACGGCGTGCTGAAAAGCGATATGTAATTTTAACAACCGGAAAGGAACGATTTTTATGGCAACCATCATCGGCGTCACCGCACTCCCCCTCACCAAGGAACAGCAGCAGCAGCTCTGCGCCTGCGTTGCGAAGGGTGTGTGCGACGCTTTTCACCTGGACATCAACGTGAGCTCCATGATGCTCCTCCCCTCCCTGCCGCCGGAGTGCCACGGCCCCAGCGTCACCGATCAGATCACCTATTTTATCTATACCGCGCCCAACAAGCCCGACGAGCAAAAGCGTGAACTGGTCAAAAATGTACATGACGCCACCGTTGCCGTGACGGGCGACCGGGGCAAGGGAAAAGTGATCGTGATCATCAAGGAACACGCAGACAATAACGTGGGTGTGGACGGCGTGCTGCGCCTTGACGCCAAAAAGAGCTGACCCGTCCCGGCCCCTTTCCCCCTGGTGGACGCCGGTAACGATCGGTGGGTCCCAGCTGCCACGTCAATGTCTCTCCAACATCAGCGGAGGCCCCGGCAAGTTTGCCGGGGCCTCCGCTTCGTCTCGCCCGCTCTAGCTCAGGCTGGCGCCGGAACGCTCCTGGGCAATATTGAGCACATGGTCGCCGATCCGCTCAAAATCCGTAAGCATCTCCGAGAAGAGGATGCACCCTTCATCCGAGCATGTCCCGCTTTTCATACGGTTCAGCTGGCTCTGGCGGTATTGGCTCGTCATATCGTCCATCTTCTGCTCCAGCGCCGCCACCCCGGTGAGCCAGCTCACCGCGTCCGATACGTCTGTCCCCAGCGAGTCTATCGCCTCCATGCAGACGCTCCGCATCTCTGCGATCTCCTCCCGGGCCTCTTGGGAGAAATGGACGTTCTTTTCCTTCAACAGCGCACTATAGCCGCAGATGTTCATGGCGTGGTCGCCGATCCGTTCGATATTTCCAGTAATTTTGAAATAGGCGCTTACCGCCGCGGAATCCGCCTCGTTGGTCTCATGGACGATCACATGGGAGATAAACTGCGAGATCTCCTTATTCAGAAAATCGATATACTCCTCCACCGTCTCCTCCCGCTGGATGAGAGCCGGCTCCCGGTCCAGTACGGCCTGAAAGGCAGTGGCCACATTCTCCTTTGCCATCGCCAGCATCCGCTCCAGCTCCTGCTTGAGCTGTGTAATATAGATAGCGGACACACCGATGGCCCGGTCCTGATTGGCCTTGATGGGTGTGAGATACATAAGGTGCATCCCCTCCTCCATATCCTGCTTTCGCTCAGGCAGAATATGCATGGCCGCGCTCACCAGCCCGTTGCCCAGCGGCAGCAGGATCAGTGTGGTGACAATATTAAAAATTGTATGCATATTGGCGATCTGCGCGGCCGGGTTCGTGGGCGTGATCCCCTGGACCACGCCCACCAGGGGGGTGAGGATACACAGAACTGTGAACAGAATGGTCCCGATAACGTTGAACATCAGATGGATGATGGTGGCCCGCTTGGCATTGCGGCTGGTGCCGATGGAGGCCAGCACAGCGGTGATGCATGTGCCGATGTTCTGCCCGAAAAGCACATATACCGCGCTGGGGAGCCCGATGACTCCACTGTTGGCCAGCGCCTGCAAGATACCCACCGAGGCCGAGGAGGACTGAATGACCGCAGTAAACAGCGCGCCGGCCAAGATCCCGATCACAGGATTGGAGAAGGTGGTCATCAGGCTTACGAACCCGGGCATCTCCCGCAGCGGCGCCATGGAGGCGCTCATCATATCCATCCCGATGAACAATACGCCCAGGCCGCCGATGATGCTGCCGAAGTGGTGGCTCTGAGGCTTTTTCAAAAACACCATCATCGCCACGCCGATAAAGGCGAAGAGCGGCGCCAGCACTCCCACATCCAGGGCGATCAGTTGTCCGGTGATGGTGGTGCCGATATTGGCCCCCATAATGATCCATACCGCCTGCCGCAGGGTCATCATGCCCGAGTTGACAAAGCCCACCACCATCACGGTCGTGGCAGAGGAGGACTGGATGACTGCAGTGATGACCGCGCCCACCAGTATGCCCAGCAGTCGGTTGGCCGTGAGCTTTTCCAGTATCCCCTTCATTCGATTGCCCGCCGCAGCCTCCAGGCCGGAGCTCATCATCTGCATCCCGTGGAGGAACAGGGCAAGCCCCCCCAGCAGACCCAGAATATTCGTAATATCCATGCTCTCTACTCCTTTTCTGTCCACAGATGGAAGAAGACATAGCCCGCGGCCCCGGATCGGGAACGCAGGTTATGTCTTTTCAACAAGGCCGAGGAAGCGATTCTGTTTTTGAGTGAGCCCGACATCCCTTTGTTCGGCGTCGCCCAGCATTGTACCAAAAGCCCTTTCTTTCCAAAACGCGGTTTTCGACAGAATAAAGTATACTCAACCTTTACATGCCCGTCAATGGCTTTTACACGAACTTTACAAATTATGTCCGCAGGAAAACCGGCCGCTCCGGAGTCGACAACTCCGAACAGCAGCGGAAGCCCAGCCGATCAAATTCAGTCAGCGCGTCCGGCTTGTCGGTCCCCTGTTCCGCCAGGAAGCGGACCATCTCTCCCCGGGCCATTTTTACATACACGCCCTTCTCCACGACCCTTTCCGCACCGTTCCGCTCACCGAATATGGGCGTTATCACCCGAATGCCGGGCGGCAGGTGGGGCAGCACGCTGCGGCTGTACTCCGCAGAAGCGAGATTCAGCAACACCCCCTCCCCGTCCAACAGCCTCGCCAAGTCCTCCCCCCAGAAATCATACAGGCTTGCGCAGAAATCCGTCTTCAGCTTGGCCTGCATCTCCAGGCGGTAGGGCCGCACTCCATCAAAGGGCCGCAGGACCCCGTAAAAGCCGGAGAGGATGCGCAAATGCTCCTGCACATACTCCAGCGCGTCGCTGGTAAAGACTGCTGGCGCCATGTAGCGGTATTGGATGCCTTCGTAGGCCAGCAGCGCCGGAGTGAGGTCCCGCTCCAGATCCATGGTCTGAAAGCGGGCATAATTGAGTTCCGCGATCTGGTCATTGCAGGAGAGCAGCTTCCGGAGGGACGGAACGTCCAGCCCCCTCAGATGGCGCAGCAGGACCCTCGTCCTGGGCAACAGCGCGGGCAGGTCTCTGCAGGCAAAGGAATCGATATCTTCCTTCATTTTTTTCGCCGGTGAGATGATGATCTGCATCGATATGTTCTCCCGTTTTTGCTTTCAGTGTACCACACCGGGTCCACTGCGCGCAAGAAGCGGGCAATCAAAACCCGCCTGCCTCCCGGCGGCATATGTGGCAGAAGAGCGGGCGGCAAGTGCCGCCCGCTCTTTCCACCGTATTTACATCTTCAGATCTACGCCGCTGGCCTTTTGTTCCAGCATTTTTTTTGCGATGGAGGCAATATGGGCGCCCGCCTCAGCCGGGTTGGTGCCACCCTGGTAGATATTGGAGACCACCGTGCGGCCCGCCTCCGGCATCCCCGGATAGCCCCTGTAGGTCATATAGGCGCTGAGGGATTCTCCAGTGGCCAGCCCCGGACGCTCTCCCAATAGGACAATGGTGACCTCACTGCCCAAGGCCTTGGCCACCTCATCCATGGCCCCGACCCGCCCATACTTTACATAGAAGGGAGTCCCCGCCTCGATGTGCTGGGATTTGAGGCCCTGCAGCAGCGCCGGCAGCAGATCGGGGATATTGGCCTCCACAGCTGTACTGGAAAGTCCGTCGGATACGTACACCTGCACCTGGGGATTCGCCTTGCATTTGCTCTTCAGCGCGGCGACGGTATCCGGGTCGAGGAGCCGTCCCAAGTCGGGCCGCGTGAGAAATTCATCCTTGGAGGTGCACCGCGTAGTGACCTGAAAGAGCCCGTTGGCTGCCAGGAAGTCCTCGGGGACGTCGGTAAACACCGCGTCCATCGCCACCGCATGGTCTGCGCGGAAGCGCAGGTACGTCTTGGTCCTGTAGCGCGGTCCCGCCCGCCATACACCCAGCCGGGCCGGGGTACGGGCCTTCATGTTGAGATACTCCTCGGCGTTGGCCGGGTCAGGTACAGCCAGCTCGGCCCGCAAGTCCACTTTGGAGAGGTCGGGCACCTCGCCGGGATCAACGGCAGGAGATACCGACGGTATCCCGCCCGTCACCTCCTGTACGGCCTTTCGGATCAGTTCTGTCAGTTGCTCTGTATTCATCATGATCTCTCCCCTCCCTTATTTCAGGAAAATAGAGCCGTCGCCCGCCCGGGCGGTGAGGATACCATTTTCGTCCATCAGGTCCATCTTCATCATCCACCTGTGGAATTCCGGTGCGGGCAGCCGGTGGGTCAGCTCCCGCAGGGTGGCGTCGTCATGGAAGCTGGTGTCCTGGTAAGAGAGCATCACGTCGTCTCCCACGGGAACGCCCATATAGTAATTGGCTCCCGCCATGGCCAGCAGCGCGGTGGCCATCTCCTGGTCGTCCTGGGTGATGGAGGTGTGGTTGGTGTAGCAGGGCGCCATACCCATGGGCAGACCGATGAGCTTGCCCATAAAGTGGTCCTCCAGATTGGCCCGGATCATCTCCTTGCCGTCGTACAAGGTCTCGGGCCCGATAAAGCCGGAGACATTATTGACCATGAACGGGTTGAAGTAACGGCCAAAACCGTAGGTCCTTGCCTCCAGCGTCATCTCATCCACGCCGCCGTCGGCGCCGATGGACGCCTCGGAGCCCTGCCCGGTCTCAAAGTAGAGGAGATTGGGGCCCAGGCCGGTGCATTTCTCCCTCGCCAGCGCGTATGCCTCCTCCAAAAGCGCACGGTTCACGCCGAAATTGTCATTGGCCTCCTGGGTCCCGGCGATGGACTGGAAGAACATAGACAGCGGCGCGCCCTGCCGTACCGACTCCATCTGTGTGGTGATATGGGAGAGTACGGTAATCTGAGTTGGAATGCTGTTCTTGACCACCAGCTTCCACAGGCCGTCCGCGATCCGCCTGGTGGTCTCCGGGTCGTCGGTCACAGGATTGATGCCCAGGCAGGCATCTCCGCTGCCGTAGGTGAGCCCTTCCATCACACCGATCAAAATTCCCTGCACATCGTCTGTAGGGCTATTTGCCTGCAATCGATAGGACAGCGTTCCGGGAAGTCCGATTTCGGTCACGCACTTGGTGGGCCGGTGGATCTTGCTGGCCCCATACACCAGGTCCAGGGTGGACATCAGCTTTGCCACGGCGGCCACCACCTCTCCGGTGAAGGCCCGTCCGGCCCGGCCCAGCTCCTCGCTGGTAGTGCGGTGGTCCAGGACCCACTCCCGCAGCTCGCCGATGGTCTTGCTCTTGAACCGCTCATACATGGGGCGGTTCAGCCCGTCAAGGTTCACTCGGGTGACCTCATCCGTCTCATAGGGCAGCGTGGGATGTTCTGTGAGCTCCTCCACCGTCATCTCCGAGAGGACGATCTTGGCCGCCACGCGCTCGGAGGCCGTCTCCGCCGCGATCCCCTGGAAGCGGTCCGCGGACTTGGGCTCGTTGGCCTTGGCGAGGACGTCCGCAATGCTTTTGAACTCATAGGTCTTTCCGTTGAGGCTCGTTTTCAGCTTCATGCTCGGTACTCCCTTCCTTTTTATGCTGTGATCTTCGGGACAAAAAAGCAAAAAAGCTCAGAGGCAGCGGTTTCCGCTGTCTCCGAGCTGCATCGCTTCGGCCCGTCCTTCGCCGCCTTTCTTTAGGTCGGCATGGGGCTCTCTATTTTTTGCGTTCAGGCGATAAAATCAAAAACTACCGTGGTCCCTCCTTTGTCGGATTGAATGGTCAGCTCACCGTTCAGCTTCTCCCGGACCATGGTGCGGACCAGCCCCAGGCCAAGGGTATCCCCTTCCGCCCGGTCCGGGTCCATGCCCACGCCGTTATCCCGGACCGAGATGCGGGAGAACAGCGGCGTTTTGATGAGTTCAATGAGGATAACACCCGCGCGCCCGGCCGGGAACGCGTGTTTGACCGCGTTCTGCACCAGCTCGTTGACTACCAGGGAGATCGCCGAGGCCGCCTCGGCGGAGACACGCAGATCGTCTCCACAGACCCGGATGGTCACAGGCCGGGCTGGCCCCAATGAGTTTTGCAGAATATTGGTGCGCACCCGCTCCAGCACCCCCCGCAGGGAGAGTTCATCCTGCGCATTTTGTGCCAGGGCCTCCTCCAGCGTAATATTGAGAGATAAAATGCGTCCGGCGGTATCCCGCAAAACGGACTGCACCTCTGGAAGCGCCGCGTTCTCCTCTTGGTAGCGGAGGAGGGAGGCCAGGAGCTGGATGCTGTTTTTCATCCGATGGCGGAGCTCCCGGACGGCCATGGCCTGGAGTCTGGCCTCCTTCTCCTGCCGCCGGAGTTCGGTGATATCTTGAATGACCAGCGCATAGCGGATGTTGTCCCGCTCCAGCTCCACCTGGCGGTAGCGCAGGACACAGTCGCCGGTGGCGATCTCCCGCCAGCCTCCATCCGCCTCTGCGCCTTCTACATCCAACAGGATGTTGGCCGCAGACATTCCCAAAATATCGCTGACATAGCCCAGCCGCCGATAAAGTTCCCGGGCCGCACTGTTGCACGCGCAAACCATATTTCCGGTGTCCACCAGCAGCACAGCCTCATCAATGACCTGGGCCAGCCATTGACTGTCCCCCGCCTGGAAGGACCGCTCCCCATCCGGCACAGAGGAGATCACCTCCGGCGCCAGCGACGCTTTCTTTTCATAGATCAATACGGCAATGAGCCGCCCCTCGAAAAAAATGGGCTCCACGGTCTGGACCACTCTTCCATTTTCGGGGACCGACACGGCCTTTCTTCCGATCGTGGGCACCCCCAACCGAAAGGAACGCTCCATGGCCGGCTCGTCCAGCCAATTCATGGGCATTCCCAGCAGCGGCTTGGAGTAGGACGAGGCCACCGTCTGGGGCTTGGCCTCCCCCACCACGATGGCCGACTTCCCCGTGCAGGAGCGGCAATCAATGAACACATCGGCCTGGGCGGCGTTGGCCAGGGCCTGGAGTGTCTTATTATACTCCTCCAGGTAAGAGATCTCATCGTCGGTGAGATCGGTATACTTCTGGCACAAAATACGGGTAATCTGATTCACAGGGGCGCCTCCCCTTTCTCCAGGATCGAACGCGCAACCTGCTCCATGGAGAGGTTTTTTCGCCGGCTCAGCTCCCGGATCAGCACATAGGCCTCCTCCTCGGTAAGACCGCGCTCCTCCATGACGGTCAGCTTGGCCAGATCCACGATCTCCCGGCTGGCCAGCCGACGCTTCAGGCTTCCGCAGTTCTTCTCCAGCAGATAATACTCCTTGGTATGGCTCAGACAGAGCTCCAGGGTGGGCAGGATGTCCTCCGCCCGCAAAGGTTTTGTGAGATAGCCCGCGGCCCCCGCCGCGAGGGCCTGCTCCACGCAGGACTGGTCATCAAAGGAGGTAAGCATCACGATGCACCGAGCGCTGCGCTCCTCCCGAATCAGCCGCGCGGCGTCGATCCCGTTCAGCAGGGGCATTTTCACATCCAAAAGCACCAGGTCGGGCCGCAGCTTCCGGCACAGCGCCACCGCTGCCATCCCGTCGGCGGCCTCCCCCGCCACGCGGTAGGACGTTCCGTCGAAAAAACGTCGCAGCCCTTCCCGGATCGGGCGGTCGTCGTCCACCAGAAGGACGGTATTCTCACGTTCCTGGTCCGCCATATCCATCCCCCCGTCACATTCTTTTCAGCCTCGGCCTCCCCGTACGGCTGTGCGCGGGGCAATCCAGCCGTATGCTCAGTCGATGGGATTGTTGGCCACGAACTCCACCGCGGCGGCGAAGGCGTCGCAGGCGGACTTACAGGCGGACTGGCTGCCGGTCAGCAGGCCCC
>NZ_JBCOAQ010000041.1:0-21354 GCF_040226735.1 Intestinimonas sp. RTP31139st1_F5_RTP31139_211217 | reverse complement strand
GGAAGGTCCAAATGGACCTTCCCGACAGCCTTTCCAATGCCGTTACCTTCCCGGGACTCTGCCCCGTGAAAGTCCTCACTCCGCTCGCCGAACGCCTGCCGGCGCAGGCTTTTCAGGGCATTCAATCCCATGCAAGGCGGGCCGCAGACCACAAGCGGTCCCTTTGTTACCCTCTCACGGCGGAGCGTATCACACACCGATAAGCGGCATGACCACGCCGCCCAGCAGGCCCACGATCAGGCAGGCGATGACCAACTCCAGCAGCGCCCATTTGATGACGCCGCCCAGAAGCTTGCTGTCCTGTCCCACCAGGCCGACGGCCGCCGCCGCGGTGGCGATACACTGGGGAGAGAGAATCTTGCCAATGCCCGCACCGGTGGAGTTGGCCGCTGCAAGCCAGAACTCGGAAGCGCCGATCTGCTGGGCCGCAGAGGTCTGGAGGGCCCCCAGCAGCACCTCCGTACTGGTGCCGCTGCCTGTGATGAACGCGCCCAGGGCCGCGATGATCGGCGCCACGAAGGGATAAAACTTGCCCGTAATGGATACGAAGAAGGTAGCCATATCGTTGATCATGCCGCAGTAAGTCATGATCTTGGCCACAGCCAGCACGGACATGATGGTGATGATGGTTTTGGACATCTGTTTAACGGTGGCCGCCAGGGTCTCCGCCATGACCTTGGCGCTGGCCTTCTGGACAATGCCCCCGATGATGGCCGCCACAAAGATCCAAATGCCCGGGGTATTGATCCAACTGAAGGACGCATTGCCCGCATTGACCGAGGTGCTGATCTTCACCGAGGTGGAGAAGTGGGCCAGGACGCTGTTCACGGGGGGCACCAACTTGGAGGTGACCAGCAGCAGGACAAAGATGAGGATAAAGGGCAACCAGGATATGATGGCTGTTTTGCCGTCGAGGGGCTTGCCCGCGGTGGGCTGGCCGGAGCGCATATCGTACTCGGCCGGGATCTCCCTGCCCTTCCGGGCCCGGGCCATCAGGATGGTACAGCCCAAACTGACCACGCAGCCCACGATAACGGCCAGCTCAGGTCCTGTAAACTTGGCCACGATCAACTGCGGAATGACAAAAGTGACGCCGGAGACCAGCGTGATGCCGACCATACCCTTGAGCGCCTTGACGCCGCCGCCCCCCACAATGACCATGAGGAAAGGCACTAGGATCATAAAGGGGGTCATCTGCACCACGGTGGTGAAGGCCAGGGGCAGCGGGTCCAGCCCGGTCACATTGGCCAGCGTTACGGTGGGAATACCCACAGAGCCGAAGGCCGTGGGGAAGGCGTTGGCCAGCATACACACAAGGCAGGCGGTAATGGGGTTCATCCCCATACCGGCCAGCATGCTGGCCGGTATGGCAATTGCGGTGCCGAAGCCGGCCATGCCCTCCATAAAGCCCCCAAAGCACCACCCGATGAGGAGCACCAGAACCCGCTTGTCGGCGGAAACACCGGTAAGCATCTGCTTGATGACATCCATGGCCCCTGTCTTCAGGGACAGGTTATACGTAAAGATGGCCGCGATGATGACCAGGATGATGGGCCACAGCGCAGAGGCAAATCCCTCCAGTGCAGAGGTCCCGCAGTCCACCACAGGCATTTTCCAGATGAACAGGGACTCCACGATGGTGATGATCAGCGCTCCCACGCAGGCCTTGTGCCCGGCCATCTTGAGTCCGGTCAGCGCCACAATGAGCCAAATGATGGGCAAAAGCGCCAAGGCACCCTTTCCTATGATTTCTCCCACAAGATGTCACTCCTCTCGGTTATATTGGTGCTACCAATTTATCAGCAATTTCGTTTCTTTGCTGGTCACCTTGTGATGCCTCATATTGGTTCCACCAATTCTTGCCTTTATTTTAGACCTTCCTGTAGATATTGTCCAGTGTATTTTGGCGGCAAAATCCATTTTCCTACAATTCGCTAAAAATTGGTCCTACAAATTGTGCGGAATGGAGAAATGAAGAAAAATCACACAAAAATGCTTGCATCTTCTCCCGGATGTGATAAACTAATAGTCAGAAAATAGGTAGGACCAATTTGGAAATATGGTTACAGCAAGTGAAAAGCTTCATTTGGAGGGATGATTATGCGTATTCCCTACGGCACCACCGGCCTGGAACTGGACCGGGACCTGACCGGGGCCGAAGTCCTGGAATCCGCCATTGGGACTCTGAAGGCAGAAGGCAGCGAGGACGACATCGTGTGTAAGGCCATGGCTGCGCCCATGGGTTCTCCCCGCCTGGCTGAGTTGGCAAAAGGCAAGAAAACCGCGACCATTATCGTCAGCGATCACACCCGTCCGGTGCCCAGCAAGCACATTCTCCCCTTTATGCTGGCCGAGCTGCGGGAAGGCAACCCCGACATCGACGTCACCCTGCTCATCGCCACCGGCTTCCACCGCCCCACCACCCATGAAGAGCTGGTGAATAAGGTGGGGGAAAAGATCGCCAACGAAGAGAAGTTCGTCTGTCATGACAGCCGAAATCCCGAGGCGAACGTAGACATCGGCGTGCTCCCCTCCGGCGCCCGGCTGGTCATCGATAAAGTGGCCGCCGAGACCGATCTGCTGGTCTCCGAGGGCTTTATCGAGCCCCATTTCTTCGCTGGCTTCTCCGGCGGGCGGAAGAGCATCCTCCCCGGCGTCTGCGATCAGGTCACTGTGCTGGGTAATCACTGCTCCAAGTTCATCGACTCCCCCTACGCCCGTACCGGCATTCTGGAGGGCAATCCTCTCCATAATGACATGGTAGCCGCCGCCAAACTGGCCAAGCTGCAATACATCGTCAATGTGGTCATCGACGAGGAGAAAAAGGTGGCCGCCGCCTTTGCCGGGGATCCCTTCCAGGCCCATGAGACCGGCTGTGCCTTCCTCAAGGGTTATTGCCGCGTAAAGCCCCAGCGGAAGGGCGATATCGTCATCACCTCCAACGGCGGTGCGCCGCTGGACCAGAATATGTACCAGTCCGTCAAGGGCCTGAGCGCCGCGGAGGCCGCGGCGGCGCCCGGCGCCGTGCTCATCATCTCCTCCCGCTGCAACGACGGCACCGGAGGCGAGAGTTTCTACCACGCTCTCCACGACTGCGACACCCTGGAAAACCTGATGAAACGCATCCTGGCCACTCCCATGGACAAAACCGACCCCGATCAGTGGGAGTATCAGATCCTCTGCCGGATGATGCTCAAGCACCGCATCATCTTTGTCTCCGATCCCTCCATGCAGAAGACCGTGGAGGAAATGAAGCTGGAGTATGCTCCCGATCTCAACACCGCCTTGGACCGCGCCTACGCGGACAAGGGCCGCGACGCCCATCTGGTGGTCATCCCCAACGGCATCTCCGTGATCGTAGAGCCGTAACAAAAACGAAACAGAAAAATCTGTCCAATATTGATAGGAGGTACCCATTATGGCTCAGTACAATCAAGTCACACCGGAAATCGTTGAAAGGTTACAGGCAATCGCTCCCGGCCGCGTCTACACCGGCGCCGACGTAAATGAGGACTACTCCCGCGACGAGATGCCCATCTATGGCACCCGGATGCCCGACGTGGCCATTGACGCCATGAGCACGGAGGAGATCTCCGCCATCATGAAGATCTGCAACGAGAACCACATCCCGGTCACCTGCCGCGGTGCGGGCACCGGACTGGCCGGCGCCTGCACCCCCATCGCCGGCGGCGTGGTCATCTGCACCATGAAGATGAAGAAGATCCTCTCCTATGACACCGACAACTTCACTGTCACCGTGCAGCCCGGCGTACTGCTCAACGATCTGGCCGAGGACGCCTTGAAGCAGGGGCTGCTGTATCCCCCCGATCCCGGTGAAAAGTTTGCCACGCTGGGCGGCAACGTCTCCACCAACGCCGGCGGCATGCGGGCCGTCAAGTACGGCGCCACCCGCGATTATGTCCGCTCCATGACTGTGGTGCTTCCCTCCGGCGAGGTGGTGAAATTCGGCTCCTCTGTCTCCAAGACCTCCTCCGGTTATTCCCTGCTGAATCTGATGATCGGTTCCGAGGGCACGCTGGGCATCATCACCGAGCTCACGCTGAAGCTCATCCCCGCCCCCAAGGTCACCGTCAGCCTGATCGTCCCCTATGAGAGCCTGCCCGACGCCATCGCCACCGTGCCCCAGTTCAAGAAGGCTCATATGAATCCCCAGGCGCTGGAGTTCTTTGAGCGCGAGATTCTGATCTCCTCCGAGGAGTATCTGGGTAAGGCCGTGTTCCCCCGCAACGTGGGCGGCACCGATGTTGGCGCCTACCTGCTGGTCACCTTCGACGGCGAGACCCAGGAGGAGATCGACGCCATCGTGGAGAAGGCCGCCGAGCTGGTTCTGGACGCCGGCGCTCTGGACGTGCTGGTGGCGGATACCCCCGCTAAAATGAAGGACGCCTGGGCCGCCCGCTCCTCCTTCCTGGAGGGGATCGAGGAGCAGACCAAGCTGCTCGACGAGTGCGACGTGGTGGTGCCCACCAGCCGTATCGCCGACTTTGTGGGCTATGTCAAGAGCATCGAGCCTGAATTCGGCTTCGCCGTGAAGAGCTTTGGCCACGCCGGCGACGGCAACCTGCACATCTATACCTGCGCCAACGATATGGAGCTGGATGAGTTCAAGAAGCAGGTCGATACCTTCATGACCAAGATTTATGACAAGGCCACCGAGATGGGCGGTCTGGTCTCTGGTGAGCACGGCATCGGCATGGGCAAGATCGAATATCTGGCCCGCAGCGTGGGCGAGACCAATATGAAGCTGATGGAGGACATCAAGAAGGTCTTTGACCCCAACCTGATCCTCAATCCCGGCAAGGTCTGCTACAAGCTGTAACCATTTTACATCCCATCACAGGCAGTGAGAAGCGCCGGGGCAGTCCCCGGCCGCTTCTCTTGTTCCATCTGCGTTTTATTCAGCTCCGCACCGCGTCTGCGATGCCTGCAAGCATGCTACAGGTCTCCGCACGGGAGGCGCTGTCCAGGGGGGCAAAACTGCCGTCGGGTCTGCCGTTGACGACGCCGCTGCGGCGCACGTATTCCACCGCCTCGGCCGCATAGGAGGAGATCTCGTTCACATCCAGGAACTGGCCCGCCGTGCCGCCCTTATTCAGGCTGATGCCCCGAGCGTTGAGGAAACGATAGAGCATCACCGCCATATCCTGGCGGGAGATGGGTGCGTCGGGGGCAAAGGTGGTCTCGGACGTGCCTGTGGTGATACCGTTCTCTACCGCCCAAGCCACCGCCGAAGCATACCAGGCATCCTGAGCCACATCCCGGAACCTAGCGCTTCCCTGCCCCGGGGCATCGCCGCTGAGGCGGGAGAGCATGGTCACAAATTCCGCCCTAGTCACGCTCTTTTCCGGCTCAAAGGTTCCATTGCCGGTGCCGTTGACCACCTGCAGGGCCACCAGCTTCTGGATGGCGGAGTACCCCCAGTAGGTCTCAGGCACGTCGGAAAAGCGCACGGTCTCCTGCGACGCCGTATCCGGCGTGGTATCCGGCTGGGTGGGCTTGGTGTCGGGCGTAGTGTCAGGCTGATCAGGCTGCACAGGTTTGGTATCGTCGTCATCGTCATCCTTGTCGCTGCTTCCGGAATCCTTCGTGAAGGTGACGGCGATGGGGTCGGAGTAAACGGTGTAGGTCTCCCCGCTAGCGGGCAGGGTATCTGTGGCGCTGAGGGCAATGACGGCAACGCCCGCCTGCTCGGCCCAGAAGCGTCCCTGGTCGTCCTGCCGGACCTTCACGCCGGAGAGCTGGCGGAACCCCACCTGCTGGACGGGCGTGCTCCCGCTGCGGCGCACCTCGTTGGCGGCAACGGCCGCGGCGTTGGCCTCGCCGGTCTTGACAGTTACGGAAGCACTCTCCACGGTCAGGCCGGAGAGATAGTCCGTGGCGTAGTCCACCCGGTCGGAGGTGATGCCGTGGTAGCCGTCCCCAAACTCCTGCTCAAAAGTGCTCTGGTCATCCACCGTCCAGGGGTGGACATAGATGCCGCGGTGGCGGGCGGCCTGGACCAGCTCCTCCGTCTGCGCGCCGTAATTGCAGTTATAGAAGGCGTTGAGGGGGGCCAGGCGGTCGCTCAGGCCCTTTATATTGGTAGCCAGATCGTTGCCGGAATTGGTACAGCTATTGAGCTCGCCCACTGAGATCTCGGGCATTTTCTCCCGGATGCGTTTGATCTGCTCATCGTGGAAGGAGATGAACACCACCCGGTCCTCCATACCGCAGTCTTTGATTACCTGGATCAGGGGATCGATGAGTTCGGGGGCCGAACTCTTGATCTCGATCACATGGATGATATCGTCGTCCGGGTCGGCCGCATCCGCCGCGGCGAAGAGCTCCTCCAGGGTGGGCATCTTATCGCCCTCCTGGGCGGTACCGACCGTAAAGGTCAGGGCCTGGAGTTCCGCTTTGGTGGAGCTGGACACATTCAGGTCTTTATTCATCAGGCGGCCCGTGGTGTCGTCGTGGTTGATCATAACATAGCCGTCGCTGGAGAGGTAGACGTCGCACTCGATGGCGTCCGCGCCCGCCTCCACGGCCAGCCTGGCGGCCCGCTCGGAGTTTTCAGGGGCGGTCTCGTGGAAGCCGCGGTGGGCCACGATGACGGTGGGCCGGGTGAGGACCTGCTCGCCGCTGCTGTAGGCCTCGATGGCGCCCAAGACGGCGGTCCAGTCGTCGGTCACAATGCCGTCCGCACCGGCCAGGATGGCGGCGTCCATCTCATCCTCGGAGGCCTGGACCCAGACCGTCACGGCGCGGGCCTGGATATAGCGAACGGTCTCCCGGGTGGCGGCAAAGGCGGGAATGAGGGCGATGCGCGCGCCGCTGCGGTTGGTGTCGAACACCACGTCGATGGTCTTCTCCGGCATATCCCCGGTAAAATCCAGCACCCCGCGGATGCCGGGCACACCGGCGCAGGCGGTTTTCAGTACTTCGCTGGCCGTTGAGAACACAGTCACATCCACCAGGCTGTTCTCCGATGCATACTGGGCGAAGGCTGCCGCCGTCTCCCCGTCCTCGATGCGGAAGCCGGCCAGGGCCTTTTTCTCCAGGCGGGTCATATACTCGGACAGAGCGATATGCTCACCGTTGTCTTCCACGGTGAGATCTTCGGCCACCTCCCGCACCAGGGTAGCGGGACGGCGCTCCCCGGCGGCCACCGCCGCCGCGCTCTCGCCGCTGTTTTCAGCCACCACGGTGGGGGCCATCACCAGGTCGGTCACGGGCTCGTAGACGTCGGTATCATAACCATTCTCCGCCAGGGGCTTTTCCGTGGGCAGATCCGGGAGGTCGGAGGTCACCCGCAGGCTCTTGACCTCCGCGTTCAGGCGGTCGTAGGTGAAGGCGATCTTACCGTCGGCCCCGGCAGCAGGGATGCGCTCGGATTTGATCATAAACTCCTCGTTGATATACTCGTAGACCACGCCGTCCTTATAGAGAATGGTGAGCTTATAGGTCTTGTCCGGGGAGATCGCCTCGCCGTAGGAGGCGGTATGGGTCACATTCCAGCCATTCGCCATGTTGGCGCACTCCACGCCGTTGCTTGCGGTGGCGTTCTGCCGGACCGCCATCTGCCAGAAGGTGTACTGATAATCGTCCCCGGATGGGTTGAGACCGTAGGAGACGGCCATCCATCGGCTATCGTTGACGGCGCTCTTGAGCTGTACCTCGGCCTCGATGCAGAAGTCCCGACCGAAGTTCCACACCGGGAAGACCACATTTTCATAGGTGTTGCCCACAGTGCCACTGACCTCCAGCGCGCCGCCGGAGATGCGGGCGTAGTCGTCCCCCGCCATACGCAGCGTGCAGTAATTGAGCAGGTCGGCGTCGTCAAAGTCATAGCTCACTTCGCTGTTGATATAGAGGGGCAGGGAGGCGCTCTTCTCCCCCTGGTCCAGGGTGAGCATCCAACAGCCCTCCTCCTCTTCCCACCGGGCGGAGGGCGTGACCGCCTCGTCTTCCAGCAAGGCGGAGACCTGTTGGACAATGGCGTCGGCGGTGACGGCCTCCGCGCTGTCAAACCGGAAGGTGCCTTGCATCACCCGGATGAAATAGGGCTTCAGGGCGTCAAAGTCGGTGGACGCGCTCCGGTGAACGGTGACTTGCAGCGTTACCGTGGCCTTATCGTCCTTCAGGAACAGCTTGGCGGTAAAGCCGCCGCTCTCCGTGCCGGAAACAACGATGGCTCCCCCTTGGGTCAGGAAGTAGGAGCCCGCCAGGACGCTCTTCAGCTCGTCCTCCACCGCGGCGCGGACATCCCACTCCGTGGCGCTGCTGGCCACCGTGATCTCCATAGCCTCTGCCGCCAGATCCTTGACGGCCTCCACCGGCGTTACGGTCTCCAGCTCCACCGGGATGTCGGTGCTGTCCACGCTCAGCTTCAGAGAGAGGGTCCCCAGAGTCCCGCTCTGGACAGGCAGCAGCGCCACGCCGTCGGTAAAGTCCAGGCTGACTTGTGTGGTGCCGGACTCGTCCAAAGCGCCGCCCTTTACCTTGAGGTCGGGCAGCCCACTCTCGCCCAGGAACCGGCTGTGGTCCCGCAGGGCGTTGGTCCGCAGCTCCTCGGTGCTCAGGGCCCGGTTATAGACCCGGACGCTGTAATACTTGGCTTCCGTCTGGTAGGCCGGGCCGGGCTTCCCGCTGTTGTCGGCCAGCCGTCCCCCCAGGATGACCTGCTCGGCCGCAGCAGGATTGGCGGCGTTGACCTGGCCTTTAGCTGTGCCGTCCAGATACCAGGTTGCGGTCCCGGAGGCCTTGTCAAACACCACCGCGCTGGGGGCACCCAGGGCGCTCTCAAAGGATACCTTCAGCCGGGCATTTGCCCCCTGCTTGAGCTCCATGGTGGAGCCCGGGGTCCGGGTAAAGATGCTCCAACTGTCTGCGGTCTCGTCCACAGTCAGCAGAGGGGAATAAGCGCGCTCGTTGCCGCTGTAGCCCTCGCTGTCCACAAAATACTCCACCGTGTAGGCGTCGCCGTTGACCGCCTCCGCCACGCACGCGGGGAGGTAGACCTTGCTGTTGTCCAGCACCAAGCCGTTGCCCTCAAAGTAGTTGGTGCCCTCGCCCGTTACCTTGTCCACCTCGGGGCGGTTGATATAGACGATATCGTTGTTCTCATAGACAGGGTCCCGGCTCCCGGCCAGGTTCGTCCAGGTGCCCGCCTCCGCGTCGGCGCCCTCCAGACCGTCCAGACGGAGGACCAGCCCATCTTCTACATATGCGTCGGGAATAGGCTCCATATACCCACTCAGGCGCACGGTTTTTGTCCCGTCGATCGACGCATCGCCCAAGTCGATGCGAATGCTCCCCTCCACACCCTGAATCAGGGTACCCTCCACCGCGTCGGACACCGCCGCCGAGGCTCGGACCGGAATGGCCGACACCAGGATCGCACCGGCACACAGGAGGGAAAGCGCACGGTTTCGTGCATTTCTCATCTGTTCTGCTCCTTTCATCTCTCCTAACACAGAATCGGCTTCCGGCTTCTGGCCCTCCGCCGTATGGGCAGACGCCGTCCCGGTCTGCCGCAGATGTATTATAGGGTCCGGTGTGTAAAATCCGCTATCGGGCCGCCGTAAATCCACCGGCAGCTTCCGCTCTGCAAATTTTTTGTATTCCCTCCGTCCGAGCGTTTACCTGCACTTTTCCATTGTCCCAACCTCTCCTACACCACTCTTTACCCAGTCCTCTCTCCCCATTTGCACAAGCAGTTATCCGTATTTTTTTCGCGGGCCGTGCAAGAAGTTTTCCCCGTTCGCCCTGAATCTCTGCGTAAAAGTTTTGAGCGCCCCCTGTAAACCCCGCTTCGGGAAAACGATGCGCCGCAAAGCAGGGGCGCAGGAAAGCCCTCCTTACAAAGCGCAATGGGGAACCACCGGAATCGGCGGTTCCCCATTGCGCTTTTCTTCTGTCTCCAGCCCGAGCTCTGCGCCTTACAGTGGGACGAAACTTTCCATGGACTGAGAACTCCATCGCCCCCGTCGCACGGAAGGCCCTCCCCGCCTTCCTCGCGCTTTTCCCCTGTTTTTTCTGAAAGCCTTCCCCCTTTTATTCACAGTCAACAGTCAGAGGAAGGGGGCGGAACGTCCGTCCGCTCCGCCCCCTCCCCCTTTTGTGCCGGAAGTCCTCTTCGCACACCGGCCTATGTACTCCCGGATCAGAGCCAGTCGTCCACCACGTCCCGGGCCGAGGCCGGGCTCACGGTGTTGCGCAGCATCCGGTCCACCAGCGCGTCAATGCGGGAGATGCTTACCGTGATGTTGGGGATCACCGCTATATCGCCGCCCTGCTCCGCCACTTTCACGCCGTAGCTCTCGCAGGCAAAGCGTCCGCCCACCTCCATCTCTCCGATCACCACATAGTAATCAAAACTGTGGAGCCTGCCGTCCTCTCCCACCGCTGTCCTCGTCTCAACAAACAGTTCTCTCATCCTTGTATCTCTCCTTCTCTTTTGCTTGGTAGTATCATTATACCTTAAATGTAACATTTTGGAAATTATAAAATATCGCACGATTCTCTTTTTTTCGATATTATTCATATAAATTCCCCCTTGTTTTTTGTATAAACACGTTCCTTTTCCAATATATTGTCGAAATATGCGGCATATTTTTGGAATTTTTTTAAACTTGTGTCAAATGGTTTTTCTCTGTTATCATGGGTATAAATCCAAACTTGGGAGGGGATCGGATGATCCATTCTCTTTTCCGCCGGCCCGCCCGGCTCCACGAGCTCTCTTTCTTTCTCATGACCCGCGGACTCTTTCTTACATATGCCCTGTTGTTGGCCGCCGTTGCGCTGCTGTTGGCCGGACAGGACCCCTGGCTCGCCGGATGGTACGCCCGCTACCTCCAGTCCATGGCCTGTGTGCTCTTCGGTGTGTCCCTCATCGGGCCCCTTCTGCTGGAGGACGTGCTGCGGCGGACCTTGTGACCCCTTGCATTCCGCCTGCACGGTGCTATAATGGTGCTACCGATAAAAAGGAGGCACCTATCGATGCATATTGTTCTGCTGGAATCCCTGGGGGTCCCCCAGGAGGTCCTTGCCGCCTGCGCACGCCCCCTGGTGGAAGCCGGACACACCTTTCATGCCTATGCCAGAGAGGACGATCCGCAGACGCAGATCGCCCGTGCCAGAGACGCCGACGTCCTTATGATCGCCAACATGCCTCTGTGCGGCGAGGTCATCTCCGCCTGTCCCAACCTCAAATTCATTGACGTGGCCTTTACCGGGGTGGACCATGTAGACTTGGAGGCCGCCCGCGCCAAGGGCATCCGGGTCTCCAACGCCGCGGGCTATTCCACCCAGGCGGTAGCGGAGCTGGCCGTGTGTCTGATGCTCTCCCTGCTGCGCAACGTGCCCCAGGTGGACGAGCGATGCCGGAACGGGCGGGACAAGAGCGGTCTTGTAGGCACCGAACTGGGCGGCAAGACCGTAGGGCTCATCGGCGTGGGCGCCATTGGCGCCCGCACCGCCAATCTCTGCCGGGCGTTTGGCTGCAAGGTGTTGGGCTACAAGCGCCATGTGCGCGGAGATGAGCCCTCCTTTGTGGAGTTTGTGCCCCTGGACGAGCTGCTTGCCCGGTCCGATATCGTCTCCCTCCACTGCCCCCTGAACGACGACTCCCGAGGGCTCATCGGCCGGGCGGCCATTGCCGGGATGAAGCGCGGCGCCTACCTCATCAATGTAGCGCGGGGACCCGTGGTGGACTCCCAGGCCCTGGCCGACGCCCTGAACAGCGGCTATCTCGCCGGAGCGGGGATCGACGTCTTTGAGGCCGAACCGCCCCTGTCCGCAGACCACCCGCTGCTCCACAGCAAAAACACCATCGTCACCCCCCATGTGGCCTTTGCCTCAGCGGAGTCCATGGAGGCCAGGTGCAGGATCGTGTTTGACAACATCCAGAAGTGGCTGGAGGGCACTCCAGTCAACGTGGTCCTCTGACCCCGCGCCGCCGCTTTTCTGCCGGAAGCCCGACGGACCGCGGAAAAAAACAGCGCTGCCGTTCTGGTGTCCGGACGGGACGCCCCTGTTCAAAAAAACCGAAAGCGGAGCGGGCGGCCCTCTGCCCCCCCGCTCCGCTTATTGCTTCAGATCATAGTAGAACATGTATTGCTGGAGGATGCCCAGTCCGCCCCGGTACCGCTCCCTGGGAAATCCGCCGGGATAGTGCCGGTCCAGGACCTGCCGGATGTGGGTGTCCACCGGGAAGAAATCCGTGCGGTGGAGGCCGAAGAGGCAGACGCAGTCTGCCACCTTCTTCCCCACACCATAGAGCCCCATCAGGGTCCGCTCAGCCTCCTCATCCCCTGCATCCGACAGTGTGCGCTCCAGCGCCTCCAGTCCCCCGCCCGCCAGCTCCCTGGAAAGCCATGTCAGGTATTTTGCCCGGTATCCCAGGCCCACGTCCCGGAAATCAGCCTCAGAGACGCCGGCCAGACCGTCCGGGCGCGGGAAAGCCCGGAACCCGCCCGTCGATTTTCCATACCGCTCCCGAAGGAGGGCCATGCTGCGGGTAATGCGGGTGATGTTGTTGTTCTGTGAGATAAGGAAGCTCACCAGCACCTCCCAAAAGTCCTGGCGGAGGATCCGGATGCCGCCTCCATGGGCCACTGCAGCGGTGAGATACCTATCCGCCGGGTCCACGGAGGCTTTCAGCGCCCCATAGTCGGTGTCCAGATCGAAATATCCGGCCCAGAAGGCGTCGAACTCCGCCATGTCACAGGAAAATGTCAGCTCTTCCCCCCGCTGGCAGGCCGTCACCAGCCGCTCTCCCGCGGGAATGGTCCAACTGCCTGCCGCCCCCCTCCCCCAGGTGAAGCACTGACCGGAAGCGGCGATCTGCGCCAGGTCCAGGTGGGGAATGGTGCGCCGGATCAACTCAGCCCACCACCTGCAGTTCCTTTGGATAGGCGTTGAGGACCTCGCAGCCGTCCTCGGTGACCAACACTAGATCCTCGATACGTACCCCCAGCTTACCCGTCAGATAGATGCCCGGCTCGACTGAGAACACCATCCCGGGCCGGGTGAGCACACCGCAGGCGGAGGAGTTATCGGGGGGCTCATGGCAGTCCAGGCCGCAGCCGTGTCCCAGGCGGTGGGTGAAGTGGGGACCGTAGCCCGCCTCCTCAATGACACGCCGGGCCGCCCGGTCGATCTCCCGCATGGGCATGCCCGGCCGGATCACAGCCTCCGCCGCCAGGTTGGCGGCTTTCACAGTCTCATAGACCCGGCGCCCCTCCTCACTGGCAGAGCGGAAGAACACCGTGCGGGTCATATCGCACCAATAGCGCCCAATGGGGATGAAAATATCCAGCACCACCGAGTCTCCCTCCCGGAGGCGCGTGCCGTCCGGGCCATGGTGGGGGTCGGCGCCATTGGGGCCGAAGCAGACCAGTTGTCCCTCGCTGGAACGGTTGGCCCCCTTCTCCCGGAAGAGCCGCTCCACCAGATCGGCGATCTCCGTCTCACTGGCTCCGGCGTGGAGGGCGGCGATGGCCTGTCCCACCACCTGGTCGTTGATCCGGGAGGCGCGGCGCATGGCGGCGATCTCTGCCTCGTCCTTGATCATCCGGGCCTCGTCCACCGGGGCGGACCCCAGCACCGGAGCCACGTCGGGCCGCGCCTCCAGCACGCGGATGAGAAATTTGCTGGGCCAGGATTTGTCGATCCCCAACCTGCCCGGCGCCACCCCGGCCGCCAGCAGCGCGGCCGGGTCATCGCTGTCGGTATGGAGGAGGAGCTCCAAGTCCTCCTGGGGAGGAATGGCGAAGAGTTCATTTGCATAGAGCACACAGCGGCCGGAGGTGTGGATGTACAGGGCCAGCATCCGCTCCATGGGCTCCACATGGATACCAGTGAGATAGTAGACCGACGAGGTGGAGGTGACGACGATCTGTTCCAGGCTCTGAGCCTCCATATTGGCGATAACCCGGCTGAGTCGGGTTTTGTTCATGGCGATCACTCCTTTCCCGCTATTATAATGCGGTTGGCGCCCGGCTGCAAGCCCGGGCACCCGAAAAATCATCCGTCTCGACCTCCCGATCCCCTGTTCCATCGGGCGCTGCCCGTGGTATAATAACAGTCCAAAGGAAAGGAGTGGAACTATGACTTTATTGGAAGCGATGGAGCGCCGCCATTCCGTGCGCAGCTACACGGACCAGCCGATCTGCGGCGAGGTTCTGGCATCCCTGGAGCGGGAGGTGCGCGCCTGCAACACAGAGGGCGGGCTGCACATCCAACTGGTCACCGGCGAACCGGAGGCTTTCCGCGGCGTGCTGGCCCACTACGGAAAATTCCGCAACGTCAAAAACTATCTGGCCCTGGTCGGGCCCGGTGGACCATCCCTGGAGGAGCGGGCGGGCTACTACGGGGAACGGCTGGTCCTGACCGCCGCCATGCTGGGGCTGGATTCCTGCTGGGTGGCGCTGACCTTCCGCAAGGGGAAGTGTCAATACGTCGCCCGCCCGGGCGAAAAGCTGGTCTGTGTCATTGCGCTGGGTTATGGAGAGGGCCACGGCGTCCCCCATAAGAGCAAACCGCTGGAGGCCCTGTGCCGGACGGAAGGCCCTATGCCCGATTGGTTCCGCCGGGGCATGGAGGCCGCCCTTCTGGCCCCCACGGCCACCAACCAGCAGAAGTTCCGCTTCACCCTCTCCGGCGACGCCGTCCGCGCGGAATCCACCGGCGGCTTTTATTCCAAGGTGGACCTGGGCATCGTCAAGTACCACTTCGAGGTCGGCGCGGGCCCCGCTGCCTTCCACTGGTCCTCTCCCGGCCGCTGACCTCTCCCTTCTCCGCCCCGCGGCGCTGGAAAACGGCATATTTTAAAGGCCTGTTTCCAAACAAGCCCTGGCTGTGTGTGCTTTTCTCTCTCCATGTCGATCCCCTGATGCAGAAAAACTGCGCTGCATCAGGGGATCTTTTCTGCCGCTCAATAACCGTTAAGCGGGATGGAGCCGTCGTCAGCAGCCTTTTCAATGGCCCGTATTACGGCATAATAGCCGTATGTATCGTTTACCCGGATATAGAACCGCTCTCCCACCTTTTTCCCCAGCAGCGCCCTGCCCACTGGGGACTCACGGCTGATGAGACCGTGAAGGGCGTCCTGCCGCATGGTGGTCACCACCTGGTAGGTCTCGGTGTCATCGTCGTCCTCCAGATAGACGGTCACCTTGTCATAGAGTCCCACGCCGTCCGAAGGGGCCTCCTCCGAGATCACCACCGCTGTTTTGATCATGTTCTCCAGGAAGTGGATGCGGCTTTCATTGCGGTTTTTCTCCTGCTTGGCCGCCTTGTACTCAAAGTTTTCACTCAAGTCTCCGAATCCCCGGGCCTCCTTCACCGCCTCCAGCAGCTTGGGCCGGAGCTGGATGCGGCGATAATCCAGCTCGTCCTTCATCATCTGGATATCCTTTTGCGTCAGTTCGTTGTGCATGGCAGATTCCCTCTTTAAAAACGATTGTTTTTACCGGTCTTCCGGAGCGGCCCCAGGGATCATCCCGTTCCCGGTCGGCGTCGCCGTATCCGTCCCGGGGGAGGTCTCCCCCCCTGCCGTCACCCGCGGCAGGGCCGGTTGCTCACATGTTGCCATTATATCGGAACCGGGCGATATTTACAAGCGGCGTCGCCTATGGGCGCCATTCCCGACGATGTTCCGCCTTGCCAACTCCCTCCCTTGGGGCTATACTGTGGATGTCAGCTTGAGGCCGATGCGGCTTATCCGCTTTGTGAGGTGTTTTATGAAGCAAATACAATTGGAATATTTTATTGAAGTCGTTGAGCAGAATAATTTTACGAAGGCTGCGGAAAAGCTGTTTATCAGCCAGTCCGCGTTGAGCAAGTCCATTCAGTCCCTGGAAAAAGAATTGGACACCTCGCTTTTTACGCGTGATCCCCGGGAATTGAAGCTGACGGAAGAGGGGCGGCTCGTATATCATTACGCAAAGGACGTCCTCAACTATTGGCATGACCGTACCGCGGAATTATTTTCTTCACTCAATTATAAAAAGGGAACCCTGCGTTTCGGCCTTCCGCCTTCTGCGGGGAGCGTATATTTTTCAAGGGTCCTCTACCTGTATTCAAAAGAGTACGACCATGTCGATCTTCAGATTTTTGAAGAAAAATCGAAGAAGATCGAAGAAATGGTCTTAAATGATAAGCTGGATCTGGGGGTAGTGGTTGAGCCGTTCCACAACCCAAAACTGGAGTTGAAAACCGTATTCCGCTCGGAAGCCGTTTTGGCGGTGTCCAAAGACCACCGCTTTGCAGACAGAAAAGAAATCGACTTTGCCGCGCTGAAAGAGGAACCGATGCTGGCCGTATCGAAAGATTATATGTACTATGACCAAGTCATCCTATACTGTCAAAAGGCTGGTTTTACGCCGAACATCGTTTTCCACAGTTCTCAGTGGGATATCCTGTTGGAAATGGCGGCGGAAAACCAGGGGGTCACCATTATTGGAAAGCCGCTTGTGGAAAAGATGTACAGCGAGCGGTTAAACTGTATCCATCTAAAGAATCCGGAGTTCCCCTGGGGGTTGGGGGTGATTTATAAAAAGGGGAGGCCATTGACCGTCCCTATGAAGTGTTTCTTGGCGCTTTGCAGAGAAGATCTATAATTTGCGGGTGGTGCGGCGCAGGCCGCCCAGCCGTTTTCAACAGGTTTATTTCACCGGGCTGAAATTCAGCCCGGTTTTTTATTTGTCCGGTAATCCCTGCGCTCTGCCGCCAGGGAGACATCGCTATGAATTCGATTCATACGGCGATGAAAAAGATGTATTTATCAAATCATTTCCGTTCCACTATAATGAAGCCACAAAGTCAGCCGCCCTTATAAACGGCAGGCCTAACTCCAAAGATGAGAGTCTAAGCAGGGAAGGAGATTTCAGATGAATCGATATCAGGAAATGTACCAACAGAAAAAAATGACAGCAGAACAGGCCCTGGAACTAATCCAAGATGGTGACTACATGTTTTCCGCACAGGCCGCGGGAGAACCCCAGGCAATCCTTTCGAAGCTGCAGCACCTGAAGAAGACCGGCGTGAAAGGCACCACGCTGAACACCTGCCTCCCCCTCCAGTATTACGATGTCATGAAAGACCCCGACATGAAGGGCATCATGGATCACAGCGGATGGTTTTTTAACGCAGGACTTCGCGACGCCCAGAAGAAAAAGCTGGTCAGCGCCGTACCGCAAAGCTCCACCTCCATCTTGCGGAAAACGCTCCAGCGGCTGAACTATGAGGGGCGACGGCCTGTTGTAATGGCAACCGTTTCTCCCATGGATGTACATGGATATTTCTCCCTCTCCATCAGCGCCATCTACGAGAGAGATCTGATCGACCAGGGCGCCCTGGTGCTGCTGGAAGTAAACCCGAACTTCCCCCGGACGTTCGGCGATACGCAGGTACATATCTCAGAGGTCGGCGCCCTTGTGGAATCCGACCGGCCGATCCCCACGGCAAAACTGGCCCCCTATACCGCTGTCGATCAAAAGATTGGGGAGTACGTGGCTTCTCTGGTGGAGGACGGCTCCACCATCCAGCTCGGTATCGGAAATATTCCTAACGCCGTGGCAAAGGAACTGAGGAGCAAGAGGCACCTAGGCATTCACACGGAAATGTTTACCGAGACCATGGTCGACCTGATCGAGTGCGGCGCCGTAGACAATTCCCAGAAGGGGCTTCTCAACGGGTATTCCGTATGCTCCTTCACGATGGGCAGTCAGCGGCTGTACGACTACGTCAACAACAATCCCTCCGTTCTGTTCAAGTCCTGCACGTTCACCAATGATCCATATACCATCGGTAAGAACAACAAGTTTGTCTCCGTAAACGCCAGCCTTGAGATCGACCTCACCGGCCAGTGCGCATCCGAAACGGTGGGCAACCTGCAGTGGTCTGGCACCGGCGGGCAGTCCGAGACCGTGCAGGGCTCGCAGATGTCCCCCGGCGGAAAATCCATCATTGCCATGCACTCCACGTATACCACAAAGGACGAAAGCGGCAAAGAGGTCCTCCACTCCAAGATCGTGCCGTTCCTTGCGCGGGGCGCCGCAGTCACAACTTCCAGAAACGACACGGACTATGTTGTCACGGAGTACGGCATCGCCTGGCTGCGCGGCCTGAATATCCGCCAGAGAGTCGACGCGCTGATCCGGATCGCTCACCCGGACTTCAGAGACTGGCTGAGAGAAGAAGCGGAAAAGAACATGATCTGGTAAGCCGAGGGGGAAAGCTCCCGGTTTTCTCCGGTATGCATTCCCCCAAATTCCGGGGAGTACGGAATGGAAAGGAGGTGAACTATGAATTGCTCCGCTTTTCAAATCAAAACTTTCAAGGCCTATGACGGCGCGGAGATCCACTATGTAGATGTAGGCAGCGGTCAGCCGATGATATATGTCTGCGGTTTTGGAAGCACGATCGCATCTCAGGCCCCTTTTATCGACGCCATGCGCTCCCGCGGGAGAATCATCGTATTGGATCAGCGCGCTTTCGGCACCACGCCTGCCGCAGGTGAAATGGGGGTCCATCAGTCCGCCCGAGACGTCAGGGCCCTTATGGAGGCCCTGGAGCTTCCGCCTGTCGTTCTGTATGGCTACTCCATGGGGGCGGCCGTCACATTCTCTTACATCAGTCAGTTCGGCACCGCCGGCCTTTCTAAAATCATTCTGGGCGATATGTCCCCCAAGCTGATCAACGAAGGCGACTGGGCCCTGGGCCTGTATCAGGGGCATTATACCCGGAGCATGTATGAAAAGGATCTGGAGCTGATCCGTACCGACTACAAGCGTTTTGCCCTGATCGTGGCGGAAGGACTTCTTTTTCAAAACTCTCCCCAGCATGCCCGCAATTTTACCGGCACCGCCGATGATATCCGTGCGCGCATCCTGAATAAGCGCAACGACCCCATCGCACAGGGCCTGATCCAGGGCATGGTCGATATCACGGAGGAACATATGGCGGCCAATTACGAGTACTGGTCTACCATGGCCGGTTCGGATTTCCGCACCGTTCTGCCTGAGATCGACGTCCCTGCTTTGATTTTATACGCCGACCCCGGTTCCGCGTATTCTCCCGCCACCGCAGCATATATGAAATCCCAGCTCCCCAACGCCGCGCTGATGCCCATTTACGGCTGTACCCATATGGCGGCATCCGAAAACCCCATGCAGTGGCGCGGCTGTATTGCGGCCTTTGCCTATTCCTAAGCCCCGTTTTGATCTTCGGTCCATCTGCCTACTACTGTGGAAATGAGTGCAAGGCCATCTGGTTCCAGAATTCGCGCTCCGCGCTTCAGGACTTGTCTCACTACCGGCGCCACACCCAAGCCGCGGAGCCTTTTCCGCGCCGCCGGCCCCGGCTTTCATCTTCAGGCAAGACTTAAGCGCCCCATATGGCCGTAAAAGAAAGAGAGGAAAAAATATGCAGATAGTCAGTGTTATCGGCATGATCGTTGGTGTTGCAGTCCTCATTTATTTGACCTTCAAGGGATTGAACGGCTTTGTCGCCTCCCTGATCGGCTCCATCATCGTTATCATTACCAGCGGCCTCCCCTTCTGGGGAACGCTGACCGGCTCTTATGCCGCTTCTCTGGGAAGCACCTTTGGTTCTTATTTGTTCCTCTTCACCATCGGCTCCGCTTACAGCGAACTGATGAAGAAGAGCGGTGCTGCCGAATCGATCGCCAACTTCCTGTTTGGTTTTCTGGGTGTGAAGGCGACGGTTGCGGGCACCTTGATCATCACTTTCCTGCTGGCATACGGCGGCGTCAACGCCTTTATCATCATTTTTGCCGTCTATCCCGTTGCGGTCCCCATGTTCCGCAAGGCCAACGTATCCAAGCTCCTGATGCCGGCCATTTTCCTGTACGGCGCCGTGGTCCTGAATGTTGTCACCCCCGGCGCCCCCTCCATGCTGTGCATCACCCTGTCTGAGAAACTGGGCGTCACCACCTTTGCGGCTCCCACCATGGCCATTGTGATCCTTGTCCTGGCCTTCGGCTTCGGCGTCCTCTATTTTACCTGGTGTTGCTTTGCGAACAAGTTGCAAAAATTTTTCAAACAATCTGCAAAAAAGAAATGGCGCTTAAAAGGGTTTTAAGAGACCCCTTAAGCGCCATTTCTTTTGCTCAGATTTAGGGCTGATTTTTCTTGCGGTTTCCGTGTTCCTCCAGAATCAGGGCTTTCCCCGTCCTGCGCTGATGGTTTGGTATGTATTCCAGTAGGTCAGAAATGCTGCAGTTCAAGACCTCGCAAATCCTGTCCAGCTGATCGAAAGAAACCCGCTCCGCCATCTCATTGTACAGGTCTCCGATGGTGGAAGGGCGGATTCCGGTCAGCCGGGCAAGTTTTGCGCGTGTCCATCTGCGCTCTCCGAGGATCCGAGATAGGTGATTTTTTATCATCTCAATGCCCCTTTAGGGATATACTACCAAAGCAGGGGGCATATTGGGTCGATTTGTGAGTGAATAGCTCAAAGTGTGACCTACTAACGAAGTTCGTTAGAAATTGCGGATAATCAGCTCCGCATACTGGGTCTGGTTGTTCCCATTTCCGGCCAGCGTGGAGGTGCGCGTGATTTCCTCAATACGGCAATCCGCATATAGCTCACGCACCAGCGGGTGGTCGTTATAGGAGAGGATGAAGCGGCCTTTTACATGGCTTAAAACCTCTCTTAAGCGTTGGTGATCCTGGGCACAGAAGGGGCCGTCATAATACTTCTCGGTGTTCACATAGGGCGGGTCGAGGTAGAACAGGGCTGTGGGCCTGTCGTAGACCTTGAACAGATCTGCGAAGTCCTTGTTTTCGATATTTACGCCTCGGAGCCGTTCCTGCACTTTGATCATGTACTCCACGGTGTTGCCGATCTGCTTAGAGCTGGTAGCATAGGTGCGGCTGTCACTTCCGAAGCTGATTTTGACCGTATAGAAAAAGCGGGCCGCGCGCTGAATGTCCGTCAAACCGCGCGCCTGATACTGTGTTAGGCAGTCAAAGAACTGTTCCCGCGAGGTCAGCATCCATTCCAACTCACGCTGCAGCTCCCCGCAGTGATACTTCACACAGCGAAACAAGTTTACTAGGTTACCGTTGATGTCGTTGTAGACCTCCAACTGGTTTGCCTTCTTTTCCTTGGCAAACAGTACCCAGGCTGCACCGCCGAACACCTCGACATAGCGCCCCACCTCATCAGTGGGGAATCGCTCTAAAATGGCCTTTCGGAGCATACGCTTGCCGCCGATCCAGCCAATGAAACTTTCCATAGCAAGTCATCCTCGTATAATAAGTTTCAAAGTTAATAGTTTCAGGTATCAGCAGGCTTTGAGGTGCCCGTGATACAATAGCTGTA
>NZ_JBCOAQ010000040.1:0-21372 GCF_040226735.1 Intestinimonas sp. RTP31139st1_F5_RTP31139_211217 | reverse complement strand
CTGGTAATGCAGGCCATCACGGGCAACACTATGGCCAGCCCCTTCACCACCGGCCTTTCCAACGCCGCCGCTATGGGCGCGGCGGTGGTGATCGTCTTCGGCCTCAATTTCATGGGCACCACCCAGCTCACCACCGTGTTCGGGGCCTTTGTTCTGGCCTTCCTGTGCGCCGCGCTGGTGTACGGCATCTCCTCCGCCAAGGGGCTGGGGAGCACCACCATCGTACTGGTGGGTATCGCGCTGAACTACTTTTTCTCCGCGCTCAACGCCGGGATGCAGTACATCGCCAACGAGCAGCAGCTCACCGCCATTGTCAACTGGACCTTCGGGAGCCTGTCCCAGTCCACCTGGCCCCAGATCCTGTTCACCGCGGCGGTGCTGGGCGTCTCCCTGCCCATCCTCTTCTCCCGGGCATGGCACTATAATCTGCTCACCACCGGGGATGAGAGCGCCGTGGCCCTGGGGGTCAATGTGGGGCGGCTGCGCTGTGTCTCCGGGCTGCTCATCACCCTCATCGCCGCCACCGTGGTCAGCTTCACCGGGGTCATCGGCTTCGTGGGTCTGGTGGCCCCCCATATCGCCCGTCTGCTGGTGGGCGGGGACCATCGGGTCCTCTTCCCGGTCAGCGCCCTGCTGGGCGGATGTCTGCTCATCCTGGCCGACCTGGTGGGACGGACCGTGGCCTCCCCGGTGGTCATCCCCGTGGGGATCGTGGTCTCCTTCATCGGCGTGCCGGTGTTCGTCTACCTCATCCTGCGGGACCGGAAGGAGCGGGTGCTGTGAAGATCTCCATACAGGGCCTGTGTTTCGGCTACAAACAGCGGCAGGTGCTCCGGGGGGTGGACCTGGAGGTGCCCTCCGGCTCCCTCTGCGCCCTGCTGGGCGCCAACGGCGCGGGAAAGACCACCCTGCTCAAGTGCATCAACGGCATCCTCCGGCCCCAGTCGGGCCGGGTGTTCGCCGACGACACCGACCTGGGGAGCCTCACCGCCAGAGAACGGGCCAGACTCATCGGCTATGTGCCCCAGAACGCCCAGGCGGGCGGAAGCTGCCTCAACGTGCTGGAGACCGTGCTCTCCGGGCGGGTGCCGCACCGAAAGGGACGGCTGAAGAGCGAGGACTACGACATCGCCGGGCAGGTGCTGGAGTCCATGGACCTGTCCCGGTACGCCATGCGTCAGCTCAACCAGCTCTCCGGCGGGGAGCGCCAGCGGGTGTTTATCGCCCGGGCGGTGGCCCAGCGCCCCAGGGTCATGCTGCTGGACGAGCCCACCAGCAACCTGGATATGCGCTTCCAGCAGGAGACCATGGAGATCGTCAAGGCGCTCAGCGCCGGCCGGGGCATCACGGTGATCACCATCCTTCACGACCTGAATCTGGCCATTGTGTACGCCGACCAGGCCGTGCTCCTGCGGGATGGGACCGTCTATCGGGCCCAGTCCCCCCAGGAGGCGCTGGACGGGGCCAACATCCGGGACATCTTCGGCGTGGAGGTGGGCTTCGCACCCCTGGACGGCGCCCGGTACATCGTCCCCCGGCGGCTGGAGAGGGGGTGAGCGGGGATGGATGCGGTTGCAATCCTCTCCTGCCGGAAGGCGGCGGAGACCTGCGGCGGCGTGGACTGCCTGGGATTCTTCCACCGGCGGGAGCGGTCCTTTTCCGGCCGCGGGGACCGGGAGATGCGCCTGGCCGCCTTTGCCACGTGCAACGGGTGCGAGTGCGACCCCGCCTCCGACGAGGCATTTCAGAAAAAGCTGGACAAGCTGTCCGGCGCAGGTGTGGAAGAGGTCCACGTGGCCGCCTGCGTCACGGGAGAAAAGCGGGCCTGTCCCCGGAAGGAGGCGATCCTGACGGCGCTGTCCGCCCGGGGCCTGCGGGTCTGCCTGCTGGAGGAACGGGCCTGAAACGGAGCAAGGGGGCTCCCGGCGGATCGCTGGGAGCCCCCTTGTGCTTGGAACGGAGCATGGACTCCGCCGCAGGCCGCGATTGTTTCTTGCGCCGGCGTATGGTATAATGTCCAGACAAGACAAGCGCGGTCTCTCTGAATCTATGAAGTAGCGAGGTGCCCTCCTTGAACGAACCTCTGGTGAGTATCATCGTCCCGGTCTATAATGTGGAATCCTATCTCTCCCCGTGCCTGGAGAGCATCCAGCGCCAGAGCTGGCGGAACCTGGAGGTGCTGATGGTGGACGATGGCAGCACCGACGGCTCCTCCGCCGTCTGCGCGGATATGGCGGTGGCCGATCCCCGCTTCCGCCTCCTCCGGCAGGAGAACGCCGGGGTCTCCGCCGCCCGGAACGCCGCCCTGACCCTGGCAGGGGGGAAGTATCTCCAGTTCGTGGACGGGGACGACCGCATCCATCCCCAGGCCACGGAGACCCTGGTCCACGCCGCCGAGGCCATGGGGGCGGACCTGGTCCTCTCCCATTTTTACCGGGTGGACGGGGAGCGGCAGGCCGTCCGGGGCCATATCAAGGGGGAGCGGCTCCTCACCCGGCAGGAGTTCGCCCGGGAGATGGTGAAGGCGCCGGCCAATTACTACTACGGCGTGCTGTGGAACAAGCTCTACCGCCGCTCCATCGTGGAGAGCCGGGGCCTGCGGTTCGAGCGGGAGGTGGCCTGGGGGGAGGACTTCCTCTTCAACCTAGAGTATATCCGCTCCGTCCGGCTGGTGGCGGCGGTGCCCCGGCCCCTCTACTATTACATCAAGCGCCCGGGCAGCCTGGTGAGCACCCAGGCCACCCTCCGGCGCACCATCGAGATGAAGCGCACCACCTTCGACTACTACAAGGACCTCTACCAGGACCTGGACCTCTACGACGAACAGAAGGCAAAGGTCTACCGCTATCTCATCTCCACGGCGGTGGACGGGCTGACCCTGCCCGGCGAGGGCGTGGAGCGCCGAGGGAGAAGCGCCGCCGGACGGCGGGCCGGACAGGAGGGCTGACGGCCGGGGTGGGAAAAGAGTACAAAAACTGTATTGACTTTTGCGGAAATCGCAGCTTAGTATAACGTCCGACGGACAGCCCCGCCAGGGACTGCGGTTTATTTCCGTGCAAGATCGGAGAAAGGAAACGATATCATGACCGAACGGCATCCTAAGATTTGCCTGATCTCCCCCACGGAAGATCTGGCCCGCCGGGCCAAGAAGCTGGTGGCCCGGCGGGGGATGGATGTGCGGGTGGAGGTGGCGGAGCTGGAGGCGGCGGTCTCCCTGGCCCGCCGCCTTCTGGCGGAAGATGATTATCTGTTTATCAGCCGACGGGGCACCCGGGACCTTTTGCGCAAGAGTTTAAAAATCCAGGTCGTCAACATTCCGGGGGAGGCGTCGGACTATATTCCTGCCATTCAGCAGTTGCGGGGCGAGCAGGGCCTGATTGCGTTTTTTTCCTTTGAAGAAGATATCAGCAATGAACTGCGTACCATCTGCTATCTGCTCCATCTGAAAATGAAGCACTACTGCTTCTCCGACAGCCTCAGCTGTCAGGCGGCGGTGCAGCAGGCGGTGGCCGACGGGGCGGCCTGGGGACTAGGCGGGGTCGTGTCGGAGCGGTTCGCAAAGCACTGTGACTTGGCCTATCTCCGGGTAGAGAGCTCGGACGCATCCATCCTACACGCGCTGGACACGGCGCAGCAGCTGTACATCACCCAGCAGGAGAATGCCCGCCAGCAGGAGCAGCTCCAGATCCAGTTGGAGCGTTACCAGAACATTCTGGACTACACCCACGACGCCATCATCGCCATCGACGAGAAGGGGCGGATCAGCACCACCAATCAGATCGCGGAGCAGATGCTCCAGCCCGCCCAGCCCCCCTTCGTCGGCCGCCCCGTAGAGGAGGTGCTACCCAACACCCATATGACTAACGTCCTCCATACGGGGGAGGCGGAGATCGGCCAGATGATGAACATCCACGGGACTCTGGTCTCGACCAACCGGGTGCCCATCCGGGTGGGCGGACAGGTCAAAGGTGTGGTGGCCACATTTCAGGACATCAAGACTCTGCAGACAGCCGAGCGGAACATCCGTATCAAGCTCCACGAGAAGGGGCTGGTGGCGAAATACCGTTTTTCGGACATCTTGGGCCGCTCTCCTGCGATCCGGGATGCCAAGCGGCTGTCCGAAAACTTTGCGGATGCCCAGTTCACGGTCATGCTCTATGGAGAGACCGGCACAGGCAAGGAGATGTTCGCCCAGAGCATCCACAACGCCAGTCCACGACGGGACGGCCCCTTCGTCGCCATCAACTGCACGGCACTTAACCGGAACCTGCTGGAGTCCGAACTGTTCGGCTATGCGGACAGCTCCTTTACCGGGGCGCGGCGAGGCGGCAAGGCTGGACTGTTCGAGACCGCCCACGGCGGCACGGTTTTCCTGGATGAGATCGGGGAACTGCCGCTGGAGTTCCAGGCCCCGTTGCTCCGGGTCCTCCAGGAAAAGGAGGTGCGCCGGGTGGGGGACGACACCGTTATCCCAGTGGACATCCGTATCATCGGCGCAACCAACCGCAACCTGCTCCAGCTGGTGGAGGAGGGGAAGTTCCGGCGGGACCTCTATTACCGCCTGAATGTCCTCAGTGTGCTGGTGCCGCCGCTGCGGGAGCGGGGGGATGACTACCTAGAAATCGCCCGGTGCATCTATGAACGGGTGCTGCCCCAGCACACGGAGGAGGAGGAAACGGTCTTTCTCCGCGTGCTGGACCGGTGCCGCTCCTATGCCTGGCCCGGAAATGTCCGAGAGCTGACCAACTTGGTGGAACGAGTCTCCCTGCTGCTCCACCGAGGTAGCAGGGAGGAGGAAGTGGTTCAACTTCTCAACGTGCAGTGGCAGGAGACACCTCCCGCCGCACCCTTGGTCCCAGGTAGCGCCCCCGCACTGCTGGACCGGGAGGCGGTGCAGGAGGCGTTGCGGCGGAATGGCGGGAACCTCTCTCGCACGGCTAAGACTTTGGGTGTCAGCCGGAGCACGCTGTACCGCCGCCTGCATAGCGGCGGCTGACGAGGAAGAAGTGTCTCAAGATGTTCCAGAGTGTTCCAGGCGAGAAACAATGATAGGACAAACCGGCGTTGTACCCCCTGAAAAAGCAAAAGAAAATTGGAAGCATCATCTGTTTGGCAGAGAGACCTCCGCAAATTGCGGAGGTCTCTCTGTGTGTTTTGCACAGTTTAAAACAGCTTTATCAATTTCTGCTCGGGCAGAACGATAAAATAGAAAATAATTTTAAACGGAAAAGACTGTTTTGGCACGTGAGTTGCTAGGTAGCAGAGGCAGAATGCTCGATCGTAGCAATCTGTCCCAGCGTCTCCACCCCGCAGGGCCAAGTGGGGTGGAACCAAGAAAAAGGAGGCATTCTTGTGAGCAACAGTATTGCATTGATCTCGCTGGTGGTCCTGATCGCTGTCATCGCGGTCGGATTTGTGATGAAAAAGAATGTGGGCCTGATCGCGGTCCTGGCGGCATGGATTTTCGGCGCGGTCATCGGCACTGGGGACTCTGACATCATCAAAGGCTTCAGCTCCAGTACATTCATTATGCTGCTGGGCGTGTCGCTGCTGTGTACCATCGCCACCAACAACGGCACCCTGGAGTTGGCGGCCAAAAAGTTTCTGTTGGTCTCCGGCGGCCATGTGGCCGTGGCGCCCGTCATCATGTATCTGATCGGCTACATCATCGCGGCCATTGGGCCCGGTTGTGTGCCGGCGCTTGGCATTGCCGCTGCCCTGAGCCTGCCTGTGGGCAAGAGCACGGGCTACAACACCGTCATGCTGGCCGCCATCGGCCAAATCGCCTCCATGGCGGGCCGCTTCTCTCCCATCACCCCGGAGAGTGTTCTGATCGCGAACCTGGCCGGGGAGCAGGGTATCTCGGGGTATCAGACGGTGACCCTGATCTACGCGACCATCACCACCATCGTGCTGTCCGTGGTCATCTTCTTGGTATTCAAGGGCTACCAGGTCAAGGAACCGGTCAAGGGGGAGCAGGAGCGATTGTCAGCTTTTACACAGAAGCAAATCCTCACACTGATTGGGTTCCTGGTCATGATCGTCGTGAGCGCCCTGTTCAAGCGCAACGTGGGCCTGGTTTCCTTCACGGTGGCCGTGGTCCTGATGCTGCTGAACGCCGCCGATGAGAAAGTCGTCATCAAGGGCGTGCCTTGGTCCACCCTGCTGATGGTCACCGGCATCGGCATGCTGATGAATATCGTCTCTTCCGTGGGTGGCGTAGAGCTGATGTCCAATGGTCTGGCCTCCATCATGTCACCCCGTACTGCGGTGGCCATTCAGGGCCTGTCCGCTGGCATCCTCTCTTGGTTCAGCTCCGCCATCGGCGTGGTGTGGCCCACCATGGTCCCCACCGTCGGCGCTATCGCGGAGCAGGTGGGCGTCAACCCAGAGAGCCTGATCACCATCATGTGCCTGACAGCCTCCTTCGCCGGCTTCAGCCCGGCCTCCACAGGCGGCAGCCTGATCCTGGCGGCCAACGCCACCGACCCCGATTTCACCAAGGAGAAGGAGAACAAGCTCTTTCTGCAACTCTTCGCTCTGTCCGCTCTACTGCTGGTACTGACAGTTCTGGGCGGTCTGTTGGGGCTGTACAGCATTCTGTGACCCCGGTAAGGCTCTGTACTGCTGCCACACAAACATTTTCCCTTTATGTACGATGAACAAAATAATGAGGTGTTTCTGATGAACAAAGGTCTTTTGGACGGCGTGGTCGTACTCGACCTGACCCGTGTTCTGGCTGGTCCCTACAGCGGCTTGATGCTGGCTGATATGGGCGCGACGGTCATTAAGCTGGAGAACCCCAAGGGCGGCGACGATACCCGGAAGATGGGGCCCTTCGTCAACGATAACAGCGTCTACTACGCCAACTTCAACCGTAGCAAGCTGGGTTGTACCCTGAATCTCAAGGACCCCGACGGCAAGGAGATGTTCAAGGAACTGGTAAAGAAGGCGGACATTGTCATTGAGAACTACCGCCCTGGCACCATGGAGAAGCTGGGCTTGGGCTACGACGTCCTGAGGGAGGTCAATCCCGGCATCATCTATGGCGCGGTGTCCGGTTTCGGCCACACCGGCCCTTACAGCAGGCGGGCGGGTTATGACATCGTGGGCCAGGCCATGGGCGGCCTGATGAGTACCACCGGCTGGCCGAACGGCCCCGCCACCCGGGTGGGGACTCCCATGGGCGACGTGCTGGGTGGCCTGAACATGACCATTGGCATTCTGGCGGCCTTGGTCAACAAGCAGAAGACGGGACTGGGGGAGAAGGTCGATGTGGCCTTGGTGGACTCCGTGGCCTCCGCTATGGAGAACATCACTATGATCTATCAGGCGACAGGCCGCATCCCCCAGCGCATCGGCAACCGGTATGAGTCCACTTATCCCTACGACGTTTTCCCCGCCAAGGACGGCGACGTGGTCATCGCCGCCGGCAACAATAAGCTGTACGGCCTGCTGTGCGACGTGATGCAGCGGCCGGAGTTGAAGACGGATTCACGCTTTGCCGAGATCAAGGACCGGGTGGCTAACCATGTGGCCATGCGGGAGGCCATCTGCGCCTGGACCAGGAACTACACCATTGACGAGATCGACAAGCTACTCAATGACGCCGGCTGCCCGGCCTGCCCAGTCAACACCATCGACCGGCTGGTCACCGATCCCCAGATTGCGGGCGCCCGGGAGATGTTCCCAGTGATCGATCAGCCGGGCATTGGTAAGTTACAGATTACCGCCGTGCCCCAGCACCTGACCCGTACCAAGGCATATCCCCACAAGCCGGCTCCGCTGCTGGGCGAGGACAACGCCAGGGTCTACGGTGAGTTGCTGGGACTGGACGCCGCCCGGCTGGGAGCACTGAAAGCGAGGGGCGCTATCTGACCGAAAAACCGACCTGTAGCGGCGGCAATCCCGTCGCCGCGGGAATCTATCAAAGAAGGTAACATAATATGAGCAAAATCGAAGTTGTAGAAGTCGGACCCCGCGACGGGTTCCAGAGTGTAAGATGCGCCGCCCCTATCGCCTCCGAGTTGAAGCTGGAGGTAATCGACAAGCTGATTGCGGCGGGTGTGAAGCATATGGAGTACACATCCTTCGTCAGTCCCAAGGCGATTCCCCAGTTGGCCGATGCCCAGACGGTCACAGAGGCCGTGATGAAAAAGTACCCCGGCCTGGACCTGTTCGCCCTAGTGCCCAATCTGCGGGGTGCGCAGAACGCCTACGAACTGGGACTCCGTAAGGTGTGCTACGTGGTCTCGCTGAGTAAGAGCCACAACAAGGCCAATATCAACCGCACCCACGAGCAGTCGCTGGAGGCATACCAGGAGATTCGCGCCGCCTACCCCGATCTGGAAGTGGTCGTGGATCTAGCCACAACTTTTGGCTGTCCCTTTGAGGGCAAGTACAACGATTCCCAGGCGGTGGTCAACTTTCTGAAAGACTATGCCGACGCTGGCATGACCACCTGCTGTCTCTGCGATACCATCGGCATCGCAGACCCCGCCCAGGTCAAGTCTGTGATTGGCGAACTGAAGGCCTCCTACCCGAACCTGCAACTACAGGTCCACTTCCACGACACCCGGGGCTTGGGCATGGTCAACACCATGGCTGCCATTGAGAGCGGCGTCACAGAGGTCCAGTCCGCACTGGGCGGCCTGGGCGGCTGCCCCTTTGCCCCCGGCGCGTCCGGCAACCTGTCCACCGAGGATATGGTCTGGATGCTGAACGAGATGGGCTTCAAGACCGGAGTTTCCTTCTCCAAGGTGCTGGAGGCAGCCAAGTTCCAGGCCATTCACATCCCCGGCAACTACAGTGGACATCACATCCATATCGAGCAGGAGTCTCCCTGTAAATTCTGAGGCCAATCCCCGCTCCCCCTTGGCGGATGCTGGGAAGCCGCACCGAAAGAGCCCCTCCCCAGCTCCCTCAGGGGAGGCCAGGGAGGGGCTTTCCCGTGGACCAGGAGAGCTCCCGCATCCCAGATGGGGTGCGGGAGCTCTTTTTTGGCCACGCAGGGTCCTCCGCCCGCCTGACGGGCCGGAGAGCTTGGCTCAGAAGTATTTCTTCACACCGTCGGAGGCTAGACTCTCGTCGGCGCTGATGGTGACAGTGAACTTGATGTTGTTGTCCTCGCCAAAATTGTTCAGCCAGTCCAGGAAGTTCTCCACCTCCAGGCTGGTGGCCTCGCTGGGGACGATTTTGGTGAGGCTGTCGATAAAGACATGGGTGATGTCGTAGTTCCCGGCGTACAGGCCGCTGATAAAGCCCTTGAGGAACTCATAGCCCTTCATGTCGTAGTGGCTGGCCTCGACCAGACGGATTTTATAGTTGATGTCGTAGGTCAGCTTGGGTCCCCGCTCGATGCAGACCACGTTGCCGTGCTCGTTCTGCACTGCGGTATTGATAAGATCGATCATCTGCTTGGTCTTGCCGGTGCCTTTGACCCCCATGATCACTCTAACCATCTTGATCACTCCTTACAATGTCCGCCGGAGCGGTCTCCGGCTTGTGTCACTATGTTACCATTTCCCCATAAAAATTTCAACTGATTTACACAAGTTCACGAAAAATTCATGGGGAGGGATGCGGACGTTTGGGCTTATCTGAAGACCACCCGGCCGCCCGGCCCTTTGTCCGGTGGACGGAGTTTCCTACAGGCGCAGCTCCAGTTCGGCCCGCCGGGCCTCAAACCCGGGCTTGCATCCCCGCGGGATGTTCCATCCCGCGGGGACCCCTTTGGATCTGACTTCCTCGGCGGAAATGAATTCCGCCTGCGGCAAGGTTTTGGAGGGGCCAAAACGCTTGGACGGCGCTGCGCACCGAATCTCCTGGGCAAGCGGGAAGTCCGGGGACTGCGGCCTCTTACAGGCGCAGCTCCAGTTCGGCCCGCCGGGCCTCAAACCCGGGCTTGCCCAGGAGGGCGAACATATTCTGCTTATAGGCTTCCACGCCGGGCTGATCGAAGGGGTTCACCCCCAGGAGATAGCCGGAGAGCCCGCAGGCGTATTCAAAGAAATAGATGAGCTGCCCGATGGTCCGCTCGTCCCGGGCCTCGGCCTCCACCACCAGGTTGGGCACGCCCCCGTCCACATGGGCCAGCAGGGTGCCCCGCATGGCCTGCTCGGCTACGAACTGGAGGCTCTTGCCCGAGAGGAAGTTGAGCCCGTCCACGTTGTCCGGGTCATGGGGGACCAGGAGCTCCCGGCGGCTGGTGCGGAAGCGCACCACCGTCTCCATCAGGATGCGGGCGCCCTGCTGGATATACTGGCCCATGGAGTGAAGGTCGGCGGTGAACTCCACGCTGGCGGGGAAGAGGCCACGGCCCTCCTTGCCCTCGCTCTCGCCGTAGAGCTGCTTCCACCACTCGGCGAAGAAGCGGAAGGAGGGCTCGTAGCCCACCAGCAGCTCGATGGCCTTTCCAGCGCCGTAGAGGGCGTTGCGGGCGGCGGCATACTGCCAGGCGGGGTTGTCCGCGCCGGGGACGTCCAGCGCCTCCATGGCCTCCCGGGCCCCCTCCATCAGGGCGGCGGCGTCAATGCCCGCTGCGGCGATGGGCAGCAGCCCCACGGCGGTGAGGACGGAGTAGCGCCCGCCCACGGCGTCGGGCACCACGAAGGTCTCGTACCCCTCGCTGTCGGCGAGCCCCTTGAGCGCGCCCTTGCGGGCGTCGGTGGTGGCATAGATGCGCCCGCGGGCGCCCTCCCGGCCGTACCGCTCCTCCAACAGGGCCTTGAAGATGCGGAAGGCCACGGCGGGTTCGGTGGTGGTGCCGGACTTGGAGATGACGTTGACGGAGAAGTCCTTGTCCTTTAAATAGTCGATGAGCTCGCACAGCGCGTCGGTGGACAGGCCGTTCCCGGCGAAGAAGATCTCCGGCGCGTTCCGGGCCAGCCTGTGATCGGCGGAGCCCATGAGTTCGATGACGGCCCGGGCCCCCAGATAGGACCCGCCGATCCCCACTACCACCAGCACCTGGGAGTCGGAGCGGATCTTCTCCGCAGCGGCCTGGATGCGGGCAAACTCCTCCCGGTCGTACTCCTCCGGCAGCCTCACCCAGCCGGTGAAGTCGCCGCCGGGGCCGCTGTGGTCCCGGAGCATGGTCCGGGCCTGCGCCAAGCCCGCCTCCCGGCTGGAGAACCAGTCGTCGGGCAGAAAGCCGGCGGCGCTTGTCAGGTCTATTTTGAGCATAATAAAACCTCCTCATACATGGCGATATCTGCTTCGCACCCAGTATACACGAACGTGCCGCCCTTGCCCAGAGGAAATCTTGCCGGAAAAGGGTAAAAAATAACGGTTGTTTTTCAGGAAGAGGTTGACAGAAGGGTTCAGAATGCTAAAATGGATTTCAAAGTCCGCATGGACCTATGACGCCCAGACCGGCGAGGAGGCGGAGCATACCGTCACCTTTGACCGGGACCCGGAGGCTGCGGGCGAGAACGTCTTCGCCGGCACGGTCACCATCAGCGGTCAGCGGGGCCGGGTGGAGGTCAACGACGGCCTGACCGTGGAGGCGGGCGGCCTGGTGGAGAGCTCCGCCGCCTCCACCATCATCAGCGGCAAGAGCTACAACTACGGCACCATCCAGGTCACCGGAGGTACCCTGTACCTGCAGAACACAGGGTACTCCGTGTACAACATGGGCGAGATCTCCGTCTCCGGAGGGGCCGTGCTGAACGCGGCGGGCACCGTGGTGGTGAACACCGGCTCCATGACCGGGTCCGGTACGCTGCAGTTGGGCGAGCTGGACGACATCACCGGCTATGACAACGGGATCGAATATGTGGCGCTTGGCCTGAGCTGGTCCGAACAGACCCCGGCCAGCTATGACCGCTATCAGTTCGTCCGCGATTCCGCGGATACCGTGGAGGTCATCTACTTCATCGGCGCGCTGTCCAACCAGGACGGGGGCGCCTGCGGCCTCACCGTCCAGGAGTGACGGGCCCGGCCGAACCCTGAGCAAGACCGAAAAACCGCCTCCCCGGCGTTCGACGCGCCGGGGAGGCGGTTTTTACAGACAAGGGCGGGCCGGGGCCATCCCATCTCCTCTTGCACAGCGGCGCGGTTTCTGCTATGATTTTTCCGAAAGGGGATCGGAAATGGAAGAAGACCAGACGATGGATTTTTGCGAGATCACACAAGCGCTCTGGAAAAGCTACTTTTCCCTGGACAGAGGAGAATTTGAGTCCGTATTCGAGTGGCTGGATGAGAACTGCTCCATCATCGGCACCGGAAAGCACGAATTCTATCTCGACCGCGCGTCCTTTCATCAGGCGCTGATGCAGGAGGCGGAGCAGCGGGAGGCGGTGGCGTTCCAGTTCAAGGACCTGTGGTGCCGGCAGCGCCGGCTCTCGCAGGACGCCTGCCTGGTGTACGGCGGCCTGGACATCTGGTGGGAAAAGGAAGACAAGACGGTCTATATCGATATGAGCAGCCGGTATTCCATCCTGTATCAGAGGATCGGGGGGATATGGAAGGTGGTCCATATCCATCAGTCCGTGCCGAATGTGGAACAGGCGCCCGACGAGTATTACCCCAAAAGGCTCTCCGACCAGGTAGAGAGCGCCCGGCGGCTGGCGCTCCGCATGGAGGACCTGGCGCTGCGGGACGGCCTGACACAGCTCTACAACTACCGGGGTCTGGAGAAAATGTGGAGCACCTGGGACGAGGCGGAGAGCTGGATCTTTGTGGCGGACCTGGACGATTTTAAAAGCATCAACGACACATATGGACATCTGGCCGGCAACCATGTGCTCAAGAGGATCTCCGGCAGGCTGCGGAAGACCATGCGGAGCGGAGATGTGGTGTGCCGCATGGGGGGAGACGAGTTTGTCCTGCTCTGCGGAGCGGTGGGCGGACGCAGTCCTCTATACCGTGAAAAGGACGACGAAGGACGGATACCTGCTGGGGACGTAGTCAGCATGCCCCGCCGGCCGGTCCCCGCCGTCGGGCTGAGGCCGCGGCGCTCTGCGCCGCGGCCTTTTCCGGCCCTCCGGCACTCAATTCCCGGTAAGTCCGCCGGATGACGACGGCCGCGATGAGGAAGGTGAGGATGTCGGCGGCGGGGAAGGAGTACAGCAGCCCGTCCAGGCCCCAGAAGAGGGGGAAGAGAATCGGCAGCGCCACGCCGAAGACGATCTCCCGGGTGAGGGAGATCACGGTGGATTCCACCGCCTTGCCCAGAGACTGGAGGAAGATGAACGTTCCCTTGTTGACGGTGGCCAGGACCATCATGCACAGATAAATCCGAAAGCTTTTGACCGCAAACGCCGTATAATAGACGCTCTCATTCGCGGCGCCGAAAATGCCGATCAACTGCCGGGGGAAGAGCTCCACGACCAGCAGGGCCGCCGCGCCGACCGCGGCTTCTGCGGCCAGCAGCCTGGTGAAGAGCGCCTTCGCCCGGTCCCGGCGGCCTGCGCCGACGTTGTAGCCGACGATCGGGATGCAGCCGGCCGCCATGCCCACGGCGATGGAGATGGCGATCTGGAAGAACTTCATGACGATGCCCAGGACCGCCAGCGGGATCTGGGCGTATTCCACCCGGCCAAAGACGGGGTCCAGCGCGCCGTATTTCATGCACATATTCTGGACTGCCGCCATGGACGCCACCAGAGAGATCTGGGCCAGGAAGCTGGTGACGCCCAGGCTGAGGAATTTTTTCACCAGCCTGCCCCGAAGCCCGAAGCTCCCCCTCCTGAGCCGCACCGCCCGCATGTGGCACAGGTACCAGACGGAGAGGGCCGCCGTGAGAATCTGGCCCAGCACCGTGGCGATGGCGGCGCCCGCCATCCCCATTTTCAGGGGAAAAATGAAAATGGGGTCCAGGACCACGTTCGTCAGTGCGCCCGCGACGGTGGCGCACATGGCGAATTTGGGACTCCCGTCGGAGCGGATGATCGGATTCATGGCCTGGCCAAACATGTAGAAGGGGATGCCCAGCGAGATCCAGAAGAAATACTCCCGCGCGCAGGCGAAGGTCTGCTCGTTGACCCGCCCGCCGAACAGGGTGAGGAGCATGTCCATGCACAGCAGGTAGACCGCCGTCAGAACGGCGCTGCTCCCAAGGCAGAGCAGGATGGCGCTGCCGATGCTCCTGTGGGCGTCCTCATTCCGGCCGGCACCCAGGGAGATGCTGACGAAAGCGCAGCAGCCGTCGCCGATCATCACGGCGACGGCCAGGGCGACCACCGTCAGGGGGAACACCACCGTGTTGGCGGCGTTGCCGTAGGAGCCGAGATAGTCGGCGTTTGCGATAAAGATCTGATCGACGATGTTGTAGAGCGCGGCGACGACAAGGGAGATAATACAGGGGATGGAGTACTTCCGCATCAGCGTCCCGACCCGCTCTGTTTCCAAAAATGCGTTTGATTTCATGCCTTCCATGGCGTCCTCCTAAAAGAAAAAATAAAAACAATGAGTGGCCGAAACAACTGGATTTACGCTGTTTCAGCCACTCATTGTGAATATTATCCTAGCATACTTTTCGAAAAAAATCAAAGGGAAAATTCCCGGATTGGGCGGCGGAGGGCGAAAAGATCCCCGCGCGTCAGTTCTTCAGGCTCTGCATGGGGGCCGGGATGCGCCCGCCGCGGGAGACGAAGGGGGCTGAGCCGAAGGGGTGGACGGGCATAACGGGGGCGGAGCCCAGCAGGCCGCCGAACTCCACGGTGTCCCCCACGGTCTTGCCGGGGGCCGGGATGAGGCGCACGGCGGTGGTCTTGGAGTTGACCATGCCGATGGCGGCCTCGTCGGCGATGATGGCGGAGAGGGTCTCGGCGGTGGTGTCGCCGGGGACGGCGATCATATCAAGGCCCACGGAACACACGCATGTCATGGCCTCCAGTTTGTCCAGGTGCAGCGCGCCGGAGGCGGCGGCTGCGATCATGCCCTCGTCCTCGCTCACCGGGATGAAGGCACCGGAGAGGCCGCCCACATGGGAGGAGGCCATGACGCCGCCCTTTTTCACGGCGTCGTTGAGGAGGGCCAGGGCGGCGGTGGTGCCGTGGGTGCCGCAGACCTCCAGGCCCATCTCCTCCAGGATGCGGGCCACCGAGTCGCCCACAGCGGGGGTGGGGGCCAGGGAGAGGTCCACGATGCCGAAGGGCACGTCCAGGCGGCGGCTGGCCTCCTGGGCCACCAGCTGGCCCATGCGGGTGATGCGGAAGGCGGTCTTTTTGATGGTCTCCGCCACCACGTCGAAGGGGGCGCCCTTCACGTCCTGGAGGGCGTGGTACACCACACCGGGGCCGGAGACGCCCACATTGATGACGCAGTCGCCCTCGCCCACGCCGTGGAAGGCGCCGGCCATGAAGGGGTTGTCCTCCACCGCGTTGCAGAATACCACCAGCTTGGCGCAGCCGAAGCCGCCACGGTCCGCGGTGCGCTCCGCAGCCGCCTTGATGGTCCGTCCCATGAGGGCCACCGCGTCCATATTGATGCCCGCCTTGGTGGAGCCCACGTTCACCGAGGAACACACCAGCTCGGTGGAGGCCAGGGCCTCGGGGATGGCGTCGATGAGCTTCCGGTCCCCGGCGGTGAAGCCCTTCTGCACCAGGGCGGAGAAGCCGCCGATGAAGTTGACGCCGGTGGTGTGGGCGGCCCGGTCCAGGGCGGCGGCAAAGGGCACGTAGTCCCCCGTTACCGATGCGCCCGCCACCAGAGAGACGGGGGTGACGGAAATGCGCTTGTTGACGATGGGAATGCCGAACTCCCGCTCAATGGCCTCGCCGGTGGACACCAGCTTTTCGGCCCGGCGGCAGATTTTGTCGTAGATCTTCCGGCAGGCGGCCCCGGCGTCGGGGTCGCAGCAGTCCAGCAGGGAGATGCCCATGGTAATGGTGCGGATGTCCAGGTGCTGCTGGTCGATCATGTGGATGGTGTCCATGATTTCCGTGCTGTTGAGCATAAGAAGAACCTCCTGGTCCTCTGCCAAGTCGGACGCTACGGGTAAGGGCACGCCTGCGTACCGGCGAGCCGCCCGGCGCCGGGCGCGGCAACGATATGCGGACAGCCCCGAGACTTGGAGTGAAATTTTTGATGGACGGGGATTGGGGAAGCGCCGTTGGGCTGTGCCAAGGGCGCAGCCGGTCCCTGGGGGCCGGGGGCTGTCACGCTGCGGCTCGCTTTGCGGTCGGGTCGATAAGCCGGTCCTCCGCCGAAAATGCCGTTGGCCTTTGGCCAACCTGCTTTTTCGCCTTCATGCTGTCTTAGTTCCCCTGCGCGCCTATCCTCCGCGCTTCGGGTCTGTCACGCTGCGGCGGCTGCGCGACGCGCGGCTTCCCTCCGTCTCGGGCTGGTCTTCGGGCCGCCTTGCGGCCCTTCGCTCGCCCTCGATCCGGTCCATCCGCGCTGCTCCGCGCGCCTCCGCGCTTCGTCAGATCTTATGCATGGCGTCGAAGATATCCTCCCGCTGGACCTTGATGGAGAGGCCGCGCTGGGCGCCCTCGTTCTCCAGCAGGGTGGAAAAGACGGTGAAGGGGAGCTTGCAGGCGGAGACGTCCACCAGCATGGTCATGGTGAAAAACTCCCGCAGGATGGTCTGGCTGATGTCCAGGACATTGACGTTGTTCTCGGCCAGCAGGGTGCACACGGCGGCGATGATGCCCACCTGGTCCTTGCCGATGACGGTGACAATGGCTTTCATAGGGTCAAACCTCATTTCTCTCTTGGTGGGGGAAGGCCCGGGGCTACCGCAGCTCGTCCAGCGTCAGCTCGAAGCCCGGCATGAAATGCTCCAGAAAGTAGCCCACCTCCGGGAGCGGGGACGCCTCCAGGGCCTGCCGGGTCTGCTCCGCGGCCTGGCGGAACTCGCTGTTTCCCGCCTTGAGCTCCTCCACACATTTAATATAGGCCGAGAGTTTGTCGGCGGCCTTGACGACGGCGTGATAGCCGCTCTCCGGGTCCTCCAGCAGCAGCGGCTCGTAGGCGGGGCGGAGGGCGTCGGGCAGCATGGAGAGGAGCCGGCGGGCGGAGACGGTTTCCACCTCGCGGTAGGCGTCCCGGATCTCCGGATTATAATATTTGACCGGCGTGGGCAGATCCCCGGTGAGGATCTCCGGCGCGTCGTGGTAGAGGGCCAGCACCGCCGCCTGTCCGGGGTCTATGTCCCCGCCGAACACATCCCGGCGGATGACGGCCAGGGCGTGGGCCAGCACCGCCACCATATGGGAGTGCTCCTGGATGTTCTCCTCAAAGGTGTTGCGCATGAGGCCCCAGCGGCCAATGTAGCGCATCCGGGAGATGAGCGCAAAGAAATGATGGGCCATCCTCAGTGCACCAGGAATCTTTCCACGGCCTGCTGGAAGAGCTCGTACTGGGCCTGGGAGCCGTGGACCTCTACACGGATGGGCTCGGAGAGGTCGATGGAGAAGAGCCCCATGATGGATTTGCCGTTGACCAGATAGCGCCCGCAGATGACGTCCACATCGCAGTCCAGGCGGCTGGCGGCGTCGACAAATGCCTTGATATCGCTGACCGATGTGAGCTGAACGGGAAAGCTGCTCATTGTCTTTTCACCCCTGCATGTGATAGAATCAGATAGTATCATTATAAGCAGGCGGAGGAGAAAAAACAATTGACAAACCCGCCAGCTTTCGGAAATTCGGCCATTTTCACCAGAACGCTGAGTGGAAGGGGCCCCTTTTGTGAGGTATCACCTATGAAAGTTGCCATCCATACCTTGGGCTGCAAGGTCAACCAGTACGAGACCGCCGCCCTGGAGACCGAGCTGCGCCGCCGCGGGCATGAACTGGTCCCCTTTGAGGACGCGGCGGACGCCTATATCGTCAACACCTGTACCGTCACGGCGGTCAGCGATAAAAAATCCCGCCAGATGATCCGCCAGGCCCGGAAGCGCGCCCCCGGCGCGGTGGTGGCCGTGTGCGGCTGCTACGCCCAAACCGCGCCGGAGGCGGTGAAGGCCCTGGGGGTGGACCTGGTGGCCGGGACGGCGGACCGGATGGGCTTTCTGGACGATCTGGAAAGGCAGTGTGCAGAGCGGGGAGAGCCCCCCTTGGTCACGGTGGGCGACATCATGGCCCGCCGGACCTTCGAGCCCCTGACCGGCGGCGGCCTGGAGGGCCGCACCCGGGCCATGCTGAAGGTGGAGGACGGCTGCGTCAACTTCTGCACCTACTGCGTCATCCCTTACGCCAGGGGCCCGGTGCGGTCCCTGCCCCTGGCCGCCGCCGCCGAGGCCGGGCGTCTGGCCGGGGAGGGCTACCGGGAGATCGTCCTCACCGGCATCGAGATCTCCTCCTGGGGCCAGGACTTCCGGGACGGCACGGGCTTTATCGATCTGGTGGAGGCGGTCTGTGCCGCCGCCCCCGGCTGCCGGGTGCGCCTGGGCTCCCTGGAGCCCCGCACCGTCACGGAGGACTTCTGCCGCCGGTGCGCCGCCCTCCCCAACCTGTGCCCCCACTTCCACCTGTCCATGCAGTCCGGCTGCGACGCCACGCTCCGCCGGATGAACCGGAAATACGATGCCGCGCGGTATGAAGAGAGCGTGAAGCTCCTCCGGGCGTTCTTCCACCGCCCCGGGATCACCACGGATATGATCGTGGGCTTTCCCGGAGAGACGGAGGAGGAGTTTGCCCAGAGCCTGTCGTTCCTCCGCCGGTGCGGCTTTACGGCCATGCATATTTTCCCCTATTCCCGCCGGACTGGGACCCCGGCTGCCGGGATGCCGGACCAAGTGCCCAAGGGGGAGACGGCGGCCCGGGCCCGCCGGCCCGCCGCGGTGGCGGCGGAGTTGGAGGGGGCCTGGCTGGCGTCCTGGGTGGGGGAGACCCTGCCCGTCCTCTGTGAGGAGGAGAAGGGAGGGCTTTGGCGGGGCCACGCCCCCAATTATACCGAAGTGTTCGCCCCGGGGACGGCGCTCCACAACGTGGAACAGCGGGTGAGGATCACCGGCGTGCGGGGGACCGCCCTGGTGGGAGAGCGCGTCGAAGAGAGGGGAGAATCATGAGGGAGAACAAATACGACGGCCCGGTCTTTTTTGAAAAATACAGCCGGACGAGCCGCTCCACGCCGGGCCTGGAGAGGGCGGGGGAGTGGGAGGCCCTCGGGGCGCTGACCGCCTGTCTGGACGGGCTGCGCCGGCCTATGATGCTGCGGCGCTCCGCTCGGAAGCAGGAACCGTAAAAAGAAGCAGCCGCGCAGAGCGGCAAAAAACACGCCGGCGGATGGAGCGTCCGCCGGCGTTGGTCTGCCGAAGCCGTGTCAAAGATCCAGAATTATATGCGTGCGGCGCCTCAGTCGGGCCTGTCGTGGGTGGGGGTAAAGCCGGGGACCATGGCGTTTGCCCGCTTTTTCCACCACGCGATCCACCGCACCAGCCGTTCCCGGGGGAAGAGGTAGTTGATGAGCATGGACATCAGCACGCCCACGCCGGTGTCCACCATGCGGTTGAGCGCATAGCTCACGTAGGTGTCCGTGGGGGTGTTGAAGAGGATGATGCACAGCACCACGCTGCCCGGCTGCACCGCCGTGGGCCAGCGGAACATCTGGGCCAGACAGATGAGCACCACCACGCCCACAAAGGTCAGGGGGATGAGCAGCACGCGGCTCTCCCCGGAGGGGGCCAGGAGGAGATAGCACCAGAACAGGCCCATCCCCAGAAAGCCGCCGATGATGGTGCCGATCAGCCGGTTGCCGCCCTGCTGCCAGGAGTGGCCCATGTCGTTGCCCATGCCGTAGACGGCGCCGATGCAGGCAAAGGTGGGGTTGCGGTCGATGAGGTAGTAGATCCCGGCGCACAGGGCGGCGGAAAAAGCGGACTTCAGGTTCCGCAGGCCGATGTGGGGCAGGTGACTGTGAGCATCCTCCATGGCGGTTTCCTCTCAATCGTCGGTCTGATCCGAAAAACTCCGGATATTCAAAATTCCTCTCATGCTATATCTTAACATAATCTTAGCGCAAATGCACCGGTTTTTTAAACAAATTTTCCTATATGGCGGGCCGGGACGGGTTCCGGTCACCTCGTCAGGTCGATATCCACCCGATAGTCGTCGTCGATCGAAATATAGTCGCTGCCGTAGGTCCGGCACATGCGCAGCATTTCTGCGTTTTCCGCGCGTACAGATTCCAGGGTGCAGTCGGAATCATCGGGCCTGTGCTCGATCACGCCGGCATATGCCCGAATGTCGGAAAGAGGGATGCGCGGAAAGGCTTTGCCAGCGGGGCGCGGATGTGATATCATAGTCCAAAAACGAGAGAAGGAGACCGCCCATGAGTTACGCCGACCAGGTATTCATCCAGAACTGCAAGGAGATCCTCGCCCACGGCACCTGGGACACGGCTCTGCCCGTCCGCCCCCGCTGGGAGGATGGGGAGAGCGCCCACACCGTAAAGCGATTCGGCCTCGTTAACCGCTACGATCTCCGGCGGGAGTTCCCCGTCCAGACCATCCGCAAAATGGCCTTCAGGAGCGCGGTGGACGAGCTTCTGTGGATCTGGCAGAAGAAGTCCAGCAACATCGGGGACCTGCACTCTCACATCTGGGACGCGTGGGCCGACGAGACCGGCTCCATCGGCAAGGCCTACGGCTACCAGCTGGGGGTGAAGCACCGGTATCGGGAGGGCTGGTTCGATCAGGTGGACCGGGTGCTCTATGATCTCAGGCACGACCCCGCCTCCCGGCGCATCCTCACAAGCCTCTACAACCACCACGATCTCCACGAGATGCACCTCTACCCCTGCGCCTGGTCGGTCACCTTCAACGTCACGGGCAATGTGCTCAACGCCGTGCTGAACCAGCGCAGCCAGGACATGCTCACCGCCAACGGCTGGAATGTGATGCAGTACGCCGTGCTGCTGCATATGTTCGCAGCGGTCTCGGACCTGGTGCCGGGGGAGCTGGTCCACGTCATCGCCGACGCCCACATCTACGACAGGCACGTGCCCATCGTGGAGGAAATCATCTCCCGGGAGCCCTACCCCGCGCCCACGCTGTGGATGGACCCGGCGGCGGAGGATTTTTATTCCTTCACCCCGGACAGCTTCCGGCTGGAGGGCTACCGGGCCTGGCCGCTGGAGCGGAAGATCCCGGTGGCCGTGTGAGAGGGGAGGGAGCGCCATGTACGCCATCGTCGCCGCGGACCGGAACTGGGGCATCGGCAGGGACGGGGACCAGCTCTGCTATATCCCCGCCGACCTCAAGCGCTTCCAGGCCCTGACCACCGGCCACGCCGTCGTTCTGGGCCGCAGGACCTTGTCCACCTTTCCGGGAGGACGGCCCCTGAAGGGCCGCCGGAACCTGATCCTCTCCCGGGACCCGGCCTTCCGGCCCGACGGGGCGGAGGTGTTCCGGGACCTGGAGTCCCTGCTGGCCGCCGCGCCAGCGGACGCCTTCGTCATCGGCGGGGGACAGGTCTACCG
>NZ_JBCOAQ010000039.1:0-22572 GCF_040226735.1 Intestinimonas sp. RTP31139st1_F5_RTP31139_211217 | reverse complement strand
GAGATGCTCCGGGCGGCGGAGGCCGCCCGCAGCCAGTTCCTGCTGGGCTACGTCCGGCTGTCCATCGACAGCGCCAACCTGCGCTCGGCGGTCCGCTCCGCGCGGATGGGCAAGGGGGCGGACTTCCTCCGCCGGGCGCTGATCCCCGGTGGGAATGTGAGTCTGGACAGCATCACCGCCGCCGTCACCGGCCGCGGCGAGCTGACGCAGGTTTTTTCCCACACCTATCTGGAGGCCGCCGCGGCCTCCGGCGCCGAAGCGGTCAAGGGGGGCGCCCTCACCGACTTCGAGCGGCTCTGCGACAACGCCCTCACCGCTTATCTCACCCAGGGAAAGCGGGTGGCCTTCGGCGAGCACCCCCTGATCGGCTATCTGTACGCCAAAGAGAACGAGCTCACCACCATCCGCATCATCCTCACCGGCCGGCTGGCCGGGCTGGATTCGGATACCATCCGGGAAAGGCTGCGTGAGAGCTATGTCTAACGAAAAATACCGCATCGCCGTGCTGGGGGATCAGGCCAGCGTCCTGGGCTTCAAGGCCCTGGGGCTGGACGTCTACCCCGCCGAGACGGTGGAGGCGGCCCGGGAGATTCTCCACCGCCTGGCCAAGAGCGACACCGCCATTATCTACCTCACCGAACAGCTTGCCCAGGGGCTGGAGCCGGAGATCGCCCGCTACAAGGATAATCTGACCCCCGCCATCATCCTTATCCCCGGCAAGGGCGGCAGTCTGGGCATCGGCATGGCCAACGTGAAAAAATCCGTGGAACGGGCGGTAGGCGCGGATATCCTGTAATCCCCCGCCCGCATCGCAGCGAAATCACCCGAAAGAAGGTCGATATATTTGAGCAGCGGAAAGATCGTAAAAATCTCCGGCCCGCTGGTGGTCGCCACGGGACTTTCGGACGCCAACATGGCCGACGTGGTCCGCGTGGGCGAGCAGCGCCTCATCGGCGAGATCCTCACCATGAACGGGGACTCCGCCTCCATCCAGGTCTATGAGGAGACCTCCGGCCTGGGCCCCGGCGCGGCGGTAGAAACCACCGGCTCCCCCCTGTCGGTGGAGCTGGGCCCCGGCCTGATCGAAAATATCTACGACGGCATCCAGCGGCCCCTGGAGGGCATCATGAAGATCGCCGGCTCCACCATTACCCGCGGCATCGAGGTCCCGGCCCTGGACCGCCAGAAGCACTGGGACTTCCAGGCCACCGCCAAGCCCGGCGACAAGGTGGAGGGCGGCGACGTCATCGGCACCGTCCAGGAGACCTCCTCCGTCCTCCACAAGATCATGATCCCTCCCAAGATGAGCGGCACCCTGGAGACCATCCAGTCCGGCTCCTTCACCGTGCTGGACACCGTGGCCACCCTGCGCACCCCCAAGGGGGACGTGGTGCCCCTCACCATGACGCAGAAATGGCCCGTCCGTGTGGGCCGCCCCTACAAACACAAATATCCCCCCAAGACGCCCCTTCTCTCCGGCCAGCGCATCGTGGATGCCATGTTCCCCGTGGCCAAGGGCGGCACCGCCGCCATCCCCGGGCCCTTCGGCTCCGGCAAGACCGTCATGCAGCACCAGCTGGCCAAGTGGTCCGATGTGGATATCGTCATCTACATCGGCTGCGGCGAGCGCGGCAACGAGATGACCGACGTGCTCCGGGAGTTCCCCGAGCTGGTGGACCCCCGTACCGGCGAGTCCCTGATGAAGCGGACCGTGCTCATCGCAAACACCTCCGATATGCCTGTGGCCGCCCGTGAGGCGTCCATCTACACCGGCATCACCATTGCCGAGTATTTCCGTGACATGGGGTACGACGTGGCCGTTATCGCCGACTCCACCTCCCGCTGGGCCGAGGCCCTGCGCGAGATGTCCGGCCGCCTGGAGGAGATGCCCGGCGAGGAGGGCTACCCCGCCTACCTCGCCTCCCGTCTGGCCCAGTTCTACGAGCGGGCCGGTTCGGTGGAGTGCATCACCTCCCAGGGAGACCGCCGCGGCAGCCTGACCGCCGTGGGCGCGGTCTCTCCCCCGGGCGGCGACCTCTCCGAGCCCGTCAGCCAGGCCACCATGCGCATCGTCAAGGTGTTCTGGGCTTTGGACGCCTCGCTGGCCTACCGCCGTCACTTCCCCGCCATCAACTGGCTCAACTCCTATTCCCTGTACCTCGACTCCCTCAAGCCCTGGTACGACGAGAATCTGGGGCCCCAGTTCATGGTCAACCGCGACAAGGCCATGAGCATCCTCCAGGAGGAGGCCAGCCTCAACGAGATCGTCCAGCTGGTGGGCAAGGACTCCCTGTCCGCCGCCGACCAGCTCACCCTGGAGACCGCAAAAATGCTGCGGGAGGATTTCCTCCAGCAGAACGGCTTCATGGAGGTGGACTGGTACTCCAGCTATGACCGCCAGGACAAGATGCTGGGCATGATCCTGGAGTACGACAAGCTCTGCCGCGCCGCCATTGTAAAGGGCGCCCCGGTGACCGACCTCTTCGCCATCCCCTTCCGGGAGCGGATGGGCCGCGCCAAGAGCGTGCCCGACGCCGACTATCCCGCCGTCTATGCCGCCATGGAGCAGGAGATGGCCGAGCAGATCGACGCGGCGGTTGCCAAGGGAGGTGCTGAGGAATGATTCGTGAATACCGCACCATTCAGGAGGTCAACGGACCCCTGATGCTGGTCAAGCAGGTCCAGGGCGTCGCCTACGACGAGCTGGGCGAGATCGAGCTGCCCGACGGCTCCGTCCGCCGCTGCCAGGTGCTGGAGGTCAACGGCGATACCGCCGTGGTCCAGCTTTTCGAGCCCTCCGCCGGCATCAATCTGGCCGAGTCCAAGATCCGCTTCCTGGGCCATCCGCTGCAGCTCGGCGTATCCGGCGACATGCTGGGCCGGGTCTTTAACGGCATGGGCCAGCCCATCGACGGCGGCCCCGCCATCCTGGCCGAGGAGTTCCGGGACATCAACGGCCTGCCCATGAACCCCGCCGCCCGGGACTACCCCAATGAGTTCATTCAGACGGGTATCTCCACCATCGACGGCCTGAACACCCTGGTCCGCGGCCAGAAGCTGCCCATCTTTTCCGGCTCCGGCCTGCCTCACGCCAATCTGGCCGCCCAGATCGCCCGCCAGGCCAAGGTGCTGGGGGACGACGCGGGCAATTTCGCCGTGGTCTTTGCCGCCATCGGCATCACCTTCGAGGAGGCCGACTTCTTTATCCAGGACTTCCGCCGCACCGGGGCCATCGACCGCACCGTGCTCTTCACCAACCTGGCCAACGACCCGGCCGTGGAGCGTATCGCCACCCCCCGCATGGCCCTGACCGCCGCCGAGTATCTGGCCTTTGAGAAGGGCATGCACGTGCTGGTCATCCTTACCGACATCACCAACTATGCCGAGGCCCTCCGGGAGGTATCCGCGGCCAAGAAGGAGGTCCCGGGCCGCCGCGGCTATCCCGGCTACCTCTATACCAACCTGGCCACCATCTACGAGCGGGCCGGCCGTCAGTTGGGCAAGCCCGGCTCCATCACCCTCATCCCCATCCTCACCATGCCCGAGGACGACAAGACCCACCCCATCCCCGACCTCACCGGCTATATCACCGAGGGCCAGATCATCCTCTCCCGCGAGCTCTACCGCAAGGGCATCAATCCCCCTGTGGACGTGCTGCCCTCCCTGTCCCGTCTGAAGGACAAGGGCATCGGCGTGGGGCGGACCCGCGAGGACCACGCCGGGACCATGAACCAGCTCTTCGCCGCCTATGCCACCGGCAAGGAGAACAAGGAGCTGATGTCCATCCTGGGCGAGGCGGCTCTCTCCCCCACCGATCTCCTGTACGCCAAGTTCGCCGATGAGTTCGAAAAGCGGTATGTGAACCAGGGCACCGACGAGAACCGCTCCATCACCGAGACCCTGGACCTGGGCTGGGACCTTCTGTCCATCCTGCCCGCCTCCGAGCTCAAGCGGATCAAGCCGGAGTTCATTGAAAAGTACCTCCCGAAAAAGGAGGGATAACGCATGCCTGCGACCACTGTGAACCCCACCCGAATGGAGCTCACCCGCCTCAAGGGGCGGCTGAAGACGGCCCGCCGGGGCCACAAGCTCCTGAAGGATAAGCGGGACGAGCTGATGAAGCAGTTTCTGGATGTGGTCCGGGAAAACCGCGCCCTCCGGAGGCGGGTGGAGGAGGCCCTGATGCAGGCCCACGGCTCCTTTACCGTGGCCTCGGCCCTGATGTCCACCGAGATGCTGGAGCAGTCCCTCATGTACCCCAAGCAGTCTGTGGAGCTGACCATGGACTTCCAGAACGTCATGTCGGTCAACGTGCCGGAGTACCACTTCAAGACCAAGAACGCCGAGGCGGGGGACGTGTACCCCTACGGCTTTGCCGCCACCTCCGGCGCTCTGGACGACGCGGTGGACGCCCTCTCGGGCGTGTTCCAGGATATGCTGCGCCTGGCTGAGATGGAAAAGACCTCCCAGCTCCTGGCAGAGGAGATCGAAAAGACCCGCCGCCGGGTCAACGCCCTGGAATACGTCAAGATCCCCCAGATGGAAGAGAGCATCAAATATATCTCCATGAAGCTGGATGAAAATGAGCGCGCCTCCACCATCCGCCTCATGAAGGTGAAGGATATGCTCCTCAAAGACGCCATCGAGGAGAAGAGAGCCGAAGACGCCAGGGCCATCAGGACCTTCGGCGGCTCAGGCGAAGGTCCCCAGGAGATATAATGATAGAACACGCCAAAAGAGGAGGGCGCTCAATAGAGCGCCCTCCTCTTCTCATATTTTTTGAGCAGGTCCTCAATGGCCTCATCCAGGAGCCGGGATTTGGGGACCCGCGTCTCTTCAGAAAGTTTCGCCAGTTGGGGAACCAATTCATTTTTTAATGATGATATGAAACGGGTACGATTCACCAATTTGGACTCAGCCATCATACTTACCTCCTGTATACTATGTATGTACTATATCATATTCGTTTTTTTAGAACAAGGGGCTTGCATATGGCGCATTAATGGTGTATATTATATGTCGAGGTGATAACTATGGACGACACAAAAACCTGCGAGACCTGCAAACACTTTATCCAACACTACTACAAGTTCGGACAGACCTTCCGCCCGCTGTCCGTGGGGCACTGCACGGACCCCCGCTGCCGGGACAAGAAGGTGGAGACCCCCGCCTGCCACCGCTATCTCCTGAAAAAGTGAGCCCCCAAAACTGTGCCCGCTGCAACCCGAGGGCTGCAGCGGGCACGGCTTTACATTTTCTCCAGCATCCCACGCAGCATCCAGCCGTGGGCGTTTTCGTCCTCCGCCAGCTCCAGGTACAGCTCCCGCAGGCAGGGGTCCTCGGTCCGTCCGGCGGCGGCGCGGTACTCCGCCTCCCCCTTCTGTTCTCCCAAAAAGCGGCTGCGCAGGGTGCTCAGATAGGTCCCCTCCAGCCGCACAGGGGCCCGGTCCGCCGGCCAGTAGCGCACGCCTGAGATGAGAAAATAGGCCGCAGAGAGCCGCTTGGCGTGGCGCTTCTCATCCGCCGCCATGGAGGCGAAGGTCCGGGAGGCCTGCCCGGCGGTCCGCCGGGACAGCGCGGTATAGGTCCTGTGGTCTCCCAGCTCATCCTCCATGAAGGCCTGGAGCTCCGCGCCGTGGACGGCGGAGGAGGGGCCCAGACAGCGGATATCGGCGGCCTCCGCCCGCCTGGGCTCCGGGGCGGGAGAGGGCTCCGGCTGGACCGGAGCCGGCATCGCCGGCACAGGGGCCGGCTCGGGAGCCGTGACCTGGGGCATATACCCCTGTATGTACTGGGGGGCGTGCGGCCATTCCGCCGCCGGAACTGGCTCGATGGGGCTCTCCGCCCCGCCCGAGCGCGTCACGCGCCCCCACACCCGCTCGAAGATCTCGCGGTCGCTGCCGCAGAGTCCCGGGCCCGGCTGTGGCATCTGATTCTGTTCCATATGAAACTGCCTCCTATAAATCCAGTGATTCAGTCCATACTATGCAGAAGCGGCCAAACCGGCACGGGCCGGGGAGGAAAAGAAATTCTTGTTAATCAATCGGAATTATGGTAGAATAAAAAGTCAAGATGCGACATAGAAACAAAAGGAGTCCTTAACATGCTGGAAATCAGGCATTTATCCTATCAGGTGTCCGACGAATCCGGCGGGGAGCTCGGCATCCTCAACGACGTCTCCCTTACCATCGCGGATCACAAATTCGTGGTCGTCACCGGCCCCAACGGCGGCGGCAAGACCACGCTGGCGAAGGCCATTATGGGGCTGGTGAAGCCCACCTCCGGCTCCATCCTCTGGAACGGCGAGGATATCACCGGCCTTTCCATCACCGACCGCGCCCGGAAGGGCATCAGCTATGGCTTCCAGCAGCCCCCCCGGTTCAAGGGCCTGCGGGTCCGGGACCTGCTGGAGCTCGCCTCCGGCCGCCAGGACCTCTCCCACGAGGAGGAGTGCCAGTACCTCACCCGGGTGGGCCTGTGCGCCAACGACTATATCGACCGCGAGGTGGACGCCTCTCTCTCCGGCGGCGAGGTCAAACGCATCGAGATCGCCACCATCCTGGCCCGGTCCGCGGGTCTGATGATCTTTGACGAGCCGGAGGCCGGCATCGACCTGTGGTCCTTCTCCCGTCTGACCGAGACCTTCCGCCAGCTCCATGACGAGAAGAGCGCCACCCTGGTGGTCATCTCCCATCAGGAGCGCATCATCGATCTGGCCGACGAGATCGTGATGGTCTCCGGCGGCGTCATCACCCAGCATGGCCCCAAGGAGGAGATCTTTCCCCAGATCCTGGCCAACACCGTGTCCGGGTGCAGCTATATGAAGGAGGCGTAACACCATGGACAAATTAGAAGCCAAGCTCCTCAAGGAGATCGCCGACCTGGACAGTCTCCCCGTGGGGGCCTATAACATCCGCAAAAACGGCGGCGCGGGCGGCCGGAACAACACCGCCCACATCGTGATCGACACCAAGACCGACAAGTCCGGCATCGACATCCACATCGCCCCCGGCACCAAGCATGAGTCGGTCCACATCCCCGTCATCATCACCGAGACCGGCCTCACGGAGCTGGTGTACAACGATTTCTATATCGGCGAGGACTGCGACGTGGACATCGTCGCCGGCTGCGGCATCCACAACGGCGGCTGCGATACCAGCCAGCACGACGGCGTGCACACCTTTCACGTGGGCAAAAACGCCAAGGTGCGCTATTATGAAAAGCACTACGGCGAGGGCGAGGGGACCGGCAAGCGCATCTTCAACCCCCAGACCATCGCCTATCTGGAGGAGGGCGCCTCCATCCATATGGAGACCACGCAGATCCGGGGCGTGGACTCCACCAAGCGCTACACCAAGATCGTGGTGGGCCCCGGCGGCGAGGGGACCATCACGGAGAAGCTCCTCACCGACGGCGCGCAGGTGGCCGAGTCCGAGATGGACATCGTCCTGGCCGGTGACGGCGCCTCCGGTCGGGTCATCTCCCGCTCTGTGGCCCAGGACGAGTCCCAGCAGATCTTCTACCCCAGAATGATCGGCGAGGCCAAGTGCTTCGGCCATGTCCAGTGCGACTCCATCATCATGGGCAACGCCAAGATCAAGTCCATCCCCGCCATCACCGCCGAGTGTCCCGACGCCCAGCTCATCCACGAGGCCGCCATCGGCCGCATCGCGGGAGACCAGCTCATGAAGCTCATGACCCTGGGCCTTACCGAAGAGGAGGCCGAGGAGAGGATACTCAATGGCTTCCTGCAATAAGAAAAACATTCTGGACGCCCAGGCCATCGCCGAAAAGGACCCCTTCTCCACCCGCAACAACATTCGGGTCACCGCCGCCTATGCCGACGGCAGCGGCGAGGGCGAGCTGACAATCACGCCGGAATGCCTCAACCCCAGGGGCGCGGTCCACGGCGGCTGCCTCGCCACGCTGGCCAACGCCGTCAGCGGCTGGGTGGCGGGCGCCGTGCAGCACTGCAACAGCGCCACCGCCAGCTATACCCTCAACTTTCTCCGTCCGGCCATGGGCACCAGCCGGAAAATCCGCTGCCGGGCCGCGCCGGTAAAACTGGGCCGGACGCTGTGCGTCTATCACGTAGTTCTCCTGGACGACGCCGACACCGTGGTGGCCAGCGGAGACTTTACCTATTTTATGTCGGTCCTATAAGTCTTTGAATCATGCCTGTCCCCGTTCTCAGGGGGCCAGGGAAAGGATGCTCCATGGATTCTTCCACGAAAAAAAAGCTTTTGGACGCCGAGGCCATCGCCCGGTACGATCCCTTTTCTTCCCACAACAACATTCGGGTCACCGCCACCTACGAGGACGGCAGCGGCGAGGGCGAGCTGATCGTCACCCGCGAGAGCCTGAACCCCCACGGCATTGTCCACGGGGGCTGTCTGGCCGCCCTGGCCGACTCCGTGGGCGGCTGGACCGCCTCCTCCGCCCAGCACCGCACCTGCGTGACGGTGAACTATGCCTTCCACTTTCTCCGTCCGGCCATGGGCACCAATCAGAAGATCCGCTGCCGGGCCACACCGGAAAAAACGGGGCGTACGCTCAGCGTCTATCACGTATCCCTCACCGACGACGAGGGCCTGGAGGTGGCCACCGGGAACTTTACCTTCTTTATGATGGACAAGCGGCTCAACGGCACCACCCCGGAGCGTCTGGAGCGCACCGCGGACGAGTCATAAAAAGCAAGGCCCGGAGCCGCATGGCTCCGGGCCTTGTCCATCCATCGTTTTCTCACTCGTCCCAGTCGGCATAATCGTCGAACTCAGAGGGGTGACAGCAACACTCGCCCTTTTCGGAGAGCTTATCTTTCAGGCAGCACAGGCTGCTGGTGATCTTGTCCCAGTAGGCCACGACACAGCACACCGCCGCGGCCAGCGCCAAGGACCAGCCGACGATCTTCAACACAAAACGGGCAACTTTCATCCCAAATACGCCTCCCATTGTTCAGAGATATTCATAGTGTACACGATTTCTGTGCAAATTACAATCACCCCTTATAACTTTTTCCCTTGTATTTAAGGCCAAAATAGAATACAATATATAAAATCCAAAATAGGTATACTCTGTCCTGTAAGGAGGTTCCATATGAGACTGGAAACAGAGCGGGGCGCCATCTCCATCAGCCCTGACGTCTTCACCAACATCACTGGCGCCGCGGCCACCAACTGCTACGGCGTCAAGGGTATGGCTGTGCGCTCCACCACCGACGGCCTGGTCCATCTCCTGCGCCGGGAATCCATGGCCAAGGGCGTCAAAGTCCGCTTCAACGACGACGCCACCGTCTCCATCGAGCTCCACATCATTGTGGACAACGGCGTAAATCTCACCGCCGTCAGCCGCTCCATCATGAGTGAGGTGCGCTATATCGTCGAGCGCATCACTGGCGGGAAGGTAAAAAATGTGGACGTCTGCGTAGACTCCATGGTCATCGGCTGATCGCCCAGCCCAAACCGTCATAGAAAGGAACATTCGACATGAGAGGAACCATTGACGGGGCGTCGCTGGCCCAGATGGTGATCCACGCCGCGGCCTCCATCAATTCCCAGAAGCAGCAGATCAACGAGCTCAACGTCTTTCCGGTCCCCGACGGGGATACCGGCACCAACATGAGCATGACCATCTCCACCGCCGCCGCCGAGCTGAAGAAGAAGGCGCCCGCCGGCGTGGGCGCGGTGGCCCAGACCAACGCCAACGCCCTTCTGCGGGGCGCCCGCGGCAACTCCGGCGTCATTCTCTCCCTCCTGTTCCGGGGCTTTGCCAAGGCCCTCAAGGACAAGGAGGAGGCTGACGGCGGCGACTTCGCCGTGGCCCTGGATTACGGCGTGGCCACCGCCTACAAGGCGGTGATGAAGCCCGCCGAGGGCACCATCCTCACCGTCTCCCGCCTGGCCGCCCGGCGGGCCGCGGAGGCCGCCCGTGAGGACCGCTCCGTGGAGTTCGTGCTGGACGAGGCCATCAAGGAGGGCCACATCGCCCTGGCCGACACCGTCAACCAGAACCCGGTTCTCAAGAAGGCCGGCGTGGTGGACGCCGGCGGCAAGGGCTTCCTGGTCATTCTCCAGGGCATGCTGGACGAGCTGCGGGGCGAGCCCATGCCCGCGGGCACGGAGGACGAGGCGCCCTCCAAGGTCCAGGAGCACGCCGATTTCGGCACCTTCAAGACGGAGGACATCAAATTCGGTTACTGCACCGAGTTCATCTGCTCCCGTGACAGCAAGAAGGACCCGGAGGCCCTGCGGGGCTTCCTCTCCGCACTGGGCGACTCCCTGGTGCTGGTGGACGACGACGAGATCATCAAGGTCCACGTCCACACCAACCACCCCGGCAAGGTGCTGGAGGAGGCCATCACCTACGGCTCGCTCCAGACCGTGAAGATCGAAAACATGCGCAATCAGCACACCGAGATCCTGGAGGAGGCCGCCGGCCATCCCGCAGAACAGGAGGCGGTGCGCAAGGTGGCCCCCCCGGAGAAGAAATACGGCTTCGTCTCCGTCTGCGCCGGCGACGGCATCAGCGCCGTGTTCCGGGACCTGGGGGTGGACGGCATCATCTCCGGCGGACAGACCATGAACCCCTCCACCGAGGATATCATGAAGGAGATCGACAAGACGCCTGCCGAGGTGGTCTATGTCCTGCCCAACAACAAAAACATCATCATGGCCGCCGAGCAGTGCGTCCCTCTGGCTGAAGGCAAAACCGTGGTGGTCCTGCCCAGCAAGACCATTCCCCAGGGCGTCTCCGCGCTGCTGTGCTTTGACCCCGACACCTCTCAGGAGGACAACACCCAGGCCATGACCCAGGCGCTGGGGAACGTCCATACCTCCCAGATCACTTATGCCGCCCGCAACTCCGACTTCGACGGCTTCGACATCAAGGAGGGGGACTATCTGGCCCTCAGCGAGAGCCAGCTCTTCGGCACCGACCGGGATATCCTGGCCCTGCTCCGGCGGCTGGCCCAGGATGCGCCGCAGAAGGAGGCCGAGTTCATCACCGTCTATTACGGCGAGGATGTGACCGAAAGCCAGGCCCAGACCGCCCTGGAGATCTTCACCGCCGAGTGTCCCAACGCCGAGATCACCCTGCTCTCCGGCGGACAGCCCGTCTACTATTATCTCATTTCGGCGGAATAAGCCCCGCCGCTCTGCCAGGAAGGCGGCCGCGAGGCCGCCTTCCTGTTATGTTCATTGACCCGAAAGAGAGAAAGGAGCTGGTCCCCCTATGTATGATTTCACCACCCTTCGCCCCCGGAGAGGCATCGGCGCCTCCAAGTGGCAGCCTCTGGAGCGGGCAGGCGTCGCCGACCCCGACGTCATCCCCTTTTCCATCGCGGACATGGACCTGATAACCGCGCCGGAGATCATCTCCGCCCTGCGGGAGGCCGCCGAGTTCGGCGTCTACGGCTACACCTCCATGGATGAGGCGTATCGCTCCGCTGTGGCGGGATGGATGCGCCGCCGCCACGGCTGGGAGATCCAGCCGGGCTGGATTATCAACGCCTTCGGCGTGGTCCACGCCGTGGGACAGGCTGTGCAGGCCTTTACCCAGCCGGGAGAGGGCGTCATCTTCCAGACCCCCGCCTATCCCCCCTTCCTCCGCATCCTCCAGGCCACGGGCCGGACGCCCCTTTCCAATCCTCTGTTGCGCGGGGAACAGGGCTATACCCTGGATTTCGAGGCGCTGGAGGCCCTGTGTGCCCGCCCCGACGCCAAGCTGCTCCTCTTCTGCTCCCCCCACAACCCCACGGGACGGGTATGGTCGGAGGAGGAGCTCCGCCGGGTGGCGGATATCTGCGCCCGCAACGGCGTTCTGCTCTTCTCCGACGAGATCCATTTTGACTTTATCGCCCCCGGCCACCGCCATACCGTTCTGGCCACACTGGACGAGCAGACCCGGGACAACTGCATTGTGGGCACCTCCGCCAGCAAGACCTTCAACCTGGCGGGGTTGTCCACCGCCAACATCATCATCCCCAACGATACGCTGCGCCGCCGTTTCCGCGCCAAGACCGACGGCTATACGGGAGGCTACACCGGCTATTTCGGCCTGACGGCCACCCGGACCGCCTATGAAAAGGGCGAGGCCTGGCTGGATGCGCTGCTGGTCCATCTGGAGGGCAACTTCCGCCTTTGCCGGGAGTTTCTGGCCCAGCGGTTCCCCTCGGTATGGGTGGCCCCGTGGGAGGGCACTTATCTCCTCTGGGCCGACTTCTCCTGCCTGGGTCTGACGCCGGAGGAGCAGGAGCGCTTCATGCGGGACGAGGCCGGGCTGTTTCTGGATGAAGGGTACATATTTGGCCGGGAGGGCGCCGGATTTGAACGCATGGTGCTGGCCTGCCCCCGCCTCCAATTGGAGCGGGCCCTGGAGCGGTTGGACCAGGCGGCCGCCCGGCGGGGCCTGCCCCGGTGAGGCCCCTGTCCCCCCGGGAGGGCGCATTCAACCCGAAATACGGGCTCTTCCTCGGCGTTCTGGGCGCCTCCTTTTCTTCTATTTTTGTCCGCTGGTCCGCCGCCCCCTCTCTGGTGACCGCCACCTGGCGGCTGGGCTGGGCGGTGCTGCTGCTCCTCCCCTCCGTGCTGTTCCGGCACCGGGAGGAGCTCAGGGCCGCCACAGGCCGGGACTTCCTCTTCTGCGCCCTCAGCGGCCTGCTGCTGGCGTTCCACTTCACGGCCTGGTTTGAATCCCTCAAGTGGACCTCCATCGCCTCCTCCACCGTACTGGTGTCCACAGAGGTCATCTTTTCCGCCCTGGGCTTTGCCCTTTTTCTCCGGGGAACGATCCCCAGACCAGGAGTCCTGGCCATTGTTCTGGCCTTCGGCGGCAGCGTGGCGCTGGCCCTGTCGGATTCCGGCGGTGCCGGCGCCCTGAAGGGGGATCTTCTGGCCGTGGCGGCGGCGGTCTTTGTGGCCGCCTATACCCTCATCGGGCAGGTACAGCGCGGACACCAGTCCACCACCGTCTATACCTTTCTCACCTATGCCTCCTGTCTTGCCGCCCTGCTGTGTATGGACCTTTTCACCGGCACGCCCATTCTGGGCTGGGGTCTCCGGGAAGCGGCTGTGGGTCTGCTTCTGGCGGTCTTCTGTACCCTGCTGGGCCACTCTCTTTTCTCCTGGAGCCTCAAATGGCTCTCCTCCGCCTATGTCTCCGCCGCCAAGCTGTGTGAGCCGGTATTCGCCTCGATACTCGGCTTTTTCCTCTTTCGGGAGGCCATCCGTCCTCTCCAGGCTCTGGGCGCCCTGATCGTATTGGCCGGCGTATTTCTCTACACCCGCGCGGAGACTTCCTATGCCTCCGCCTGAAAAGCGAAGAGCCGCCGGGCTTGCAGCCCGGCGGCCCATATTTGTTCTTGTTCAGGCCTCGTCCGGAATAATCTCCAGAGCGGTCTCGCCCGTGCGGAGGTCTGCTGTATACTGGTAGGTTCCGGCCTGATGGCATACCTGGCCGTCATTGATCATTGCCTCATCGTAGTGGTACGAGTAGCGGAGGGTCAAACCATCCTGGCTAAGGTCCATCGCCTGGGGATCCGAGTGGGTGATCCCCCAGCCGTGTTCGTCCGGGGTGGGCAAAGAAATCACGGTTCCCTCTTCCAGCGCGGCCCCCGCCTTATAAATCAGCCGGAGAGACACGCTGTTCCCGTGGGGCAGTCCCGTGTTGCTGTACAACAGCACGGTGCAGACCTCTGCCTCCAGGCGTTGGGTCTCCTGGTAACCGACTGTGCTGGTCACCTGTTTCACCGCCGCTTCATAGGCTCCTGTGGAAGGCGTCTGCTGGCCGCTTCCTCTCTCTTCCGGGAAGGAGTCTTCCGGAAATGCCGCCGTGAAGTCCGCCGCTGTAAAGGCGCCTTCGGAGATCAGCTTTTCCTGGAGCGTGATCTCCTCTCCCTTGATATCTGCAAACAGGGCGGCGCAGGTGACATCTACCACGTCGGCCCGCAGAAAGCTCTCCCGGTCCACCCGCTGGGGCAGGATGCCGCATTCCTCTGCCAGTGTCCAAGGCGCGTCCCAGGAGAAGTCTCCGCTGTCTCCCTCGGTATAGCCAAGGGCCCGCAGCATAAAGGTCAGGTACATCTCCGCCGACGCCGTGTCCGCCGCGCCGAACCGATCCTCCGATACGCCCTTGGTGAGCCCCGCAGTATAGGCATAGGATACATAGCCGTCCGCCCAGTCGGGCACGTCGGAGAAGGGATGGGTCTTTGCGCTCTCCTGCGCCGGCGCTTCTTTTCCCAGCGCACGCACCAGCATGGTGAGCGCCTCCGTCCTGTTGGGGGCACGCTCCAGGGCAAAGTCGGTGGTCCCGTTTTCCTTTTCTCCCACGCCGAGGAACAGTCCCAGCTCCTTAAGCTGAGAGGCCAGCCCGTGCTCAATGTCCAGATCCCGGGCCGCCGCTGCGACCCCCAGGGGAGCGGCCCATACGCACATCGTCAGGCATAGGCCGGCCGCCAACAGTTTTTTCATATTACACCTCCAAAATTTGTGTTGGTTGACGCCTATTTTTATAACGATGCTCACGCCTCTTTTGTGACAGCTTGTATCAATTTTGCGAAAAATTGCGGCGATTGCGCTCTGTCACAGCGGTGTGAAAAGTTGGGGGTTGCTTTTTCCTGTTTTCGGGTGTAAAATAACTCCAACCATTTTGAGTGAGGTATTTTTATGCAAGAGATCCGCCTCACAACCGAATCCCGTTCCTTTACCTATTTTGGCTGGGCTCGATTTACGGGCGCCGGCTTCTTTGGCATGGGTAAAAACAGCGGGATAAAGTGAATGGGCGGGCCCCCCGAGGGGCTCCTTGCATCGTCTTACCGTGCGCTCATTGATTTTATCGTCAATGGGCGCATTTTTTGTCATCTGCATCCGCGCCCATGGCGGAAAAGGAGAGAAAAATCTATGGTAGTCATTATGAAACCCGGCACGAAAAAAGAGGACATCGACATTTTGGTCCGCAAGTTCCGCGACCAGGGCCTGGACGTGGGCATCACCAATGGCGTGGGCTGTACCATCCTGGGCCTTGTGGGTGACACCATCAGCCTGGATATCGACAAAATCTCCATGGAGCCCAATGTGGAGCGGGTCATGCGGGTCCAGGAGCCCTATAAAAAGGCCAACCGGAAGTTTCACCCTGAGGATTCGGTGGTCACTGTAGGGAAGGCCCGGATCGGCGGCGGAAGCTTTTCCGTCATCGCCGGCCCCTGCTCGGTGGAGTCGGAGGAGCAGATCTGCGCGGTGGCGGAGGACGTAAAGTCCTCCGGCGCGGCGCTGCTGCGCGGCGGCGCCTTCAAGCCCCGCACCTCCCCCTACTCCTTCCAGGGCATGGGAACGCCCGGTCTGGACCTCCTTATGGAGGCCCGGGAAAAGACTGGCCTGCCCATCGTCACCGAGATCATGGACCCCCGCATGGCGGAGCTCTTCGAGCGGGAGGTAGACGTGGTCCAGGTAGGCGCCCGGAACATGCAGAATTTTGAGCTTTTGAAAGAGGTGGGCAAGATGTCCAAGCCCATCCTCCTCAAGCGCGGCCTCTCCAACACCTATGAGGAGTGGATCATGTCCGCCGAATATATCATGGCCGCAGGCAACGAAAACGTCATTCTCTGCGAGCGGGGCATCCGCACCTTTGAGACCTTCACCCGCAACACCCTGGATGTCTCCGCCATCCCGGCCATCAAGCAGATGAGCCATCTGCCCGTGATCGTGGACCCCTCTCATGCCGCCGGCATGTACTGGATGGTGGAGCCGCTGGCCATGGCGGCCATCGCCGCCGGGTGCGACGGCCTCATCATTGAAGTCCACAACGATCCCCCCCACGCTAAGTGCGACGGCCAGCAGTCCCTCACCCCCAAAAAGTTTGACGAGCTGATGAAAAAGGTGGAGGCCCTGGTGCCCATGATGGGCAAGAAGCTGATTCGCTGATGCGCCTCCATCCGGAAGGAGAACCCCCTATGAAAACCCTTCATGTCGGTCTTGACGACCGCTCCTACGACAGCCATATCGCGCCCGGCCTCCTGTCCCAGGCGGGCGCGCTCTGCCGCGCCGCCCTCCCCCGCGCCGGGCGGCTGGCCGTGGTCACGGATTCCCATGTGGGTCCCCTTTACGGAGAAACGATCATGTCCAGCCTGGCCGGGGCCGGCTTTCAGGCGGAACTGGTCACTATCCCCGCCGGTGAGTCCTCCAAATGCCTGAGCATGCTCGGGCGTCTATACGACTCCTTCACGGCTCAGGGGCTCACCCGCTCCGACGGCGTGGTGGCCCTGGGGGGCGGCGTGGTGGGCGATCTGGCGGGCTTCGCCGCGGCCACCATCCTGCGTGGCGTGGACTTCGTACAGATTCCCACCACACTTCTGGCCCAGGTGGACTCCTCCGTGGGGGGCAAGGTGGCCATCGACCTCCCGGCAGGCAAGAACCTGGCCGGCGCCTTCTGGCAGCCCCGGCTGGTTCTCATGGACCCCGCGTGCCTCCGTACACTGGATGACAAGACCTTTTCCGACGGCATGGCCGAGGTCATCAAGTACGGCTGCATCCGGGACCGGGCCTTCTTCGATTTTCTCTGCGCCCACTCCTCCCGGGCGGCGGTCATGGAGCACATTGATTCCGTGCTCTATACCTGCTGCGATATCAAGCGGCAGGTGGTGGTGGAGGATGAACGGGACACCGGCGTCCGGATGATCCTGAACTTCGGCCACACCGTGGGCCATGCCTTTGAAAAGGCGGGCGGCTATGAGACTTGGACCCACGGACAGGCGGTCGCCGCCGGGATGGTCGCCGCCGAACGGCTGGGCGCCGCCCTGGGTGTCTCCGACGGCGACGGCTTCTCCGAGCTGCTGGAGGTGCTGTCCGCTTTCGGCCTGCCCACCCACATTGACTGCGACTGGAGCGCCATCGTGGAGGCCGTCGGCCTGGACAAGAAGGGCGACGGAGAGGCCATTACCATGATCTTTCTGTCCCACATGGGCAGGGCCTTGCCCATGAAGATGAAGAAGGAGGACGTGCTGCAAAACCTGGCGCACGTCTGCGGGAGGTAAGCGGATATGGACATCACCATCGCCCCCCGGCTGCTGAAGGGCCGCATCACCCCCCCGCCCTCCAAATCCCAGGCGCACCGCGCCCTCATCGCCGCTGCGCTGGCGGGAGGCGGGAGCCGCATCGAAAATCTGGCCGACTCCCAGGACATCCAGGCCACCTCCCGCTGTCTGGCGGCCCTGTGCGCGCCCGGCAGCGGCCTGCCTCTGCTGGACTGCGGGGAATCCGGCTCCACCCTGCGCTTTCTCATCCCCCTTTCCCTGGTCCTCCGGGGAGGCGGCCGTTTTACCGGCCGCGGGAGGCTGATGGAGCGCCCGCAGGAGCCCTATTTCCGCCTTGTTGAGGAAAAGCATGTCTGATATTCCCTGGAGGCCGGTGTGCTCACAGTCCGGGGCGCGCTACCGTCGGGGTGTTATACCCTCCCAGGCAATGTGTCCAGCCAGTTTATCACCGGCCTTCTCTATGCCCTCCCCCTGCTGGAGGGCGACTCGGACATCCTCCTCACCACGCCTCTGGAATCCGGGGGCTATGTGGACATGACCCTGGATGTGCTGGAGCGGTTCGGCGTCAGGGCCGTCCCCAACGGTTCCTGCGCCTTCCATGTACCCGGCGGACAGACCTACCGCCCCCACGATATGGCCATCGAGAGCGACTATTCCCAGGCGGCCTTCTGGTACGCCGCCAGGGGCTTGGGCAGTCAGGTGGAGCTACAGGGGCTCAACCCTTTCTCCGTTCAGGGGGATCGGTGCATCGTGGAGGATTCCGCCAGCCTGTGCGGCCCGGGAGAGGTGGAGCTGGACGTATCCCAGTGCCCCGACCTTGTCCCCCCGCTGGCGGTCCAGGCCGCCCTGCGTCCGGGACAGACCACCCGCATCGTAGGCGCCGCCCGGCTGCGCATGAAGGAGAGCGACCGGCTCTCCGCGGTGACCCAGGTCCTCAACGCCCTGGGGAGCCGTGTGGAGGAGCACCCGGACAGCCTGACCATCCTGGGTGTGGACACTCTGGCCGGCGGCGTGGCGGTGGATAGTCATAACGACCACCGCATCGCCATGATGGCCGCCGTGGCGACCACCCGTGCCGCCGCCCCCGTCACCATCCGGGGAGCGGAGAGCGTACGCAAATCCTACCCGAACTTCTGGGAGGACTATCAGCGTCTGGGAGGGATGTTCCTATGAAATATATCATTTTCGGCGAGTCCCACGGTCCCGCCATTGGGGTGGCCCTGGAGGGTCTCCCCTCCGGCATCGCGCTGGACATGGACTTCATCGCCTCTGAAATGGCCCGCCGGGCGCCCGGACAGAACGCCATGACCACCGCCCGCAGAGAAAAGGATGCGCCGGAAATCCTCTCCGGCGTCTTTGAGGGCAGGACCACAGGCACTCCCCTGTGCGCCGTGATCCGGAACACCGATACCCACAGCCAGGACTACGCCAAGCTCAGGACGCTGCCCCGCCCCGGCCACGCCGATTATACCGGCTTTGTCCGCTACGCCGGATGGGGCGACTACCGCGGCGGCGGCCACTTCTCCGGGCGGCTTACCGCCCCGCTGGTCTTTGCCGGCGCAGTGGCCAAGCTGGTCCTGCGGGAGCGGGGCGTGGCCGTGACGGGACGGATCTCAAACGTGGCGGGGATCCCGGACCCCACGCCGGAGCAGATGGAGGCGGCCATTCTGGCCGCCAAGGCTGAGCTGGATTCCGTGGGCGGCCGCATCCGCTGCTCCGTCACCGGTCTTCCCGTGGGCCTGGGCAGTCCCGACTTCGGATGCAACGTGGAGGGAATCTTCTCCCAATACCTCTTCGCCGGCCCTGCGGTCAAGGCGGTGGGCTTCGGCCTGGGCGAGGGCTTTGCCGCCCTGCGGGGCAGCCAGGCCAACGACCCCTTTTACCTGGACGGCGGCACGGTCAGGACCCGCACCAACCACTCCGGCGGCATCAACGGCGGCATCACCAACGGAATGCCGGTGGAGTTTGAGGTGACCTTGCGCCCCACGCCCTCCATTGCCCGCCGGCAGCAGACGGTGGACCTCTCCGCCGGCAGGGAGGCCGAGCTGGAGATCACCGGCCGTCATGACCCCTGCATCGTCCCCCGCGCCCTGCCCGTCATTGAGGCCGCCGCTGCACTGGCCGCCTGCGAGCTACTTGGGATGTGAGGTGAAAGCATGAGCGAACTGGACACCCTCCGCTCCGAGATCGACGAGATAGACACCCAGCTCACCGCCCTCTTTCTCCGCCGCATGGATGTGACGGCACGGGTGGGCGCCTACAAGCAGGAAAACGGTCTCCCTGTCCTGGATGAGGCCCGTGAACAGGAGGTCCTGGCCAGGAAGTCGGTCGCAGTCTCCGATCCGGCCCGCAGGGCCGACGTCACCGCCCTCTACGAGACCATCATGGGGCTCAGCCGTCGCCAGCAGCGCAATCTGGTGAATGAGGCCGGAAACGAGGGTTATCGGCAGATCCGGGAGGCCATCTCCCACAGCCGGGCCCCCTTGACGGCCCCCAGGGTCCTCTATCAGGGGGAGCCGGGGGCTTATGCCGACGAGGCCGCCGCGCTCTTTTTTGGCGAGGATGTCCCCCGGGCCCATGTGGAGACCTGGGAGGACATCTTCCTGGCCCTGCGGGAGGGCCGGGCGGATTACGGCGTACTGCCCATTGAGAACAGCTCCACCGGCTCCATCAGCCAGGTCTATGATCTGCTGGCCCAGTACGGCGCCTATATCGTAGGGGAGCAGACGGTGCGGGTGGAGCACTGTCTGGTGGCCCTTCCCGGGGCCTGTCTGGACGGCATCCGCGAAGTCTGTTCCCACGAGCAGGGGCTCAGACAGTGTGCCGAGTTCCTCAAGGCCCATCCCGACTGGCGGGCTGTGCCGCGTCTCAACACCGCGGAGAGCGCAAAATACGTCGCAGAGCGGGGAGATCTCACTCTGGCCGCCATTTGCTCCCGCCGGGCCGCCCGGCTCTATGGTCTGGATATCCTGGCCGAGCGCATCCACTTCAACGCTCAAAACGACACCCGCTTCGTGGTGGTCTCTCCGGTGATGGAGCGCCGGGCGGGCTGCGACAAGGTGAGCGCCCTTTTCGTCCTGCCCCACCGCAGCGGCTCTCTCCATGAGATCATGACCATCTTTGCCGTCAACGGCCTCAACATGATGAAGCTGGAGTCCCGTCCCATCGTGGGCCGGAGCTGGGAATATCTCTTCTTTGTGGATTTTACCGGCGACCTGGCCGCCCCGGGCATGGACGGGGTGCTGCTGGAGCTCTCCCAGACGGCCGAGGGTTTCCGGGTGCTGGGCAATTACAAGGAGGCCTGCGGCGCAGCGTGTTCCGACGGGCAGGGCGGTGGCTTAAAATGAAAAACATTATCCTTATCGGTATGATGGGCTGCGGCAAGACCACCTGCGGCGGCCTGCTCTCCCGGCGGCTGGACCGGGAGCTGGTGGATACCGACGCCCTGATCGCCGCCCGTGAGGGACGGAGCATTCCCGAAATCTTCGCCGCCCAGGGTGAGGACCGCTTCCGGGAGCTGGAACGAGGCGTAGCCGAGGAGCTGGCCCGGCGGGAAGGGCTGGTGGTGGCCTGCGGCGGCGGCCTGCCCCTGCGGGACGACGCCATGGCTCCCCTCAAGTCCAGCGGCACCGTGGTCTTTCTGTGCCGTGACCCGGGCGAGACCTTCGACACCGTGCCCATGGACGCCCGTCCGCTGGCCCAGGAGGGGCGCGAGGCCTTTCTCGCCCGGTTCCGGGACCGGGAGCCGGCCTACCGCTTCTGGGCCGATCAGATCGTCACGGATTTCTCGTCGCCGGAGGCGACGGTCAATGCCATTCTGGAGGGATTGTCATGAAATTTCTCATCATCAACGGCCCCAATCTGAACCTGCTGGGCCAGCGCGAGCCCGGCATCTATGGCGAGGAGAACTACACCGCCCTCTGCGGCCGCCTGCGCGCCTTTGCCTCCGCCCATCAGAGTACTGCCGAGTGCTTCCAGTCCAACCACGAGGGAGCCATCATTGACGCCATTCATGCCGCGCAGGGCAACTATGACGCTATCATCATGAATCCCGGCGCCTTTACCCACTATAGCTATGCCATCCTGGACGCGCTCAAGGCGGTCAGGATCCCCTGCATCGAGGTCCACATCTCCAACGTCCATCAGCGGGAAGAGTTTCGGCACAGGTCCGTGACCGTGCCCGCCTGCGTGGGTCAGATCTGCGGGCTGGGGCTGTACGGCTACGAGGCCGCCATGAGGTACTTCCTGTGCATGTCGAACTGAAAAACACCACTCGAAAGCTCTGCGTCATCGGAGATCCGGTGCTCCACTCCAAATCCCCCCTCATCCAGAACACCATGCTCTCGGCACTCGGTTTGGATTATATTTACTTATGTCAACCAGTTTCAGCTGGTCGGGCGGCAGAGTGGCTCTCCGCGGCAAAGGTGGCCGGATATGCGGGCTTCAACGCCACCATGCCCCACAAGCTGGACCTGGTCCCCCTGATGGACGAGCTGGACGAGGACGCCCGCCTATACCAGTCTGTCAATACTGTATGTATAAAAGAGGGGAAGGTATACGGATACAACACCGATGGGCGGGGCTTTTTGCAGGCACTTCTGGACGCAGGAGTGGACCCCGCCGGAAAGCGGGTGCTCCTGCTGGGCGCCGGGGGCGCGGCCAAAGCAGTCGCTCTGAAGCTGGTTCAACAGGGGTGCGTCTCCCTGACCGTATGCAACCGCACCCTGGAAAGGGCCGAGATGTTATGTCAATTCAATGCAGCCGTCATGCGCGCCGTCGGCTTTGACGCTGCAACGCTGCGGCTGGAGGCCTCTAGGGCCGATCTGCTGGTGAACTGCACCTCCCTGGGCATGGGGGGAGTGGCGGGCCAATTCGAGGATTTTCACTTTTTGGACGCCCTTCCGCATGCGGCGGCGGTGTGCGACCTCATTTACCACCCGGCTGAAACGGAGCTCCTGGCCCAGGCCCGGCTGCGGGGCCACCGGACGCTGAATGGCTTGGGCATGCTCATCCACCAGGCCGTCTTTGCTCTGGAACACTTTACGGACACCCAACTAGACGGTGCCGCCATGCGCGCCCTGGTAGAGGGCGTGCTGTGATCCGCCGCGCGGATTCTGGCGGTGCCTCATCTGTCAGAACATATCCGCCCCATGGGAAACGGGACCGCCGGATTGGCGGTCCCGTTCTTTCTCCTCTCTTCCGCGCATATACATCCAGCAGTGGAATCCAAGATGCGGGGGAGTGTTGTGAGTGTGAAAGGGAACATCGAGGAGCGGGCCTGTCAGTTGGCTCTTTACATAATCGAGAACAAAGCGACGGTGCGCGCCGCGGCTCAGAAGTTCGGTATCAGCAAGTCCACGGTTCACAAGGACCTCCAGGACCGCCTGCCTGCGTTCAATAAGCCCCTCTATTTGCAAGTGAAGGCAGTCCTGGACGAAAACAAGGCTGAGCGCCACATCCGCGGCGGTATCGCCACCCGCAAAAAATACAAGGGGGATTAGGGTTTGTCCGCATTTGCACTCGGCCAAACAGGGGGCCGCGGTCCGTAT
>NZ_JBCOAQ010000038.1:1372-22776 GCF_040226735.1 Intestinimonas sp. RTP31139st1_F5_RTP31139_211217 | reverse complement strand
CGGAAGAGGGAGATGCCCAGGCCGGAATCAAAGATCCTCGCGGAAATGTTCCGCTCCCGCAGATCCCGCAGCGCGTCTGCCACGGTGAACACGGCCTCCAGCTCGTCGTCGGTCTTATCCCAGGTGAGGAAGAAGTCGCCCTCGTACATCTCCTTAAAGTTGAGGGCATTAAGCTTGTCAATATAGTTTTGAAGGGTATGATCCATAGTTCTGTTTCTCCTCTTCTGATGATGGATGGCGGACTCGGGCGGTCCTTTTTCATCTTTCCCGGAACAAAGCAGCGGGTCAAAGAATGTCGTTATCCGTTTTGCCGGCGCGGAACTGCGCCACATCGCCGGTCTTGTTCTCCTCTTTGTAGAGTCCGGGCACCGCGGCATACAAGGCGGCGCAGGTGATAAGATCCTGCTTCCAGGTGATCTCATTGGGGGCGTGGGCCTGACTCTCGGCGCCGGGGCCGAAGCCTACGCAGGGGATGCCGTAGCGGCCCTGGATGGATACGCCGTTGGTGGAGAAGGTCCACTTGTCGGTAAGGGGGCGCCCGACGCGCAGATGCATGGCGTCCCGCTTGGCCTCGGCGTCGGCGTGTCCGATGCGCTCCGCGCCGAAGAGAGCCTGATGGGCCTCCACCAGGGCCTGGACGTGGGCGGCGCTCTCCTTGTTGATCCAGGTGGGGAAATAGCACTCGGTCTCGTAGACCTCTCCTGTCCAGGAGGGCCGGTCATACATGTACATGGAGACCTTCACATCGTCCCCATACCTCTTTACATTGGGCAGGTCCCGGATCTCCTGGAGACAGGAATCCCAGGTCTCGCCGGCGGTCATACGGCGGTCCACCGAGACGGAACAGGAGTCGGCCACGGCGCAGCGGCTGGGGCTGGTGTAGAAAATCTGGGAGGTGGTACAGGTGCCCCGGCCCAGGAAGCGAGCGTCCTCATAGTGTTCGGGGTTGTACTTGGGGTCGAGCATCTTCACAAGGCCTTTGATCTCCACCGTGTCATCGGCGGGATTCTCGTTGAGGGCGCGGATGTCCTGGAGGATGTCGGCCATCTTGTAGATGGCGTTGTCGCCCCGCTCGGGGGCGGAGCCATGACAGGAGATCCCCTTCACGTCCACCCGGATCTCCATGCGGCCCCGGTGTCCGCGGTAGATGCCGCCGTCGGTGGGCTCGGTGGAGATGACGAACTCCACCTGCTCCTTCCGAATGCCGCTCTGGGGGAAGAACTTGTTGACGATGTACTGCCAGCACATGCCGTCACAGTCCTCCTCCTGGACGGAGCCCACTACCATGATCTTGTACCCGGCGGGGATGAGGCCCAGATCCTTCATGATCTTGGCGCCATATACGGCGGAGGCCATACCGCCCTCCTGGTCGGAGCCGCCCCGACCGTAAATCACCGCGTCGTCCTCATAGCCCTGGTAGGGGTCGCGCTCCCAGTTGTCCAGGTTTCCGATGCCCACGGTGTCGATGTGTGAGTCCAGGGCAATGATCTTCTCACCGTCACCCATCCAGCCGATGACGTTGCCAAGGCCGTCCACCTCCACCTTGTCGTAGCCCAGCTTTTCCATCTCCCGCCGGATACAGGCGACGACCGCTTTCTCCTCGCAGCTCTCACTGGGGTAGGAGATCATCTCCCGCAGGAAGCGGTTCATGTCGGCGCCGTAGCCCTGCGCGGCTTTCCTGATCTGCCCAAAATCCATACTTAAAACCCTCCATCTATTCAACAATATCGCTCTCTTCTAAAGGTGCCCTCTCCCGGCACCACAGTTTGACCTTCGGTCAAACTGTGGGATATTCGCCGTCCCAGAGCACTTTTCTGAACTTCATGGGATCGGTATTCCCCTCGGTGGAAAACATCAGCACCTGGCTGAAGCGGTCCAGCTCCAGGGCCTCCCGCAGGTCCCGATACACGTCGGTCTCCATCAGGGCGGCGAGAAGTCCCATGCCCACCGCGCCGGATTCGCCGGAAATCACAACCGGGTCCCCCTTCACAGGGACGCCCAGCATCCGCATTCCCCGGGCGCTCACCCAGTCGGGACAGGAGACAAAGGCAGAGACGTGGTTGCGCAGGATGTCCCAGGAGATGGTGTTGGGCTCGCCGCAGGCAAGACCCGCCATGATGGTCTGGAGGTCGCCCTCCACGATGCGGGGGGCACCGTCCCCGGCCAGAGCTCCCCGGTAGAGGCAGTCGGCCGCCCGGGCTTCCATGACCACGAACTTGGGGGGATCACTGGGAAAGAGGTTGGTAAAGTAGCCGATCACCGCACCCGCCAGGCTCCCCACTCCGGCCTGGACAAAGACATGGGTGGGCCGGTTCACCCCCACCTGACGGAGCTGGTCGGCACACTCATTGGCCATGGTGCCGTATCCCTGCATAATCCAGGTCGGGATCTCCTCGTAGCCCTCCCAGGCGGTGTCCTGCACCATCACGCCGTGGGGCGTGACCGCAGCCTCAGCGGCGGCCATACGCACACAGTCGTCATAGTTCACGTCCTCAATGGTGACGGCGGCGCCCTCCCTGGCGATGTTGTCGAAGCGGGCCTGACTGCTGCCCTTGGGCATATGTACCACGGCCTTCTGGCCCAGCTTGTTGGCCGCCCACGCCACGCCCCGTCCATGGTTGCCGTCTGTGGCAGTAAAGAAGGTGGCCTGGCCGAACTCCCGGCGAAATGCCTCGCTGGTAAGGTAGTCGTAGGTCATCTCCGAGACGTCTCTCCCCATCTCCCCGGCGATGTACCGCGCCATGGCGAACGACCCGCCCAATACCTTGAAGGCGTTGAGCCCAAAGCGGTAGGACTCGTCCTTTACATAGAGTCCCGCAAGGCCCAGATACTTGGCCATGCCGTCCAGCCGGGCCAGCGGGGTAATGGAATACTGGGGAAAGCTGCTGTGGAAAAACCTGGCCTTTGCCACGTTGCTCAGGGCCATCACCGCGAGCTGCCGGTCGTCGCTTTTCGGCATGCGATTGCCGGCCCACTTGATGGAATCCTTCATCCCGACGTCTCCTGCAAAATATTTTTAAGTAATACAAACTTTTTGTTTGTCTCTGATGCTATCATACCACAGCCACCCCTGTTGTCAAGAGAGTTTCAAAAATATTTTTTGATTCTGTTCTCTCCCGCTCCTCCCAGAAAGCCGCCCCGCCGTGTCAACTGCGGCGGAGCGGCGGAGGCGCTATTTTCCCTTACTGGCCGGACGGTAAAACGTATCCTGCATAGGCAGTGCGGTGCGCAGAACATGGTCCCGGGCATAGTAGGCCCCCTGGACGGCAGGCGCGGTGGGAATGGTGGCGATCTCTCCGATGCCCTTGGCCCCGTATGCAAAGGGCAGGAGCTCCTTTTTCTCCACATAGATGGCGTGGATGTCCGGGATCTGATCGGCCCGCATCAGGCCCAGCGTGCCGAATTTAGCCTGGGGCACACAGTCCTTCAGGGGGAAGTCCTCGGTGAGCGCGTAGCCCAGGCCCATCAGCACACCGCCCTCGATCTGTCCCTGGATGGAGATGGGGTTGACCACCTTGCCGGAGTCGTGGGCGGCCCAGACCTCTTTCACCCTGCCGTCGTCGTCCAGCACCACCACATGGGTGGCAAAGCCGTAGGCGACGTGACTTTTGGGGTTGGGCTTGTCGGCGCCCAGCTTGTCGGTGGGGTCAAAAAACTCAGCAAAAAATTCCCGGCCTTCCAGGGCGGAGAGGTCGCCACCCACGCCGTCCAGGGCCTTTTTGAGGTCAGCGGCGGCAATGCGCACTGCCTCGCCGGTGATGAGGGTCTGACGGGAGCCGGAAGTGGTGCCGGAATCGGGGGCCAGCTCGGAGCTGCTGCCCATATTGCGCATCTGTTCCCGGCGCAGGCCGGCGGTCTCGGAGAGGATCTGGAGGAACACGGTGGCACAGCCCTGGCCGATGTCGGAGGCAGCGGCGTAGATCTCCACCACGCCGCCGCGGACCTCCAACCGGGCCCGCCCCTTGTCCGGAAGACCCACTCCCACCCCCGTGTTTTTCATGGCGCAGGCGATGCCTGCATGTCCGGCGTTTTGTTCATACGCCTCCCGCACCGCCTCCAGCGTCTCCTTGAGGGCGGTGGAGCAGTCGGCGATCTGGCCGTTGGGCAGCACCTTGCCCGGCTCGATGGCATTGCGGTAACGGATCTCCCAGGGCGAGATGCCCACCTGCTCGGCCAGCAGATTGATGTTGGACTCCAGGGCGAATTCGCTCTGGCAGACGCCGAAGCCCCGGAAGGCCCCGGCGGGCGGGTTGTTGGTGTAGTACCCATAGCCCCGGATGTCGGTGTTCTGGTAGCAGTAGGGGCCCACGGAGTGGGTACAGGCCCGCTCCAGTACCGGCCCGCACAGGGAGGCGTAGGCCCCGGTGTCAAAGTAGATCTCGCAGTCCAGGCCCGTAAAGATGCCGTTCTCATCGCAGCCCAGGGTGAAGGTGCCCTCCATATAGTGACGCTTCGGGTGGAAGGCGATGGACTCCTTGCGGGAGAATTTGACCTTGACCGGGCGGCCCACCTTCAGGGCGGCCAGCACGGCGATGTGCTGCACCGACACATCCTCTTTTCCGCCGAACCCACCGCCCACCAGCTTGTTCTCCACCATGATGCGCTCGGGCTCCCAGCCCAGCATGATGGCGATCTCCTTCCGGGTGTCGTAGACGCCCTGGTCGGAGGTATACACCTTCACCCCATTTTGATACGGAAAGGCCACGGCGCACTCCGGCTCCAGGAAGGCGTGCTCGGTAAAAGGGGTACGATAGCTTTGTGTCACCACATATTTGGAGTTTGCCAGGGCCGCTTTGGCGTCGCCCCGGGTGACATGGCGGGACTGGCAGAGGTTCCCGTTGGGGTGGAGCCTGGGGGCGTCCTCCGCCATGGCCTCCTGGATGGTGCGCACCGGCGAAAGGGGCTCATACGTCACCTTTACCAGCTTTTTGGCTTCGGCCAGCGCCGTCTCCGTCTCGGCCACCACCAGGCAGACGGCGTCGCCCACACAGCGGGTCACGTCGCCTCTGGCGATCATCACGTCCCAGTCCTGCTGGATGTGCCCCACCTTGTTATGAGGTACATCCTCGGCGGTAAGCACCGCCAGCACGCCGGGGAGGGCCAGGGCGGCCGAGGCGTCGATGTCCAGCACACGTGCCCTGGGGTACTCCGAGCGGACGGCCGAGGCGTGGACCATGCCCGGGAGGGCCACATCGTCGCAGTATTCTCCCCGGCCCAGCACCTTGTCCCGCACATCGGAGCGGAAGGCCCGCTCCCCCACCCCGAAGCGTTCTCCCCGCTCCAGGGCGGGGTCCACGGTCCTCTCCCCCCGCAGGATGGCCCCGGCCAGGGAGATGCCCTCTATGATCTTCTTGTACCCGGTGCAGCGGCACACATTGCCCCGAATGGCCTTCTTGATCTCATCCTCGGAGGGAACGGGATTCTGGTCCAGAAGGGCCTTGCCCGAGAGGACCATACCCGGGATACAAAAGCCGCACTGCACCGCTCCCACCGCGCCGAAAGCGTAGACAAAGGTCTCCTGCTCGGCCTCGGTGAGCCCCTCTACGGTGAGGATGTGCTTTCCCACCGCCTTTTTTGTGGTCAGGATACAGGACCGCACGGCCTTTCCGTCCACCACGATGGTACAGGTGCCGCATGCCCCCTCGCTGCATCCGTCCTTCACGGAGGTGAGATGCAGGTCGTCCCGCAGATAGCGCAGCAGAGGCTTCTCCTCCTCGGTCTCCCGGAGGATGCCGTTTACCGTAAAGGTGTACGATTCACCCATGTGTGGTCCCCCTATTCAGCGATTTCAGATCGTTTCGTCCCGTCTGTCCCCAGCCACAGGACCCTGAGCCCGCCCAGACGGCGGGTATAGAACCTGACGAGCTGCCCCACCGCCAGAGCGGAGACCAGCGTGCCCTCCCGAACACCATTGAGCTTATGGAAGGCGAGCAGGGCGATGAGAGCGGCGGCAAGCGTGAGAGAACTGTCAAAGCACACCTTCACATTACCGAACTCCCTCCCCAAGGCACGGGAGAGGGCGCGGACAAAAGCCTCGCCCGGGAGCATAATTACGTCGGCCATGACCTCCAGGGAGATGCCCAGCGCCATAACCAGACAGCCTGCCGCCAGATAGAGCAGGCTCATGGGATAGGGCCCGCCGTACTGGGTGGGGATCAGGTCCAGCGCCAAATCGATGCAGGCGCTGAACACCAGCGTGGCCGGGATCTGCAGCGCCTGCAGCGCGGTAAACCGGCGCAGGAGCAGGGCTTCGCAGGCCAGGAAAAGCATATTGAAGACAAAGGTATACACCCCCATGGTGGGGGGCGTGATGAGGCTAAGGACAAAGGGGATGCTGGAGATGGGCGAGGTTCCCAGTCCGGCCCTGGTGATCAGCGCGATCCCCGCAGCGCAGATCGGCACCCCCGCAAAAAACATGGAATACCGCCGGACCCCGTCCTTTCCAGTCATCTTGCCGCCTCCAAATCTTAGCGTTTGCATGCCTCATGCGCCGCCATCCGAGCGGTCCTTCACACCACGGCCTCCACAGCGGCCTTGTGACCGTCCCTTCCCCGGAGCCGTCTGCCGCGCAGGTGCGGCGCTCCGCCGGACAGCCGAAGTATGTTTACTTTTCCCTCAGGAGATAGCCGTAGTTGTCCTGCACTGCCAGGATTAGAAGCCGGAGGTCCTCCGGGAGCCCACAGCCGGAGTCGTCCACCTGATACTCCCGCACCTGGCCGTCCAAACGGACCAAACACCCACCGTCCTCGCCGGACGCTGGGAGCCAGCCTTCGTTCCCACTGTTGTCAAAGTCCTCCCGACTCCAGAACAGTGTAAACTTATCCCTGTAGGGGCGGCTCTCATAGGGGCAGAAGGTGGCGCAGTTGCCGCACTCGTTGCACATGCCGTCCACATGGACAATCTGGCGCTGCCGTTTACCCGGTACCGCCACTGCTACATTGGCGCGGTTGGGACACACGTCGGCGCACACCTCGCAAACCGTGGGGCATCCCAGGCATCGGGCGTCGGCGCAGCCGTCACAGTCGCTGCACAGGTCCCCTTTTTTCATAAACGGTCTGTTATAGTCCTCGCAAATATTCTGATTTGTATAGGTTCCGGTCTCCCACTCCATGATGGCCCTGGAGGCCTGTATGGCGTCGGCAATGGCCTCCACCACTGTGGCCGGACCCTGCCGTCGGTCGCCGATCACGGGCCAGGGGCCCACATCCACAGACTCGTCGATGCGCTCCCCCACGGCGGCGATGAGGGTGGTGCAGGGGAGCTCCTGGGTCCTGCCTGTGGGCACAGGCGCCCGGCGACCCGAGGCGTCCGGCGCACCCAGCTCCATGACGGCGCATGTCAGGATATTATCCTTTACCCCCTTGGGCGCCAGCAGCTCCAGGAACTCCACCCCTTCCTCCAGGGCCAGCCGGAGCTCCTCCTCCTCGGCAGGCATATACCGTCTGGTCCGCCGGTAGACCAGGCGCACGTGCTCCACGCCGGGCAGGCGTTTTACCGCCCGCGCGGTATCCATAGCGGAGTTGCCTCCGCCGATCACCGCTACATCGGTCCCAAGGGTAGGGGCATTGCCCGCCTTGAGGGCGGCGAGGACCTCCGTAAAGTTTACATAGTCCCCATACTCCAGCCTGGGGTCTCCGGGCTTTTGGGCGCCGGTGGCAAAAATCACGTGGGTGAAGCCCTGCTCCTCCAGCTCCTGATAGGAGCCGACATACGTGTTCAGGCGGACCTCCGCACCCATGGCCCGGACCAGGGCCTCATCCTTGTCGATGGCCTCGGAGGAAATGCGGAACTCCGGAATGATATGGCGCACCACACCGCCCAGAGCGCCGGTGGCTTCAAACAGAGTAACGGGCACCCCCTCCCGGCCCAGGAAGAAGGCCGCCGCCATCCCGGCCGGGCCGCCGCCCACCACGGCCACCTTTTTGCCGGAGACGGCGGACCTGGCCTTCTGTTTGGACAGAAGCGCATCATAGCCGCCCTGGGCGGCCCGCAGCTTCATCTCCCGGATCCAGACCGACTCCTCATAGTAATTGCGCATGCACTTGTCGGCACAGCGGTGGGGGCAGATGGTGCCGGTGATGAAGGGGAGCGCATTCCGGCGGGTGATGATCTCCAGCGCCTGCCCGTACTCCCCCCGGCTCACAGCCATCAGGTAGGCGGGGATATCCTGTTCGATGGGGCAGCCATCCCGGCATGGCGCTGTGAAGCAGTCGATGAGGGGCACCTTTCTGTGCATCTTCCGCTCCGGCAGGGGCTTGATGGGCTTGCGGTAATAGGGGTCCGACTCCACCTGCTCCGCCAGCGCCGCCACCGCCTGGGCATTCACGCCCCGGAAGGGCTCGCTCCCGCAGTCCATCAGGAGTTTGCCCATCTGGCTCAGGCGCTGGTAGCCACCGGGCTTGAGAATGGTGGTGGCCACGGTAATGGGCCAGATGCCCGCGGCGAAGAGCGCCTCGACGTTGTGGACGTCGGCACCGCCCGAGTAAGAGATGCGCAGCCCTCCTTCAAACTCCTCGGCGATGCGGCGGGCCAGGGAGATGGTCAGCGGGAAGAGCGCGCGTCCGGACATATACATCTCCTGGCTGGGCAACTCACCGGCCGCTACATCCACGGGGAACGTGTTGGTAAGCTTGACGCCAAACTCCAGTTTCCGTTCCGCACACAGCCCCATCAGGCGGCGGAACATGGGCACTGCGTCGGTCCATTGAAGGTCCTCTGCAAAGTGGTGGTCGTCAAAGGTCACATAGTCAAACCCAAGACTGTCCAGCCGCTTCCGGGCGAAGGTATAGCCCAGGAGGGTCGGATTGCACTTGATATAGGTATGGAGCCCTTTTTCCGTGATGAGATAGGTGGCGATGCGCTCGATCTCATCCGGAGGACAGCCGTGCAGCGTGGATTCAGTGATGGAGCAGGACACCCTGGGGCTGACGGCGCGGATATATGCCGCGTCCACCTGTTCGAAGCGGTCCGTATTATCCAGGGCCCACTCCATGCATGTCCGCCACACGGCGGAGCCAGAGGCATCCTTCATGCCCTCAAGATAGGCGTCGATCTTGGGGCTCTTGATCCCCTCCAGGTCATAGCCCACGGACATATTGAAAACAAAGCCGTCCGGATCGCCCAGCGCCAGCTCTTTTGCCAGGAGCTTGCAGGCAAACCATGCCTTGACGTACTCCTCATAGGCCTGGGGAACGGTGAGCTCGGTGGACCACTCGCAGTTATAACACTCGTCCCCGGCGGTGATGCACGGCTTGGCCACGCACTTGGAGAGGGCCTCGCCATCCATGATCTGCACGGTCTTGAGCTCAAAGAACCGGGCCCCGGCGGCGTAGGCCGCCACGATATTCTGGGCAAGCTGGGTATTGGGCCCGGCGGCGGGACCGAACGGCGCCTCGATTTTTTCGCCGAAAATAGGGCGTGCCTGCCCATTCTCATGGCGCACCAGCTTACAGACGCCGAACAGGCTCTTCTGCTGCCGGTACTCGGTGAGCGCCCAGTCCATCAGTTGGGCGAAGGGGATGGGACGCATAATATCACTCATATGTATGACCTCCAGCCAATTCTCTCGTTCTTTTCCATCGCATCCGCCGCTCTGGAGCGAAACCTTGGGGAGGACGCAATCAACGCATCCCGCGTTTTAGTAGCTCCTGCGGTTGAGCGCTCCCCACAGCTTTTTGCTCTGTTCCAGCGTCCAGGCGTTGATGGCGTCCTCGTCGATGCCCACAAACTCCCGGTCCCGGTAGAGCACCTTCCCGTTGATGATGGTGGTGCGGCAGTTCTTTCCCATCATGCCGAAGAGCATATGCCCGTCGATGTTCTCCTCGGAGAAGGGAGTGAACGGCTTATAGTCCATGACGACGACATCCGCCGCAGCGCCGGGCTTCAAAACACCCAGCGGCTTTCGAAAGTACCGCGCGCCGATGGAGGCATTGTTGCGGAAAAGCATCTGCATGTCCTCGCACCAGCCTACGTTGGGCAGACAAGCGTTATGCCGCTGGATGAGGAGAAACACCTTCAGGGACTCCAGCATGTCGTGGGTATAGGCGTCGGTGCCCATACCCACCAGGATGCCCCGCTCCATCATCTGCAGCACCGGCGAACAGCCCACGGCGTTGCCCATATTGGACTCTGGATTATTGACCACCATGGTGCCGGTCTCCCGAAGGATCTCCATCTCGGCGGGATTGATATGGATGCAGTGGCCCAGGATGGTCTTTTCCCCCAAAATACCGTGGTTTAAGAGCCGGTTCACCGGACGGCATCCGTAGTTCCGCAGGGAATCATACACGTCGTTCATGCCCTCGGCCACGTGAATATGGAACCCCGTCATGCCGTTGTTGGCCTCCACCATACGGGCAAAGGTCCTGTCGGACAGGGTAAAGAGCGCATGGCCGCCGAACATGGCGCGGATCATATCGTCGTCCTGCTCTCTCGCCCACTTGGCGAAGTCGGCGTTCTCCCGGATGGCCTCCACGCACTTTTCTTCCCCATCCCGGTCCGATACCTCATAGCACAGGCAGGCACGCATCCCCAGCTCCCGGCACACATCCCGAATGGCGAACAGCGACCCGGGGATCTCGCCGAAGGAGGCGTGGTGGTCAAAAATAGTCGTCACTCCATCCCGGATACAGTCCAGCACTGTGGCATAGGCCGAGGCCCGGGTGCCGTCCAGGGTCAGATGGCGGTCGATGTTCCACCATGTCCCCTCCAGCACCTCCAAAAAGTTGGTGGGGTCGTTTCCCTCGATCCCCAGTCCCCGGGCCAGCCCCGAGTAGATATGGGTGTGGGCATTGATGAGTCCCGGCATGATGACACCGCCCCGGGCGTCCACGAATTCCGCATCCGGGTACTTGGCCTTCATCGCGTCAAGGGGGCCCACCTCTCCGACCCGCTCGCCGTCCAGCGCCACCGCGCCGTCGGCCAGATAGGGCAGCGCATCGTCTCTTGTGATGACCCTTCCGTTTCCAATGAGCAGCATTGCACTCTCCTCCTCACTCTTTGCCCCTTTAAAACAAAACGGTGCCCATTCCTCTGAATGAACACCGGCCCGTGCGCGAAGCACTTCTTTACAGCTTATATTGTCAATTCTGCACAAGGTTCTTTTCTTTGAACAATTTAATTTTATCATAGTTTTTTTATCTTTGCAAGGACATATTAAAAATATTTTTTAGCGCAAACTCTTTTTGTTGAATTCCCCCTGATATCTGTTATAATAAAAATAAACCAACGAATAGAGGAAGGCGGGCGATCACGATGCGGGCTTCCCATCTGCAGTTCTGTTTTCAACTGGCCCGGGGTATTGCGCAGCAATTTGGTTCAAATTGCGAAGTAGTGGTTCATGACCTGGACTCCAACGATGTGGAGCACTCCATTGTGGCCATTGAGAATGGTCACGTCTCCGGGCGCCGGGTGGGAGACGGCCCCTCCCATATCGTTCTGGAGGCTCTGCGCGGCGACTGTGCCCGCCTGGAGGACCGACTGGCTTATCTGACCCGGAGCGACGACGGAAAGATCCTAAAATCCAGCACCATCTATATCCGAGATGACGACGGCAGAGCCATCGGCGTCTTTGCCATCAACTACGACATCACCCTCATGCTGGCCATGGAGGACGCCCTCAAGGGCTTTACTGCCACCCAGGTGCCGGAACGGGAGCCGGAGCACATCTCCCGGAATGTGGCCGACCTTCTGGATGAGCTCATCGAGCAGAGTGTCAAGCTGGTGGGGAAACCGGTACCTCTCATGAACAAAGAGGACAAGGTGAAGGCCATCCAATTTCTCAACGATACCGGCGCTTTCCTCATCACCAAATCCGGCGACAAGGTGTGCAAGTTCTTCGGTATTTCCAAGTACACCCTTTATAGCTATATCGACGAGGCCAAGAACTAGGCGCTGCTGGAAAAAGGGGAATCGCTCCTGCGGCGATTCCCGGCCCGGCGGATAAAATCCGCCGGGCCTTTTTCTACTTTTCTTCGGCCTTGCGCTCCGTCCGGTCCTTGGGCAGGATCAGGTTGAGGAGGATCGCCATCAGCGTGGCGACCACCACAGAAGAGGAGCCGAACACCGTGGTCACCCAGTCCGGAAAGCCGCTGCCGGCCAGACAGCCCGGCACCTGGGTGATTCCCACGCCCAGCGCCACAGAGAGTCCCACCACCGTGCTCTTCCGTGCGGTGAACACGCCGTCTCCGGTGATCATCCGAATGCCGGTCATGGTGATGGCGGCAAAGACGGAGAGCGTGGCTCCACCGATGACACATTGCGGAATGGTGGTGAGGGCGGCGGCCAGCTTGGGCATCAGCCCCGCCACCAACAATACCAGGGCGGCAAAGGCAAAGACCGCCCGGTTGATCACCTTGTTTACGGTGACGATGCCCACATTCTGGCTGTAAGAGGCGGTGGGGAGCCCGCCGAAAAACGCCCCCACGATGCTCATGAGCCCCTGGGCCACGATCCCGCCGGAGAGCTCCCTGTCGGTGGGCATGCGCTCCATGCCGCCCATGGTAGTGGAGGAGAGATCTCCGATGGTCTGCACCGCGTTCACCACATAGACAATGGCTAGGGAGACGCTGGCGGCGGGGACGAACTCGATCCGGAAGGGCATCACGGCGGGCAGCGCGAACCAGGCTGCGGGCCCCACCTTGGAGAGGTCCACGATCCCGAAGCAGAGCGCCGTCAGGTATCCCACGATCATGCCGAACAGCAGGGCCCCCAATCTCCAGATGCCCCTGGTGAAGTGGTTGAGAAACACCACCACGCCGAAGGTAATCAGGGCAACGCTCCAACTGCGCAGTCCGCCAAACCAGGGGCTGTCAGCGCTCCCTCCCGCCATATAGCGCACGGCAGTGGGATAGAGGGAGAGGCCGATGGTAAAAATGACCGTCCCTGTAACCAGAGGCGGGAAAAAGATCCGGATCTGTTTGACAAAAATCCCGAACACGATTGCCACACATCCGCCGATAATCTCCGCACCCAATATCGTGGAGAGCCCAAACTGCCCGCCGATGGCGGTGAGCGTCGGCACATAGGCAAAGCTGATGCCCATGACTACGGGGAGGCGCGCCCCGATCCTCCGGAACAGCGGAAAAAGCTGCAGCAGCGTGGCTACGGCGGTAAGGATGAGAGAGACCTGCACCATAAGTGTCTCTTCGGCAGCATTGAGCCCACAGGTTCCGGAAATGATCATGGCGGGTGTGATGACTCCCACCACCGCCGCCACCACATGCTGGAGGCCCAAGGGGATGGTTTGCCCCAGCGGCGGCACGCCTGTAAAGCAAAAAACACTGGCTGTTTGGGCGGAGGAATGGGTCATATTGCACCTCACAAAAATTTTTTATTACTAATTTTTTATTTGTTTTATTTATCATACTCGCCGCCGCTCAAAAAAGCAAGCCGTTTTTACCGGAACACCTCCAATTTTTTACGCCTGTTTTTGTGCATCATTACAATAATCCACCGCGCTTTCCATGGGCCGGCACGGCCTGGCCGCATATCTCCCGCGGTGTCTTTCTCAGTTGCATCCCACAATAAGTGAAGGGGGCCTTGCCGCAACGCTGCGGCAAGGCCCCCTTTTGCTTTCTCTGACTTTTCCCCAGCCTCGCCGGCGGGACACCGCCCCCTGATGCCTTTCCCAGCCGCCGCGCTCCACAAATCCATGCAGCTCCTGTACCACACGGGACATATATCGGTCCCGATCATAGATAATGGCGAGCTGACAGGAAATGGTCGGCTGGAAGGGCTTTCTTGGCTACCGAATAGCGCCGGAGCTGGAAAGCCCGCTGGATGCGTTCCCCTCGAAGAGCGCACGGCTGCTGCCAGGCAGTACCCCAGCCGGCCCTGCCGGTGGTGAGTAAGTGCGCCCTTGGCCAATCACATGGCAGCAGGTTCTTGATATAATTCCCAGCAAGTATTGCCGTGGCAGACACAAGAGAGCGACTAATCGAAATCTGACGAGTTCTTTATACCATTTTGTACACTAATTACAAATCAGAATCGAGGATGCCATAAACATAATAATCACACCATGTATTAACCATTTTCCCCTGTCTGATAAGTCCTTCTCTTGTGAAACCACTCTTTTCTAATATTCTTTGTGAAGCCACATTACGAATATCAACTTCTGCCCATAATCGTTTCAGTTCAGTCTTTTCAAAGCAAAAGCGAACCATAGCCGATAAAGCTTCTGTTCCGTAACCTTTTCCGTGATATTTTTTTGAAAGACGTATTGCAACAGATGCCATTCGATTATTCTCTATAAGGTATACCCATAGATCACCTATTACTTTATCTAAATCTTTAACTGATATTCCCAGATGAAGACTTTTTGTAGGTTTATTTCCCTTTTCAAAAAGCAACCCAGGATTCTTTTCAGTCTTACTGGGGCCTTTGCCCCAGTAAGTATAAATTGATTTATCCGGCATCCATTCTTTTAAATCTGTGACATCTTCTGTTGTCATAGGTCTAATCACTATTCTATCCGTTTCAATAGTTGGCTTATTATAAATATAATCTGCAAGTGCCATGACGGTTTTCTCCTAAAAGTTGAATTCTGATTCCCAATCAAAATCACTGCTTTCCTCATAAGACTTTGGCCAATGTGCACACCAATTAGGAGTAAAAGGATGTTCAATTCGATCTATGCTTGGCGTATATGGTTTTATATCAATTACCTTACTTCCGTCAAATGCATCAATATAATATAGCCCAACCGTTCCCGATTCTACATCAACATATGCTATATTTACATTGGATACCGCAATCGGATTTGGCCTTTCAGGGGATCTCAATGCGAATACTCCAATTTCGTCAGGACCGTTTCTGTATGGCTTTTCTTCTACCAATGTTCCCCTGTCAGATGCATTGTCACAACCATCCATCCACCAGAGAATCTGCACATGACTGTATCCCTCAAGCCCTTTTAATCCTTCTGCATACTTTTGTTCAACAACTACTTTTACATTTTCTTCTTCATTTACAATCTTTCCGATGGAAAATACTTTTATATCGTTCATTTGAAGCCTCCTGATATTTTCTCATCGAGCGCCCGATATCTTCATTTTACAAAGTATTATTTATACTTCAACCCCTTTTTTATAAAATAGACCTCTCTGCCATCTCCGGTATAAAATTTTTCATCTGTTTTCTCTATATTGGGTAATTTCTCGCAGTAAACTACGAGCAGATAGATAAGGGGGCATGACCGTCTTTCAGCGGGTCATGCCCCCTTATGAGTACTACACCTCCTCCCCTCTGCTGGTCAATCACTTTACCATAAATGAGCCGCCAGCCAATGTGTAGTAGGTGGTAAAAAACACCCTTTACACAATACATCTCAAAGCAGCCTGTGTACTTTCAACTATTTTTGTCCAACCACTTTTACCTCCCGTCCCGTATACTTGCAATAAACACCGGTGTCTTTCGTTTTGTAATTTTCTTACCTGAGCTGCAGCCGGACGCGGCCCGATTAAGAAGAGTTTGGAGGGTATTATGGAAATAGATTTTATCGTACAGGATCATATCGCCTGCCTGACCATAGACCGGAGCCAACGCCATATTGTCGGGACAACAGGATGTGGTCGTCTGCGGTGGGATCGAATCTATGAGCTGCATCACCCCATACGCCCGTTTTGTTGCCCATGCCGTGGTAGGCGTACCTCCGGCCTACATGGGCATAGGCCCCATCCCCGCAGTCAAAAAGCTTCTCGCCATAGCCGGAAGCTCTGTAAACGACTTTGATGTCATTGAACTCAACGAGGCCTTTGCGGCGCAAGCCATCCCACGTATCCGAGAGCTTGGACTGGACAGAGTGTGCGTAAATCCCAACGGAGAAGCCATCGCATTGGGACATCCTCTGGGTGCGACCGGAGCCGTGCTCCCCTGCAAAGCCCTGTCCGCGCTCCAGCGGACCCGGGCGGAACGCGCACTGGTCACCATGTGTATCGGGGGCGGCCACTTCCTTCTCTCGTCTATAAAAATAAAGCGCATCGTCATCTGAATCACACATCACGTCAGGCACCGCTGCGTATTGAGAGCTTTGATCGACCGCAGTGAAACTGGGAGCCTGGACGGCAAAAAATGGCGCACATAGAAATACCGCGTGAGGCAATGCTATGTCTGGATTCCCAATCCAACAAACAAACGAAACAAGGAGATGCGAAATTATGTCTAGCTCTAATAATTCTAATCAGCCTGTCGTGCCCAGCGCCCGCGAGGCCCTGAACAAGTTTAAGATGGAGGCCGCTCAGGAAGTCGGCGTGAACCTGAAGCAGGGCTATAACGGCGACCTGACCAGCCGCGAGGCCGGCTCTGTTGGGGGCCAGATGGTCAAGAAGATGATCGAGGCCTACGAGAACGGCATGAAGTAAGTATCCCCAAAGGGATTAAATGTATTGGCCGGGGGCCGGAGGAAATTCCTCCGGCCCCTGGCCTTCTTGCAGAAATCCGCCGTCTTCATGGCGTGCAAGGGGGCGGCGGACCCCTTTTGGGTATGCCGCCGCCCCCTTGTGTTACCCCTATGCATCTGCTCCGTCTTAGAAAAACAGAGCCAGACTCCAGGCCGCCGTGGCCACCAGCGCGCCGGCTGCCGCCCAGGCCGGCGCAGGCAAAAATCTGATCCACCGCCCCACCCGCGTATTTCCCCGCACATAGCTTTTCGCCGCCTTCTGGGCCTCCTCCAGCACCTGTTCCGCCGAGACACCCTCGGCAAAGGCATCCTCCCGCATGATAAAAATCGCCTGCTCAAAAAGGCGCGGGTCCGGCGCCTTTACCACGATGACCCGTTTGTTGATTCCCTTGACCATTCTGGATCCCCTCCTGCTTTTTTCTCGTCCTTCCAGTATGACCCGGTTATGCTTCCATTATTCGCCTCGCATAAGAAGAAGCGGCCTGTCGTAGACTAGGGACAGAAACTTTTTTGGAGGCGGGAACGTGGGGAAACACAGAAAGCGGCTTCTCTGGTCGCTGGCCCTCATCTTCGGGCTCAACATTCTGATCATTACCTTGGTCCAGACCGCCCAGGCGGCTACCTACCGGCAGGGCTCCTCCGGCCAGGCGGTACGCACCATTCAGGAAAAGCTGGTGCGCTGGGGCTATTTTGATGGGCCAGTGGATGGCATCTATGGCTCCAAAACAGAGGCAGCCGTAAAGAAATTTCAGCAGAAAAACGGCCTTACCGCCGACGGTGTGGCGGGGACCGCCACGTTGAAAGCGCTGGGCATGACGACCACGGAGAACGGCGCCTCCTCCAGTCAGAGCAACAGCGTGGATCTGCTGGCCCGTGTCATCTCGGCGGAGGCCAGGGGCGAGCCCTACAGCGGCCAGGTGGCGGTGGGCGCCGTGATCCTCAACCGGGTGAGCCACCCCTCCTTCCCCAACACCATCGCGGGAGTGGTCTATCAGCCGGGCGCCTTCTCCTGCATGGACGATGGGCAGATCGACCAGCCGGTGGCCGAATCCTCCATCCGGGCCGCCCGGGAGGCGCTCAACGGCGCCGACCCCAGCGGCGGAGCCATCTATTATTTTAATCCCAGCACCGCAACCAGCGGCTGGATCTGGTCCCGTCCCCTCATCAAGGTCATTGGAAACCACCGTTTCTGCTCATAAGAAAAGCGGACATGCCATATGGCATGTCCGCTTTCTCATATCCGGAATTTAGTCGGTGACGATGGGCAGCAGGGCGATCTGACGGGCCTGCTTGATGGCCTGGGTCAACTGGCGCTGATGCATGGCGCAGGTACCGGTGGTCCGGCGGGGCAGGATCTTGGACCGCTCGGAGACAAACCGACGCAGCTTGGCGGCGTCCTTATAGTCGATGTGCTCGACCTTATCCACACAGAAGCTGCAAACCTTGCGGCGCTTGCGGCCGCGGGGACGCTCTCTATCCATAGGCATGGTATATACCCTCCTTATATTTATTTTGAAAAGAAAGTCGGACCTGTCGGCCCATTTTCAAGGCCCTGTTTTGATGGGGTACATCAAAACGGGAGTTCGCCGTCGTCGTCGTCCAGCTCGGCGAATTGATCCCCGCCCGCGGGGGCGGCGTAGGCCGGAGGGGGGACGGGCGCGCTGGGCGCAGGGGCGGAGTAGCCGCCGCCGTAACCGCCGTAGCCGCCGCCCTCGGCGTCCCGCTTGGAGTCGCCAAAATAGACGTTGTCGGCCACTACCTCTGCGGCGGTGCGCTTATTGCCGTCCCGGTCCGTGTAATCCCGGATCTGGAGACGGCCTTCCACGACGGCCATACGGCCCTTGGTGAAATACCGGGAGACAAACTCGGCGGTGGAGCGCCAGGCAACCACATTGATGAAGTCCGCCTTCTTCTCCCCGGTCTCCTTGTCCTTGAAGTCCCGGTCCACGGCCAGCCGCAGGGATGCCACGGCTACCCCCGAGGGGGTGTGCCGCATTTCAGGGTCCGCCACCAGGCGGCCCTGAAGAAAAATTTTGTTGAGCATGGCCTCTCCTTATTCGTCCTTGCAGACGATCATGGAGCGCATCACGCCGTCGGTGATCCGCATCACGCGGTCCAGCTCGGCGGGGAACGCGGCATCAGCCGTAAAGGTCATGAACACGTAGTAGCCCTCGTTCAGGTCGTCGATGGGATAGGCCAGCCGGCGCTTGCCCCACTCGTCCACCTCGGCCACGGTTCCCCGGGCCTCGGCCATCGCCTTGAACTTGGCCACCAGCGCGGCGGTGGCCTCCTCGCCCAGCTCGGGCTTGAGGATATATGCCACCTCGTAGTTGCCGTTGATCTTTGCCATTTTACTTGCACCTCCTTATGGTCTTGTGGCCCTCACTCTTTGGTGAGAGCAAGGATGACGCCCATCTCATTTCGACAGGCTATATTATTATATAGAAAATCCTAGAAATGTCAAGGAAAATTTCAAATTATCCGCCTCTCGGCGCCCTTTCCGCCGGGACGGTCCAGAGGCCCTCTCCCCCGGTGCGGGGAGCGGGCCTCTGGACCGTCCGCTTAAAAAAGCGGGACCTCCAGCGGGGTCTCCAGCTCGATCCGGCGATTGGTGGAAAGCGCCAGCTTCACGCTGTCCCATCCATAGTCCCTCAGGACGCGGTATTCCGTGTTCTCCTCGCACCAGCCGTCTTCGTCCCGGTCTACGGCGCTCATGGAGTAGCCGCCCCACTCATGCTCTCCGCCTTCCGGATCGTAATAGTACCACTGGAAGGAGGTCCCCTGGCCGTCGTTGCGCAGGGACAGATACACGTCCTCCCCCCGGCGCTCGATACTCTCCACGAAAAGTCCCTCCGGGAGCCAATCGGCCTCCCCGGTCTCCAGGTCCAGGGTGACCTGGGTCCGGTCCTTGTCCAGCCAGGAGCAGCCGGTGATCACCAGAGTGAATGCCTCCCCGCCGGTGAAATAGGGGCTCTCCAGGGTGTAGTTGGGCCAGAAGTGCTCCCCCTCCGCGCTCCCGAAGGAGACGCCTCCCTTCTCATAGCGGTTCCCCTTCTCATCTGCCACATAGCAGTCCAGGCCGGTCAGCCACGCGGTGTTGTTGGGGTCGTCGGAGAGGGTCAGGACCATCTGCGTGGGGTCGATGGACAGTCCGTCCACCCGGAGGCGCTGACCGTCCAGCTCGATCCACTGCTCCGCCCGCACCGTCCGTCCGGGTCCGATGAGCCCGGTATCGATGGTCAGGGGAAAGTCAAAGGAGACCATCGCAGCCGGGCGGTCCTGCGGGGTCTCCTCCGGCCAGGGCCCGTCCGCCGGAGCGGCCCGGCTCTCCGCCGCGCCCTGCCCCGCCTTGGGATAGCCGGCGTCCCGCACGTCAAAGCGCAGCGTCAGCCTGTCGGGAAGGCTCCCCTCCGCAAAATAGAAGGTGGCAACGCGGTAATCCTTCTCCTGCAGCTCCTCCCCCGGACTGCCCCAGGTGGCGGCATAGCCCTCCAAATGCTCCCCATCCTGCGCCAGCAGCGCCGGCTGCGCCTCCAGGGCGTTCTCCCCGTCCCAGCCCAGCGTATAGAACACATTGAGCTGCCTCTCATCCACGATGAGATACTCCACCGACAGGGTGACGCCATCGGCGGTCCGGGTCTGGCCCACGGGCTGGATGTAGTCGTTTTCAAAAGCTGCCTTCAGGCTGGGGGCCACGGCCACGGCCTCCGCCAGCGCCCTGACAAAAGGCACACGGCGGCAGGCCATGGCGAAGGGCATCGAGCAGTTCACCAGTAAAATGAAGGCGGAGGCCGCCCCGGCCAGGGAGGCCGCGGGGATTCCCAGCCAGCGGCCCGCCCTTGCCTTACGGGCCCGGACACGGGCCCGCTCTACGGTGCCGTCCAGCGCAGGCGGCGTCTCCCCCAGTTCTGCGACCAGGGCCCAGTATTCCTCGTTTCGGTTCATGCGCCCACCTCCTCTCCATCCACAAGCTCCAGGCGCAGGAGCCTGAGCGCCTTTCTCTGCCGGGTGGCCGCCGTCCCCTGGGGGATATCCAGGGCGCGGGCGGTCTCCGCAAGGGTGAGTCCGGAAAAATACCGCAGGATGATGACCTCCTTGAGCTCTCTGGGGAGCCGGCCCACCGCATCCCGCAGGGGGAGGGCGTCGAAGTCCTCCTGTGCCGTCTCTGGAAGCTCCGCCACGGATACCTCGCGTCTGTGCCGCCGCAGCTCCGCGTTACAGACATTGATGAGGATACGGGTGAGCCATGTGCCGAAAAACTGCTCCTCCCGCAGCTTTTCGCAGGCGCGCAGGCCCTTGTAGACCGCCTCGTCCACCGCGTCCACCGCCAGGGAGGCGCTGCCCAGGTAGAGGAGGGCCATGCCGTAGAGCTTCCCCTTCATGGCGTCGGCCCGGACGGCGTATTCCTGTTCCGTCACGCCCATCCCTCCTTTCTGACCATTAGATGTTCCGCAGCGGCGTTTTGATTGCGTCCGTTGAAATTTTCTCCTGCACCATATATAATACAGGGAGCATGCTGAGGAGGTAGCCGCCCTTGAAGGAGCTTGACCGTCTGCCCATTCCGCTTTTGGCGTGGTATCGCGAAAACGCCCGTGTTCTGCCCTGGCGCCCCGCCCCCGGCGGAGGCGCGCTGGGGGACCCCTATCGCGTGTGGGGGTCGGAGATCATGCTCCAGCAGACCAGGGTGGCGGCGGTTTTGGACTATTACCGCCGCTTTATGGCCGCACTGCCCGCCGTGGCCGATCTGGCCGCGGTGGAGGAGGACCGGCTGATGAAGCTGTGGCAGGGGCTGGGCTACTACAACCGGGCCCGCAACCTCCAAAAGGCCGCCCGCCAGATCATGGCGGACCACGGGGGTGTCTTCCCCGGCACCTACGAGGGCTTGCTGTCCCTGGCCGGCGTGGGGGAATATACCGCCGGGGCGGTGGCCTCCATCGCCTTCGGACTGCCGGTTCCCGCAGTGGACGGGAACGTGCTGCGGGTGGTCGCCCGCCGCACCGGCGGC
>NZ_JBCOAQ010000038.1:0-1329 GCF_040226735.1 Intestinimonas sp. RTP31139st1_F5_RTP31139_211217 | reverse complement strand
AGACGCGGGCGACATCACAAAGCCCGAGACCAAACGCCGGATGCGCGGGGCCCTGGAGGCCGTGATCCCGGCGGGCGCGCCCGGGGACTTCAACCAGGCCATGATGGACCTGGGAGCCATGGTCTGCCTCCCCAACGGTGCGCCGCTGTGTGCCCGGTGTCCGGCACGCGGGTTCTGCCGGGCGCTGCTGGAGAACCGGACGGGCGAGCTGCCGGTAAAAGCGCCCAAGCGTGCGCGCCGGGTGGAGGCGCGCACGGTCTACCTCATCTTCCGCCGGGGCCGGGTGGCCCTGCGGCGCAGGCCGGAAAAGGGCCTTCTCTCCGGGCTGTGGGAGTACCCCAACGAGCCCGGCGGCGGCCCCGGCCTCCTGGAGGAATGGGGCATCACGCCGCTGCGGCTGGAACGGGGCGGAACGGCCAGGCATGTCTTTACCCATATCGAGTGGCAGATGGAGGCCCTCATCGCACAGGCCGCGGAGGACGCCCTCCCGGAGGGCTGGGTCTGGGCCGGGCGGGAGGCCCTTCGGACCCTGTACGCCGTCCCCAGCGCCTTTCAGGGATTTGCCCATCTTGTGGAGGAACATATCTGTGAATGACATCATTGCCGCCCAGCGGCGCTATTTCAACAGCGGGGCCACCCGGAACACGGATTTCCGCAGGCGTATGCTCGCCCGGCTGGAGGAGGCGGTCCGCAGACACGAGGCCGAACTGCTCGCCGCGCTGAAGACCGACCTCAACAAGACCGTGTTCGAGGGCTACGAGACCGAGTTGGCCCTGGTCCTCTCCGAGCTGGGGGAGGCCCGGCGGGGGCTGGACCGTTGGTCCCGTCCCCGGAGGGTGCCCACGCCTCTGTCCCAATTCCCCTCCAGGGGATTCGTCTACCCCGAGCCCTACGGCACGGCCCTTATTATGTCCCCCTGGAATTATCCGGTCCAGCTCACGCTGTGTCCGCTGGCGGCCGCCATGGCGGCGGGCTGCACCGCGGTGGTGAAACCCTCGGCCTACGCCCCCGCCGCCTCCGCCGCCCTGGCCCGACTGCTGGGCGAGACCTTCTCCCGGCACTATATCGCCGTGGTGGAGGGCGGCCGGGAGGAGAACGCCGCCCTGCTGGACCAGAAATTCGACTATATCTTCTTCACCGGGAGCCCCCAGGTGGGGCGGACCGTCATGACCGCGGCGGCCAGACATCTCACCCCGGTGACGCTGGAGCTGGGGGGCAAGTCCCCGGTCATCGTGGCCCCGGACGCCGACCTGGACCTGACCGAAGCCGCTGCCTATGGACATGATCTGGGCCATACGCCCTTTGGCCACGCGGGGGAGCGGGTCCTGA
>NZ_JBCOAQ010000037.1:0-23578 GCF_040226735.1 Intestinimonas sp. RTP31139st1_F5_RTP31139_211217 | reverse complement strand
TAATAGGCCCGGTCCAGCACAAAGTCCGCGGCCTGCGGGTCGCCGCTGGAGGCCATGGTATCCTTGGCCTCCGCCACGGCGGCCCGGAAGGTCTCGCTGTACCGGCTCAGGTCGCCCTTGAGGTAGTCCTCCTGCAGGGCGGCGGCGGGATAGCGGCCGGCGTCCAGGAACAGCTCGTCCGGACGCTGCCCGGTGGCCTCCGCCTTCAGGAGCACCTTGGCGTTGTGGTAGTCGTACTTGATACAGAACACGTCCACGATGCTGGGGTCGGGCACGGAGCGGCGCAGCTCGGCGAACAGCTCCAGCCTGGCCTGATCCAGGGTGTGCTCGATGGAGGCGGGCGTCAGGGAGGCGAACTCCCCGTAACCGCACTCGGACAGGACTTTGGCGGCGTCGTCCACACTGTGGGCGCCCAGCATCCGCTCCATGCGCTCCCGGGTCAGGAGCCGGTTTTCCATCGCATGGATGCGGGCCGAAATATAGAGATAGTCGTACTCATTGATTTTTTTGGCCAATGGTCACCCTCCTTTCCTTGCGGCGAGAGGCCCTAATCAAAGAGAGTCTTTGCCACTTCCGCGGCCAGGGCGTCCCGCTGGAGGTGGATGAGCACCTCGAAGGAGCAGTTGGTCTCCACGTTGTTGTCCCGGAGGATGAGACCGCCGGCCATGGGACGGGATTCCTCGGCCAGGGTGAGCATGCCGGTCCCTGCCAGCACGGCGGAGGCGCCGGCCACCACCTTGTCCAGAATGGCGCCGGCCTTGGAGCCGGTGAGCTCCTCGGGAAGCTTGGGGGCCACCTTCCGGGCCAGGATGTCGTTGGCCAGGGTGACGACCTGCTTGCCGAAGCGGGCCCGGTCCTTCTGTGAGAAGATGACAGCCTCATGTCCGGAGCGGCTGCCGGCTGCGGCCAGATTGGCCAGAAGAGAGACATACTCGGCGTCGGGCAGGCTGGTGAGTTTCTCCAGCGCCCGCTGGAAAGCCCTTTCCACCATCTCCTGCTTGGTGCCCAGCGTCAGCTTGCGGGCCTCCAGCCGGGCCATATCCCCCAGCCGTTCTTCCCGCTGGGCGGCGGCCAGAGCGCCCCGCTTCAGGGTGGCCTCGGCCTCGGCCCTGGCCCTGGCCTCATAGTCGGCCAGGATTTCCGCTGCCTGGGCCTGGGCCTGGGCGGTCAGATCGTCGATCTCGCGCTGGACGTCGGCCTCGATCTGACCGGTGATTTTTTCGATACCGTTCATAGGTTACCGCCTTTCCTTCCTGTCTTGTCCCGAAGGACCGCCCTTACAGAGCGTTCATCAGCAGCAGCACGGAGGCCAGCAGAGACAGGATGGCGTAGAACTCCACGATACCGCAGAGGATAATGCCCTTGGCCCAGTCGTCGGGCTTCTTGGCGACCACATTGATGGCGGAGGCGGCCACGCGGCCCTGATAGATGGCGGACAGCCAGCCGCCGATGGCCATGGGGATACAGGAGACGCAGATGGTGAGGCCCTGCGTGACGGAGAGGTCCACGATGCCGCCGGAGAAAGCGCCCATGGTAAACAGGGCGAAGAACCAGATGACCAATCCGTACAGGCCCTGGGTGCCGGGAAGCACCTGGAGGATCAGGCACTTGGAGAAATGCTCAGGGTTCTCACTCAGGACGCCGGTAGCGGCCTCGCCCACCATGCCGGTGCCTTTCGCGGAGCCGACGCAGCACAGGCCCACCGCCAGCGCGGCGCCCAGGAACGCCAGACCAATACCGCCAAATTGAGCAATGAATTCAGCCATGTTAATTTTCCTCCTTGATATCTACATATTTGGTTTGGATCAGCAGGGGCCGGAAGGGCTTGCCGCCCTCCTTGTAGAAACGGTTGAAGAATTCCAGGCACTGGAGCCGCAGGTCATGAACGTAGCAGCCCAGCAGATTCAGCGCGAAGTTGAGCATATTGCCGATGAGGGAGATGATCACGAAGCCGATCACGTTGCCCGTCACCGAGCCCAGCGTGTTGAATACCTGGGCGATGACGCTGCCCGCCAGCATCAGAGCCATCAGACGCGCGTAGGAGAGGATGTCGCTGAAAAAGCCGGTGGCGCCGTTGTAGACCGTCCCGATGAGGGAGGTGATCTTTCCAAAGCCCTTGGCATTCCGGGTCCCGGCGTAGAGCAGCATGACGAGTCCGACGATCAGGACCACGGGATAGCCGCCCACCGAGCCGATGCCCAGCACGGCCAGGGCGATGCCGGCGAGGATGATCCACCAGGTCACCTCGTCCCAAATGGCGTCGGCCACCTGGCCGGCCTGCACCTTGCGCACCACGCTGATGATCATGCCGGTGATGATCTGGATCAGGCCCAGGGCCAGAGAGCCCACCAGAATGGCTAGTGTGTCATTGAGGGGGGTGAACAGGGCCGGAAGCTCGGTGAGTGTGGTGTTGGGGTTGATGATCTTGGCCAACTGGGGAATAAAGTCGCCCAGGAAGCCGCCGGTCAGTGCGCCCATGATAAAGGTGCTGATGCCGCACAGCAGCAGCAGACCGGCAAAGTCCCGCATACCGCCCTTGGGCCGCATGACGCGGAACATAAAGACGGCGCCCAGGACCATCAAAATGCCGTATGCCATATCCGCCATCATCAGCCCGAAGAAGAAAATGAAGAAGGGGGCCATCAGCGGATTGGGGTCCACGCCGTCATAGGCGGGGAGAACATACATATTGGTGACCATGTTGAGAGGCCGGGTCAGCGCATTGTTCTTGAGCTGGATCGGTACGGAGGGGTATTCTTCCGGCTGGGGATCCGAGGCTTCCCACGCGGTGGGGTACCGGCTCAGGAGCGACTCCAGACGGGGCAGGCTCTCCGCCGGGACCCAGCCCTCCAGAAAGATGGTGGTCTGGGAAGCCAGGAGCCGCCCCTTGACCTCCTCCCGCTGGATGTCCTGGGTCATACGGTCCATGCAGAGCTTCAGGTCCTCCCGGTGGACCGCCTCGCCGGAGATGGCGGCCCTGCAGGCCTCCAGCTCCCGGCCCAATTCAGCAAGACGGGCCTCGATCCGGTCGGTGTTGGCCCGGGCGGTGCCCTCCCAGCCCCGCAGAGAGGAGGGAGTGAAACCAAAGCCCTTCAAAAGGTCCAGGGCCTCCTCTTCCGCCTTTCGATGGCAGAGGAGAAGCACATACTGAAATTCCCGGTCGTGCCCGGCCCAGGTGAGCTGGGCCAGCTCCGTGGCAGTGGCCAGCGCCCGCTCCACCGCCTGCCGGTCCGCCGATCCGGGAAAGGCGCCGAAGGTCACGGAGACCTCGCGGGTGGACGGGGTGTTCAGATCCACCTCCAGCTCCAGCCAGGGGGCGAGGGAGGCCTTCTGCGCGGCGAGCTTACTCTGCTCTGCGTAGATGGCGTTGATGCGCGCTTCGTGTCCGATGATGCGTTCCGCAGCGTCCAGGGCTTCCCGCCGGGCCTGATCGTCAAAGAGCTGCCCTTCGGTGATCTCGGGCCTGGGAGAAAACAGACCGCCCTTGGAGGGTGCATAGCGGTTCAAGAGCTCCAGCGCGGCGCGCAGAGCGTCGGCACGGGCCCTGGTGTCCGCCAGAGCGGTGTCATCCACCCGGATGAAGGCGCTCCAGTCCGGATCCTCCAGGCAGTCGGTGGGCTCCCGGACCTGCACGCAGCCCAGATGCTGGAGCTGGCGGAGAAGCTCCTCCCGGTGGGCGGCCATGCAAAACAGCCGCAGGCGTTTCATTTTGACAATGGACATTAGACTCCCACTACCCTTCTGATAATGAGTGCCGCCGCGTCCTCCAGTTTACCTTCCGCCGCCTGGCGCAGGCTGTCGCAGGACCGCCGCGTTTCCTCCATGACGGCTTCCGAGTGTTTCGCCGCGGACTCCTCCGCTTTGGTGAGCATGACCTTGACCTGGGCGTCCGCCTCGGCCTTTGCCGCGCTCAGACGCTCTCGGCCCTGACGTTCTGCGTCGGCGATCAGCTTCTTTGCCTGTTCCACCGCCTCCGCCTTACGCGCGCGGGCCTTCTGCTCGGTTTCCGTCACCTTTTGGACTGCTTCCAAAGACATTCCATCACCGCCTTTCCATGTGCTTAAGCACGAACATCTGGATACTGCCCCAGAATACTTACCATGATACACGTTTGGGGCGTCAAAATCAATATACAAACTTGAACCAATGTCTAAATTGGTGGGGCCTCTAGAAAAAATTTCAGGAGACCACACAAAAGCTGTCGCTGTGCGGCCTCCTGAAATTGTAATAAGTGGAAAAACGGCATCCAAATACCGACAGAAAAGGAAGAATGAGAACAAAAAATTTTTAGCTCCAACCCCGCCTCAAAATCAGGATGGAGAAAAATGGAGAGAAAATTCGGCGTTTTGACGGGGTCAAGGCCAGAGGCACCAACTGCGGTCTGAAACGCCCGCCTGTGTGTCGATAGATACCAGATTGACCTCGGGCCGGGAGAGGCCGGCTTCGTCCAGCAGTTGGACGCACTGTGTCCAGGCGGCGCCCAGATCCCGGACCCAGATCCGGTCCATGCGCTCTGCCATGCCGGACAGGGTCTGGCCGCTCTCTTCGCTGGTGGCAGCCTCCAGCGTGTCCCGGTCTGTGACTACGGAGAGGACCACTTCCGGGTACTGCTCCTCCAGCCGCTGTACCAGGTCCGTGTAAAAGCCGCGGACGGTGGCGGGGAAGAGGGCGCTGTCGTAGGCATCGTTCCTCACGATATAATCCAGGTTTCCGTCCACAGGGTACCCTGCGTTGTCCAGCAGGATCTCGTCAAAACCAAGGCCCGCCAGCTCCAGACAGATATCGATGAGATAGCCCTGGGCGTCGCTGCTGGAGGGGGAGAGCCAGCGATAGCCGCCATTGTCCCTCCAGTTTCCGGCGGGAGAGCGGACGGCCATGTCGTTGCGCGCCTTGGGCAGGGAATTGTCCCGAAAACAGGACACGCGGGCCACCGTATAGAGCCCGTCAGTCCCGTTGAGGGCCAGAATAGCGGCGTTGAGAGCGGTGTCCTTCGGATTGACGCCTGCCTGATCCGCCAGGGGGAGCTCGGAGCGGTAGTGCAGAAGCCCCTCATCGGTTTTCATATCAAAAAGAGCCGCCTCTGCGCCGGCCTCCGTAAGCCGTGCCGCAGCGCTGCCGTCATAGAGGGCCTCGTCGGGCAGAAAGGCGGCGTGGAGATATGCCGGGGTCTGGATCTCCGGCGTGACCACCACCACGGGAGAGGAGGAGAAGGGGATGGGTTCGGCGGAAGGTGCGGGCGTCTGCTGGCTCCAAGGCAGGCGGAGCTGCGCCCCATCCGCGGAAACGACCCAATAGGGCTCCAGGAAAAACAGCGCCGCCACGCCCAGAAGCAGGACCACGGCCAGTACAACGGCGGTCGCCTTTAGAAATGTGCGGAGCGGGGAGCGCCCCCGATAGGAGTCGTAGCCGTAATGTTTCCTCATTTTTGGATTCCATCCTTCGTCACAGCGGCACGGAGTGAGGACCGCGCCGGATTCGTCCGTCCGGCGCCCGCCGGGAAAAGCGTTTACTATAAAGTAAGTATATCAGATAATGAGGGAAAAATCACATGGAAAACAAACTTACAGCCCAGCGTCCTCCGCCTCCTTGGACAAAAGAGCCTCATCCAGCTTGTGCAGGGCGGAGGCGATGAGGAGCCGGTCCTCCTTCGGCATGGAGCACAGGACGGAGCTGAAGTAGCCGCCTACATCGGTCTCCGCCTTTTTCCGCAGCGCCTGATAGTTTTCGGTGGCGGCGACATAGATGACTCTGCGGTCCTCACCGGAGCGGTCGCGGCGGGCCAACTCCAGCTTCTCCAGGCGGTCCACGATGCCGGAAACGGTGGAATTGGCGCTGCCGGTGCGTTCGGCCAGGGTGCTGATGGGCATGGGCCCCTCCTCGCCCAGCACGGTGAGGACCAGGGCCTGGGGGAAAGTGAGCTGCAGCCGGCCAAAATGGACGCGGAACAGCCGGGACATGTGCTGGGAGACCCGAAGATAGGTCATCAGGATATCGTCAGAACCCTTCATCGCCAAAACTCCTTTCCAAGAGAAGAGGGGCTATTTCGTGTGCGAACAGAGCATATCGCGTTCTGCGGGGTTCGTCAATTCTCTCGGAGGAAGTTTTACGAAATGTTTATAAATAGAGAGGAGGCGGGGCCCAGGTGAGAAGGGCGAAGAAATCCTTGAAATACAAGCGAAAATTGTGTAATTTGTGCTTGACATCGGGCCTTGTATGTTATATCATAATCAAGCGCCTGTTTAGGCGCAGTCTGCGATGATGCAGGAGATTGCTCAGAAATGAGGTAACTTCTGCGGAGTATGTCCGTTGATCGGGCGGCTGAGAAATCATGCGCTCGGCGTATATCGCCGGGACTTGAGTGCGACGGCCGGCTACGTTATGTGTGCCGGCCTCCTTCATGCCTCGGAATGATACGCACGGAAGAGTGTATAAAAGATTTCTCACCGTACGGAGCGGCAGACGTCACAAACCACTTCGTATGTTTTAAGGAGGAACAACCATGGCAGCTCAGAAGGAAATGATCCGCATCCGTCTCAAGGCGTACGACCACCAGCTGATCGACCAGAGTGCCGAGAAGATCGTGGAGACCGCCAAGCGCACCGGCGCCACCGTGTCCGGCCCCGTGCCCCTGCCCACTAAGAAGGAGGTCGTCACCATCCTGCGCGCCGTACACAAGTACAAGGACTCCCGTGAGCAGTTCGAGCGCCGCACCCATAAGCGCCTCATCGACGTCATCAAGCCCTCTCCCAAGACGGTGGAGGCCCTGATGGCCCTGGAGCTTCCCGCCGGCGTTGAGATCGAAATCAAACTGTAAGCCAAGTGCGCCGCACATCTCCCGTCCTGCCAGATCAAAGCCCGGCGAAGCGGGTTTGATTCGGAGACGAGGAACAAGGTAGCGCAGCGCGGTTTTTGCCGCAGGCGAAAACGGAGCAAAGCGGACTTTGTAACGAAGTCAGTACCGCAGTCCATCGCGTTTTTGAGATGGACGGGTCAAGTCGCGAGAGCAATGCCAGCCTGATGGGCACCTCTCCCGACCAATAACCTTATTTTAAGGAGGAAGTCACATGGAAAAGGCGATCATCGGCAAGAAAGTGGGCATGTCCCAGATCTTCGATGAAGCCGGCCACATCATCCCGGTCACGGTCATCGAGGCCGGCCCCTGCACCGTGGTCCAGAAGAAGACCACGGAAAAGGACGGCTATGAGGCGGTCCAGCTGGGCTATGAAGATGTTGCCGAAAAGAAACTCACCAAGCCTGAGTTGGGCCACCTGAAGAAGGCTGGCGAGGCCCGGAAGAAGGTCCTCAAGGAGTTCAAGCTCAACGGCGCCGCCGACCTGAACGTGGGCGACGAGATCAAGGTGGATACCTTTGCCGAGGGTGACCGCGTAGACGTCACCGGCGTCAGCAAGGGTAAGGGGTACGCCGGCGTCATCAAGCGCTGGGGCGCCCAGCGCACCCCCACCAGCCACGGCGGCGGCCCTGTGCACCGCCATGCTGGTTCTATGGGCTCCAGCACCGATCCCTCCCGCATCTTCAAGGGCAAGATCGGCGCCGGCCACATGGGAGACGAGCAGGTCACCGTCCTGAATCTGGACGTGGTCAAGGTCGACCCTGAGCTGGGCATCATTGCCGTGCGGGGCGCCGTTCCCGGCCCCAAGGGCGGCGTTGTGTATCTGCGCAACAGCGTGATCAACGTCAAGGAGAAGGGCGCCGCGGCCAACGCCAGCCTCAACCCGCAGAAGGCTTCCGCCCGCGTCAATCCCCAGAAGGCTTCCGCCCGTAACAAGTAAGAAAGGAGAGAAACCAAATGCCTAAGGCAACTGTTGTGAACATGTCCGGCACCAAGGTCGGTGAAGTGGAGCTCTCCGAAGCTGTGTTCGGGATCGAGCCCAACGAGGACGTCGTCCACGCCGTCGTGAAGAACCACCTGGCCAACTGCCGCCAGGGCACCCAGTCCGCCCTCACCCGCGCCGAGGTCTCCGGCGGCGGCATCAAGCCCTACCGCCAGAAGGGGACCGGCCGTGCCCGTCAGGGCTCCACCCGGGCTCCCCAGTGGACCCACGGCGGCATCGTGTTCGCCCCCAAGCCCCGCTCCTATCGCTACACCCTCAATAAGAAGGTGAAGCGTCTGGCCCTTAAGTCCGTCCTCTCCGCCAAGGCCGCTGAGGGCAACGTGATCGTGGTGGATGAGCTGAACGTCCCCGAGATCAAGACCAAGACCATGCAGAGCTTCCTCACCGCTGTGAACGCCGGCAAGGCCGTGCTGGTCACCCCTGAGGTCAACATGAACGTGGTGAAGTCCGCCCGGAACATCCCCGGCGTGAGCGCCACCACCGCAAAGCTCATCAATGTCTATGACATTCTCAACGCCAAGCAGCTCATCGTCGACAAGGCTGCGCTGGCCGTCATCGAGGAGGTGTTTGCGTAATGACAAAGGCTTATGACATCATTAAGCGCCCCATCATCACCGAGAAGTCTATGTCGATGACCGAGGACAAGCGCTACACCTTTGAGGTCGCCAAGGACGCCAACAAGATCGAGATCGCCAAGGCGGTGGAGGAGATCTTTGGCGTGAAGGTGGCCAAGGTCAATACTCTGAACATGTATGGCAAGGAGAAGCGCACCGGACGGTTCCCCGCTGGTCGCCGCCCCTCCTGGAAGAAGGCCATGGTCACCCTGACCGAGGACTCCAAGGCCATCGAGTTCTTTGAGGCGTAAGGAGGAGAAGAGAGACAATGGCTATCAAGACTTATAAGCCCACGACGCCCTCCCGCCGCCACATGACCGTGTCGGCCTTCGAGGGCATCGATAAGAAGGCCAAGCCTGAGCGCAGCCTGACCGAGAACCTGAAGAAGAACGCCGGACGCAACAGCTACGGCCGCATTACCGTCCGCCATCGCGGCGGCGGCAACAAGAAGAAATACCGCATCATCGACTTCAAACGCCAGAAGGACGGCGTGGAGGCCACCGTGCTTCGCCTGGAGTACGATCCCAACCGCTCCGCCAACATTGCCCTCATCCAGTATACCGACGGAGAGAAGGCCTATATCCTGGCCCCTGTCGGCTTGAAGCCCGGCCACAAGATCGTCTCCGGCCCCGAGGCCGACATTCTTCCCGGCAACTGCCTGCCCATCGCCAACATTCCTGTGGGCGAGCTCATCCACAACATCGAGCTCTACCCCGGCAAGGGTGCCCAACTGGTCCGCTCCGCCGGCGTGGCCGGTCAGCTCATGGCCAAGGAGAACGGCATGGCTCAGGTCCGCCTCCCCTCCGGCGAGGTCCGCTATGTGCGCGAGGAGTGCAAGGCCTGCATCGGCCAGGTCGGCAACACTGATCACGGCAACATCCAGATCGGCAAGGCCGGCCGCAAGCGCCACATGGGCTGGCGGCCCACCGTCCGCGGCAGCGTCATGAACCCCAACGACCACCCCCACGGCGGCGGCGAGGGCAAGAGCCCTGTGGGCCGTCCCGGGCCTGTCACCCCTTGGGGTAAGCCGGCCATGGGCTACAAGACCCGCAAGAAGAAGAGCCGCACCGAGCAGTTCATCGTCAAGCACCGGAATTCCAAGTAAGTAAGGAGGCAGTGAAACATGTCCAGAAGCGTTAAGAAAGGCCCGTTTTGCGCCCCCGAGCTGCTCAAGCGGGTTGACGAAATGAATAAGACCGGAGATAAGAAGGTCCTGAAGACCTGGAGCCGCGCCTCCACCATCTTCCCCTCCTTCGTCGGTCACACCTTTGCCGTCCATGACGGCCGCAAGCACGTTCCCGTCTATGTGACCGAGGATATGGTCGGCCACAAGCTGGGCGAGTTCGCCCCCACCCGCACCTTTAAGGGCCACGCGGGCGCCAAGTCCGGCAAGTAAGGAGGAGAGAGAAGAATGGAAGCGAAAGCACATCTGAGATACGTCCGGATCTCTCCCCGAAAGATCCAGATCGTCTGTGATCTCATCCGCGGGAAGAGCGTGGCCCAGGCCACCGCGATCCTGATGAATACCCCCAAGGCCGCCTCCGAGCCTCTGCTCAAGCTCCTCAAGAGCGCCGCGGCCAACGCCGAGAACAACCACGGGATGGACCCCGAGAAGCTCTACGTCTCCGAGACCTTCGCCACCCCCGGCCCCATCATCAAGCGCATGATGCCCCGGGCCCAGGGCCGCGGCTACCGGATCAACAAGCGTACTTCTCACGTCACCATCGCTGTGGCAGAACGCTAAGGGAGGAGGCAGAATCTATGGGACAGAAAGTGAATCCCCACGGCCTGCGCGTGGGCGTCATTAAGGATTGGGACTCCCGCTGGTATGCCCGCAACGAGAAGGTGGGCGACCTGCTGGTCGAGGACGACAAGATCCGCAAGTATCTGAAGAAGACCCTCTATTCCGCCGGCATCCCGAAGATCGAGATCGAGCGGGACAGCGCCAAGGTCCGCATCTACCTGCACTGCGCCCGCCCCGGCGTGGTCATCGGCAAGGGCGGCACCGAGATCGAGCGTATCCGCCTGGAGGTGGAGAAGCTCATCGGCAAGAGCGTAGCGCTGAACATTGTCGAGGTCAAGAACCCCGATATGGACGCCCAGCTGGTGGCGGAGAACATCGCCCAGCAGCTGGAGAAGCGTATCGCCTTCCGCCGCGCCATGAAAAACGCCATGGGTCGCGCCATGCGGATGGGCGCTCTGGGCATCAAGGTCCAGGTCTCCGGCCGTCTCAACGGCGCTGAGATCGCCCGCACCGAGCACTACCATGACGGCACCATTCCCCTGCAGACTCTCCGCGCCGATATCGATTACGGCTTTGCCGAGGCCGCTACCACTTACGGCCGCATCGGTGTTAAGTGCTGGATCTACAAGGGCGAGGTCCTTTCCCAGGCCCTGCGGACCACTCCCCGCACCCTGGATACCAAGAACTTCAAGGAGCGTCCCGACCGGCCCCGCCGCCGCGACGGTGACCGGAAGTTCGGCGATCGGAAGCCCGGGTTCGGCGACCGCAAGCCCGGCTTCGGCGGCCAGCGTCCTCAGGGCGGCTACGGCCAGCGCCCCGCCGGTCAGGGCTTCGGTGGCCAGCGTCCCCAGGGCGGCTTCAACAACCGTCCCGCCGCCCCCCGTCCCGCCGCTCCTGCTACTCCTAAGGAAGGAGGCGCCAACTAATGCTGCTGCCTAAGAGAGTCAAATATCGCCGTGTCCACCGCGGCCGCATGAAGGGCAAGGCCACCCGGGGCAATACCGTCACCTACGGTGAGTTCGGCCTGCAGGCCACCGAGCCCGCGTGGATCACCTCCAATCAGATCGAGGCCGCCCGTATCGCCATGACCCGCTATACCAAGCGTGGCGGTAAGGTCTGGATCAAGATCTTCCCCGACAAGCCCATCACCGAGAAGCCGGCCGAGACCCGCATGGGTTCCGGTAAGGGCTCTCCCGAGTACTGGGTGGCCGTGGTCAAGCCCGGCCGCGTCATGTTTGAGATCGCGGGCGTTTCCGAGGAGACCGCCCGTGAGGCCCTGCGTCTCGCCTCCCACAAGCTGCCTGTCAAGTGCAAAATCGTGGCGAAAGAGACCGCCGAGACCGAGAATGGTGGTGAATAATGATGAAGGCAACTGAGGTACGCAAGATGTCCGCCGCAGAGCTGGACGCCAAGCTCCTGGACCTGAAAAAGGACCTGTTCCAGCTGCGCCTGCAGCACGCCACCAATCAGCTCGACAACCCCATCCGCATCGCGGAGGTCAAGAAAGACATTGCCCGAGTCAAGACCATGATCCGTGAGCAGCAGCTCGCAGGCCGATAAGGAATAGGAGGAAATGAAGATGGAGAACAGAACTTCTTCCCGTAAAACCAGAGTCGGCCTGGTTGTCTCGGACAAGATGGATAAGACCGTGGTGGTGGCCATCGCCGACCGTGTGGCCCATCCCCTCTATAAGAAGATTGTAAAGAGGACCTACAAGCTCAAAGCCCATGACGAGCAGAACGCTTGCAGCGTGGGCGACCGCGTGAAGGTCATGGAGACCCGCCCCCTCAGCAAGGACAAGCGGTGGCGCGTGGTCGAAATCATTGAAAAAGCGAAGTAAGGAGGTGCCGGAATGATTCAGCAGGAAAGTTATCTGAAGGTGGCCGACAATACCGGCGCCAAGGAGATCAAGACCATCCGCGTGCTTGGCGGCTCCAAGCGCAAGTACGGCAATATCGGCGATGTGGTCGTGGCCTCCGTCCGTAAGGCTCAGCCCGGCGGCACCGTGAAGAAGGGCGAGGTCGTCAAGGCCGTGATCGTCCGCTCCGCCCGCGGCGTCCGCCGCGCCGACGGCAGCTATGTCCGCTTTGACGACAATGCCGCTGTCCTCATCAAGGACGACAAGAATCCCCGCGGTACCCGTATCTTTGGGCCCGTGGCCCGTGAGCTGCGCGACAAGGATTACATGAAGATCCTGTCCCTGGCTCCCGAAGTGCTGTAAGGGGGTAGGAGAAAACATGAACAAGATGAGCATCAAAAAAGACGACCTGGTGGTCGTCCTCTCCGGCAAGGACAAGGGCAAGCAGGGCAAGGTCCTCTCCGTCCTCCCCAAGGAGAGCAAGGTCATCGTGGAGAAGGTCAACATCGTCTCCCGCCACACCAAGCCCCGCAAGCAGGGCGAGGAGGGTGGCATCCTGAAGAAGGAAGCCCCCATCTATGCCTGCAAGGTGCAGAAGGTGTGCCCCAAGTGCAATAAGCCCACCCGCATCGGCCATAAGGTGGAGGGCGGCAAGAAGGTCCGCGTCTGCAAGAAGTGCGGCGCTGAAATCTGAGAGAGGAGGAGTGATTGAATATGGCAGAGGAAAAGAAAGTGCCTAACCTGAAGGCCAAATACCAGCAGGAAGTCGCTCCTGCTCTCATGCAGAAGTTCGGCTACAAGAGCACCATGCAGATTCCCAAGCTGGATAAGATCGTGGTGAACTGCGGCTGCGGCGAAGCCCGCGACAACTCCAAGGTGCTGGAGGCCGTCGTGAGCGATCTCACCACCATCACCGGCCAGAAGGCGATCATTACGAAGGCCAAGAAGTCCGTGGCCAACTTCAAGCTCCGTGAGGGCATGCCCATCGGCGCCAAGGTCACCCTGCGCGGCGACCGGATGTGGGAGTTCCTGGACCGCCTCTTCAATGTGGCCCTGCCCCGCGTCCGCGACTTCCGCGGCATCAATCCCAACGCGTTCGACGGCCGCGGCAACTATGCTCTGGGCCTGAAGGAGCAGCTCATTTTCCCCGAGATCGAGTACGACAAGATCGACAAAATCCGCGGCCTAGACGTGGTGTTCTGCACCACCGCCCAGACCGACGAAGAGGCCAAGGAGTTGCTGACCCTGATCGGCGCTCCCTTTGCCGGGCGCTAAGGAGGAGAAGGAAACATGGCTAAGAAATCTATGATCCTCAAGCAGCAGCGTGAGCCCAAGTTCTCCACCCGGCGTTACAACCGGTGCAAGATCTGCGGCCGCCCCCACGCATATCTGCGTGACTACGGCATCTGCCGTATCTGCTTCCGTGAGCTGGCCTACAAGGGCCAGATTCCCGGCGTCAAGAAGGCGTCCTGGTAAGACGCGTCCCCACGCAGCTCTCGTCCTTTTTTTCACATGGAAGCCCTTTGGGCTTCCATGTGATGAGGAGGAGCAGGGGAGTCGACTGCACGCCCGGCCACGGCCGGGGCGGGAAGGCAGAACCTGCTCCGATTATGCCGGCGGTCAACAGGTCGAAGTTACCTAGCTCCGATACCTTCCGCTGCAACAGGCAGATGCCTGTAACTCTTATATAGGAGGTAAGATCCATGCATATCACGGACCCCATTGCGGATATGCTCACCCGCATCCGCAACGCCAACAATGCCAAGCATGACACTGTGGACGTGCCCGCGTCCAACATGAAGAAGTCCATCGCGCAGATCCTGCTGGATGAAGGCTATATCAAGAACTTCCAGCTCATCGACGACGGCACTCAGGGCGTGATCCGTATCACCCTGAAGTATAACCCCGGCAAGGAGAAGGTCATCACCGGCCTTCGCCGTGTCTCCAAGCCCGGCCTGCGCGTCTACGCGGGCGCTGACGAGCTCCCCAAGGTGCTCCGCGGCTTGGGTATCGCGATCGTGTCCACGTCCAAGGGCGTCATGACCGACAAGGCTGCCCGTGCCCAGCATGTCGGCGGTGAAGTCCTGGCCTTCGTGTGGTAAGGGAGGGAGAGAGAAATGTCTAGAATCGGAAGAATGCCTATCTCTGTCCCCGCCGGCGTGGAGATCACCATCGGCGCAGACAACCTGGTTACTGTGAAGGGCCCCAAGGGCACCCTCACCCAGCAGCTCAGCCCCGCCATGACCATCGCACAGGAGGGTGCCGAGCTCCATGTGACCCGTCCCAACGACGCCAAGGAGAACCGTGCGCTCCACGGCCTGACCCGCAGCCTTCTCCACAACATGGTGGTAGGCGTGACCGACGGCTTCAAAAAGGAGCTGGATGTCAACGGCGTGGGCTATCGTGTGGCCAAAGAGGGCAAGAAGCTTGTCATGAACCTGGGCTTCTCCCATCAGGTCACCATGGAGGAGCCGGAGGGTATCGCCATCGACGTGCCCAACCCCAACAAGATCATCATCTCCGGCGCCAGCAAGCAGCAGGTGGGCCAGTTCGCCGCCGAGGTCAGAGAGAAACGTCCGCCTGAGCCGTATAAGGGCAAGGGCATCAAATACACTGACGAGGTCATCCGCCGCAAGGAAGGCAAGACCGGCGTCAAGAAGAAATAAGGAGGTGTGCCAAAATGATCAACAGACCCAATACCAACGCTCAGCGGCTTAAGCGCCACAAGAGAGTGCGCGGGAAAATCTCCGGCACGCCCGAGAGACCCCGCCTGAATGTGTTCCGCAGCGAGACCAACATTTACGCTCAGGTCATCGACGACGTCAGCGGCAAGACCTTGGTCTCCGCTTCCTCCCTGGAGAAGGACTTTGCCTGCGAGGGCACCAAGTCCGACGCCGCCAAGAAGGTGGGCCAGATGGTGGCCGAGCGCGCCAAGGCCGCCGGCATCACCACTGTGGTCTTTGACCGCGGCGGCTATGTCTATCACGGCCGGGTCCAGGCCCTGGCCGAGGGCGCCCGCGAGGGCGGCCTGGAATTTTAAGGGGAGGAGAGAACGAACATGGCTAGATTTGAAAGAGAACCCAGCGAGTTCACCGAGAAGCTCGTTTCTCTGAACCGCGTCAGCAAGACCGTCAAGGGCGGCCGTATCTTCAAGTTTGCCGCCCTCATGGTGGTCGGCGACGAGAAGGGGCGCGTGGGCTTCGGCCTGGGCAAGGCCGCCGAGGTGCCCGAGGCGATCCGCAAGGGCATTGAAGACGCCAAGAAAAACATGATCAATGTGACGCTGTCCGGGACCACCATCCCCCACGAGGTGATCGGTGAGTTCGGCGCCGGCCGCGTGTTGCTCAAGCCCGCTGCCCCCGGTACCGGCGTGATCGCTGGCGGCCCCGTCCGCGCCGTGCTGGAGACTGCCGGCATCAAGGACATCCGTACCAAGTGCCTGCGCTCCAACAACCCCCAGAACGTGGTGGCCGCCACCATGCAGGGCCTCAAGTCCCTGCGCGGCCCTGAGGAGGTTGCCCGCATCCGCGGTAAGAGCGTGGAAGAGATCGTAGGTTAAGGAGGGCTAGGAAATGGCTAAGCTGAACATCAAGCTGGTCAAGAGCCTGAACGGCCGGATTGCCAAACACAAGGCGACGGCAGAGGCTCTGGGTCTGCGCAAGATCGGCGACACCACCGTGCAGCCCGACAACGAGGCTACCCGCGGCAAGATCGCCCATATCGGTTACCTGCTCCAGGTCACCGAGGAACAGTGAGGAGGTGCGCGAAATGAATCTGCATGAACTCTCCCCCGCGCCCGGCTCCGTGAAGAGCGCCTACCGTAAGGGCCGCGGCGCCGGCTCCGGCAACGGCAAGACCGCCGGCAAGGGTCACAAGGGCCAGAAGGCCCGCTCCGGCGGCGGCGTCCGCGTGGGCTTTGAGGGCGGCCAGATGCCTCTGGTCCGCCGTATCCCCAAGCGCGGCTTCAACAACATCTTTGCCAAGCCCCTGGAGATCGTCAATGTCTCCGCTCTGAATAAATTTGAGGACGGCGCCACCGTCAATGTTTGCGATCTGCTGGAGAAGGGTATCCTCTCTAAGTGCGAGTACGGTGTAAAGATCCTCGGCAACGGCAGCCTCGAGAAGAAGCTGATCGTCCGGGCCAACGCCTTCTCCGCCTCCGCTAAGGAGAAGATCGTTGCGGCAGGTGGAAAGTACGAGGTGGTCTGACGTGATCCAGACCATCAAAAATGCCTGGAAGATCCCTGAGCTGCGCAAAAAGATCATGTTTACGGTCTTTGCGCTCCTCATCTTCCGGCTGGGCTCCGCAGTGCCTGTGCCCTTCGTGAACACGACCCTGCTGGGCAACTACCTCAACAATATGAGCGGCACCATCTTTGGGCTGATGAACGCCATGAGCGGCGGCGCTTTCGCCACCGCCACGGTGTTTGCCCTGGGTGTGCAGCCCTATATCAACAGTTCGATCATCATCCAGCTCCTCACTGTCGCCATCCCCGCCCTGGAGCGGCTCCAGAAGGAGGGCGGCGAGGAGGGCCGGAAGAAGATCGCCGCCATCACCCGTTATACCACGGTGGCCATTGCCCTTTTGCAGGGCTTCGGCTACTACACCCTCATCAAGGCCAACGGCCTGCTCAATCTGGGCGGTATGAACGGCGTCTGGGCCGGCATCGTCATCGTAGTGTCCTTTACTGCCGGCTCTGCCTTCATCATGTGGCTGGGTGAGCAGATCACCGAGTTCGGTATCGGCAACGGCATCTCCATCATCCTGTTCGCCGGCATCGTGTCCCGGGTGCCCTCCATGGTGCAGACCCTCTGGCTGGGCGTCACCAACAACATCAGTGGCATCACCGGCGACAACGTGTTCTCTCTGCCCTGGTGGGGCGCGGTCCTCATCGTGGTGGGTATGCTGGCTATCGTGGTCTTCATCGTCTTCATCTCCAACGCCGAACGGCGCCTGCCCGTGCAGTACGCCAAACGGGTGGTGGGTCGGAAGATGTACGGCGGCCAGTCCAGCCACATCCCCATGAAGGTGAATATGTCCGGCGTCATGCCCATCATCTTCGCCCAGTCCATCGCCTCTCTGCCGGCTACCATCGGCGCGTTCGCGGGGTGGGACACCACCACCGAGGGCTTTGGCGGCGGCCTGATGCGGGTGTTCGATACTGCGGGGCTCCTTTACTCCGTAATCTATTTCCTGCTGATTCTGGGCTTCAGCTACTTTTACTCCACCATGCAGTTCAACCCCATCGAGGTGGCCAACAATCTGAAGAAGAACGGCGGCTTCATCCCCGGCTTCCGGCCCGGCAAGCCTACCGCCGACTTCATTCACAAGGTGCTCAATAAGATCACACTGTTCGGCGCGCTCTATCTGTCCGTCATCGCCATCGCCCCCATCATCACCCAGAACCTGACTGGGGCGCGGAATCTGGCCATCGGCGGTACGTCCATCATCATCGTTGTCAGCGTGGCGCTGGAGACGATGAAGGCGCTGGAAGCCCAGATGCTGATGCGGCATTACAAAGGCTTCCTGGAATAAGGGGAGGGTTCAGGCTATGAAGATGATCCTGTTAGGGCCACCGGGCGCCGGCAAAGGCACCCAGGCCGAGGTCCTCTCCCGTGAGCTGAACATCCCTACCATTTCCACCGGCAATATCCTCCGTGCCGCCGTCAAGGCCGGTACGCCCATCGGCCTGCAGGCCAAGTCCTATATGGATGCCGGCAAGCTGGTTCCCGACGAGGTCATCATCGGCATCATTCAGGAGAGGCTGGCCGAGCCCGACTGCACCGGCGGTTATATCCTGGACGGTGTGCCCCGTACCATCGCCCAGGCCGAAGCCCTGGAGGCACATGGGATCGAGTTTGACCATGTGATCTCTCTTGAAATCGCGGACGAGGCCATCGTGAAGCGGATGGACGGTCGCCGGGTATGCACCCACTGCGGCACGCCTTTTCACGTGGAGTCCAAGCCTCCCAGGGCGGAGGGGATCTGTGACCTGTGCGGCGGCGAACTCACCGAGCGCGATGACGACAGACCCGAGACGGTCCGGGCCCGGCTGGTGGTCTACCACGAGGAGACTGAGCCCCTGAAGCACTTCTACGAGAAACGCGGCAAGCTCGACACTGTGCCCGGCGATCTGGGCACCATTGAAGATACCACGAGGGCCATCAAGCAGGTCCTGGAGGCATCCCATTGAACATGATTTCCATCAAGTCCGACCGAGAGATCGAACTGATGCGCCGGGCCGGGGCCCTTACGTCCCAGGCCCGCGCGCTGGCCGGCTCTATGGTCAAGCCAGGCGTCTCCACCCTGGAAATCGACCACGCGGTGCGGGATTTCATCCGCTCTCACGGGGCCGAGCCTTCTTTCCTCAACTACAGCGGCTATCCCGGGTCCGCCTGCATCTCCATCAATGAGGTGGTGATCCACGGCATCCCGGACCACCGGAAGCTGCTGGAGGGGGATATCGTCAGTGTGGATGTGGGCGCCTATCTGGACGGCTTCCACGGCGATTGCTGCGGCACCTTTGCCTGCGGCACGATCAGCCCTGAGGCCAGACGGCTCATCGACGTAACCCGGCAGAGCTTTTTTGAGGGGATCAGGATGGCCAGACCCGGCAACCGGGTCTCCGACATCTCCCACGCGGTCCAGCAGTATGTGGAGCAGAACGGGTACTCCGTGGTCCGCAGCTTTGTGGGCCATGGCGTGGGCGCCAAGCTCCATGAGCCCCCGGAGGTCCCCAATTTCGGCCCCGCCGGACACGGTGCCCGGCTCTTGCCCGGGATGGTCCTGGCGGTGGAGCCCATGGTGAACGCCGGAGGCTGGGAGGTCCGGGTCCTGAAGGACGGCTGGACCACCGTCACTGTGGACGGCTCCCTCGCCGCCCACTATGAGAACACCATACTCATTACCGAGGGGGAGCCGGAGCTGCTGACTCCCCTGGGCGGGGACGTGTAATGCCGGACTGCTGCAGTGCCGGCTGGATCGTCCGCTCCGCCGTGGGGCGCGACAGGGGGAAGCTCCTGTGCGTGCTGGGCGAGGAGGGGGAGTTCCTCCTGCTGGCGGACGGCAAGCGGCGAAAGGCGGCCTCACCCAAGCGCAAAAAGCGCGGCCACGTGGACATAGTGTGCCGGGGGAACTTCGGGCATCCGGTGCTCCGGAAGCTGAAGGACGGAACACCGGTGTCCGACAGGGAACTCAGGAGGGTGCTCGCCGCCTTCCGTGACGAGTCAGACCAAGGAGGGAATCACGCTTGGCAAAAAGCGACATGATCGAGCTGGAGGGGATCGTCACCGAATCCCTGCCCAACACCACCTTCCATGTGGATATCGGGAATGGGCATATCATTCTGGCCCATATCTCGGGAAAGCTCCGCATGAACTTTATCCGAATCCTGCCCGGCGACAAGGTAACGGTGCAGATGTCACCCTACGACCTGACCCGGGGCCGGATCACCTGGAGAAGCAAGTAAGCCCGGCCTCCGGGCTCAAATGGAAGCACAGCAAAGCGGTGTCCGTTTGGAGAGGAGGCGCAGGGAAGCGGAACGAGCGCCCACAGAGGGGCGCAGGGAAGCGGACCTTGCGACGACGACAACGACCGGCGGTCGCGCCAGGGCTTTGCCCACGGCCGTCGGGGCCATCAAGGCATTCAAGGAGGTTTATCATGAAAGTAAGACCGTCCGTGAAGCCCATGTGCGAGAAGTGCAAGATCATCAAGCGCAAGGGCAAAGTCATGGTTATTTGCGAAAACCCCAAGCATAAGCAGAGACAAGGTTAAAGGAGGCGCTGAAGAAATATGGCACGTATTGCCGGCATTGACCTGCCGAAGGATAAGAGAGTGGAGATCGGTCTCACTTACATCTTCGGCATTGGGCGCACCAGCGCCAACAAGATCCTGAAGGAGACCGGGATCAATCCCGACACCCGCGTGAAGGATCTCACCGAGGAAGACGAGGCGAAGCTGCGCGAGGTGATCGCCAACGGATACACCGTGGAGGGCGACCTCCGCCGCGATGTGGCGATGGACATCAAGCGTCTGACCGAGATCGGCTGCTACCGCGGGATGCGTCACCGCAAGGGCCTGCCCGTCCGCGGTCAGCGCAGCAAGACCAACGCCCGTACCCGCAAGGGGCCGAAGCGCACGGTCGCCAACAAGAAGAAGTAAGGGAGGGATATGAACAATGGCTACTGCTGCTAAGGGCAAGAAAGTGGTGCGTAAGCGCCGCGAGCGTAAGAATATCGAGAAGGGCCAGGTGCATATCCGCTCCTCCTTCAACAACACCATGGTCACTGTGACCGATATGGGCGGCAACGCCCTGAGCTGGGCCTCCTCTGGCGGCCTGGGCTTCCGTGGTTCCCGTAAATCCACTCCCTTCGCCGCTCAGACCGCCGCCGAGACGGCTGCAAAGGCCGCCATGGAGCACGGGCTGAAGACCGTGGAGGTGTACGTCAAGGGCCCCGGCGCCGGTCGTGAGGCCGCCATCCGCGCCCTGCAGGCCGTGGGCCTGGAAGTCACCCTCATCAAGGACGTGACCCCCGTTCCCCACAACGGCTGCCGTCCGCCCAAGCGCCGCCGCGTCTGATTTAGAGGAGGGAAGAAAACAATATGGCTAAGAATATGCAACCTGTGGCCAAGCGCTGCGCGGCGCTGGACATCTCCCCCGCGGCCATGGGATACAGCAAAAAGACCACCAACCGCAACCCCAAGGCCAATGTGCGGAAGAAGAAGTCCGAGTATGCCATGCAGCTCAACGAGAAGCAGAAGGTCAAATTTGTCTATGGCATCATGGAGAAGCAGTTCCGTATGTACTACGAGAAGGCCTCCAAGACCCAGGGCAAGACCGGCGAGAACCTGCTGATCCTGGTGGAGCGCCGTCTGGACAATGTGGTGTACCGGCTGGGCCTCGCCATGACCCGCCGTGAGGCCCGCCAGCTGGTGAACCACGGCCACTTCACCGTGAACGGCAAGCGCGTGAACATCCCCTCTTACCTGGTGAGCGCGGGCGATGTGATCGAGGTGGCGGAGAAGAGCCGCTCCTCCGTCAAGTTCAAGCGCCTGACCGGAGAGGACGCCGTGGTGGTCATGGTGCCCCAGTGGCTGGAGCGGGAGAAGAATTCCCTCAAGGGTACTGTGACAAGGATGCCCCTCCGGGAAGACATCGACCTGCCCGTTGAGGAGCACCTGATCGTCGAGCTGTATTCCAAGTAATTTATTTGATACCCTCGACTGTGGGGACCGCGGGGGTGATCCCCCGCGGTCCCCGATGAACCTAATGACGATACGGCGGAGCCAACCCATCCGCCGCCGCAACAAGGAGGGTAACTGATTCATGGTAGAAATCGAAAAGCCGCGCATCGAATGCGTGGAAAACCCTGGCGACGGCTCCTATGGCAAATACGTGGTGGAGCCGCTGGAGCGCGGCTATGGCACTACGCTGGGAAACTCCCTGCGCCGGATCCTGCTCTCTTCTCTGCCCGGTACGGCTGTGACCTCCATCAAGATCGCAGGCGTCCAGCATGAGTTCTCCACTATCCCCGGCGTCAAGGAAGACGTGACTGAGATCGTCCTCAACGTGAAGGGCATCATCGCCAAGCTTCACTCCGAGGGCGTGAAGACCGTCTACATTGAGATGAACGGCGAGTGCGAGGTCACTGCCGGCGATATCAAGGCTGACGGCGAGGTGGAGATCCTGAATCCCGACCACCACATCGCCACCCTGGGCCCCGATGCCTCCCTCAACATGGAGCTGACGCTGTCCCACGGCCGGGGCTATGTCCCTGCCGACCGGAACAAGCCGGCCCAGACGGTCATCGGCCTGATCCCGGTGGACTCCATCTACACTCCGGTCAAGAAGGTCAACTATACCGTTGAGAACACCCGTGTGGGTGATCTCACCGACTATGACAAGCTGACCCTGGAGGTGTGGACCAACGGCACCATCGACGCCCGGGATGCAGTTTCTCTGGGCGCCCGCATCCTGGTGGACCACTTTATGCTCTTCACCGATCTCTCCGAGACCATGGGCAACAAGTCCACGGTGGTGGAGAAGGCGGAGGCGCAGCGGGACAAGGTGCTGGAGCTGACCATTGAGGAGCTGGACCTCTCCGTCCGCTCCTTCAACTGCCTCAAGCGCGCCAACATCAACACGGTGGAGGACCTGATCTCCAAGACCGAGGATGAGATGATGAAGGTGCGCAACCTGGGACGCAAATCCCTGGAAGAGGTCATCAACAAGCTGGCTATGATGGGCCTGAGCCTGGCCAGCGACGACAGCAGCAACTAGGCCCCTGCGGCCTGCGATCAGACCGAGAGAAAGGCAGTCCGGGGGCATGTAACGTCCCCTCCCGGATACGGGCCCGCCATGACTGCGGGCCTGCTGCCGCACTGCGGCGTCTTTCCGAGGGCCGGGGGCCCTCAGGACGAATTTACAAGGGCTTTCGCCGCGCGAAATGCCAATAGGAGTTGACTCACATGTCCGGATACCGTAAACTGGGTAAGCGTTCCGACCAGCGCAAGGCCATGCTCCGCGCTATGGTGACCTATCTGCTGGAGAACGGCCAGATCAAGACCACCTATGCCCGCGCCAAAGAGGTGGCCCCCGTGTGCGAAAAGATGATCACCCTGGCCAAACACAACAACCTGGCCTCTTATCGTCAGGCGCTGAGCTTCATCACCAAGGAAGATGTGGCCAAGAAGCTGTTTGATGAGATCGGCCCCAAGTACGCCACCCGTGACGGCGGCTATACCCGCGTCGTAAAGATCGGGCCCCGCCGCGGCGACGCCGCCGAAATGGCAATCGTTCAGTTGGTGTAATCCCCGCTTCAAGGGCGAAGAGAGCCTCTTGCGGACCCCCGGCGCCCGGGAGTCCGCAAGAGGCTCTTCCTTGTTTCGGAGGAAAAAGAATTGGACTTTTGAGAGGAAAGCGGATAGAATGGAAGCGGCGGCGAAGCCCAGACACAGGCGGCGCATCGAAGACCGCTTGACCACCGTTTGACACAGCGCCCAAGGGGCGGGAGGAGGACATATTTTATTATGCTGTATCTGATGACGTTCTCCTCCCATTTCGACGCTATTTTTGCGAATCGGACGCTGAAAAGCGCCGGTCTGGACGTCCGCCTCATGCCGGTGCCGAGGGCGGTGTCGGCCTCCTGCGGCACCTGTGTGTGCTTCCCGATGAAGGAGGGGGCGCGCCCTCCGGAGGCGCTGTGGCGGCGTCTGGTGTGGGAGCGGCTGTACAGCCAGTGCGACGGAGTGTGGACGGAGCTGGCCAGGGGCCCCAGCAGGGGCGGGCCATGCTGAGCGGCGGCCCCGAAGCCCTGTTCCGCCATGGGTTGGGAGAGTATGGCCGCTAGATTACGCTTATATTACAAATCCGGTTTTTCACTTGACGGAAAGGCGTTTGGATTGTATAGTATCGTCGTACCCCAGGGAAGAGGATGTCTCCTCCTCCCGGGAAAATAATGAAGGAGGAATTCCACATGAGAAACCTCAAGCGGGCTCTTAGCCTGGCAA
>NZ_JBCOAQ010000036.1:0-24790 GCF_040226735.1 Intestinimonas sp. RTP31139st1_F5_RTP31139_211217 | reverse complement strand
CACTGCCCGGTACGGCACGGAGGGCCTCCCCGTGATGCTCTTCGCCATGGGGGACGGCAACCACTCCCTGGCCACGGCCAAGGCCTGCTATGAACGGCAGAAGACCCTGACGCCGCCGGAGCAGTGGGCCGCGCTGCCCGCCCGGTACGCTCTGGTGGAGCTGGTGAACCTCCACGACGGCTCGCTGGAGTTCGAACCCATCCATCGGGTGCTCTTCGGCGTGGAGCCCAAGGTGCTGCTCGCCGATCTCGTGGCCGCCTATCCCGGCGCCCGCGAGGGAAGGGGGGAGGGCCACGTACTCCGGTATGTTCATGCCGACGGCACGGGAGCCGTCACGGTGCCCCATCCCTCTGCCCAACTGCCGGTGGCCACGCTCCAGACCTTCCTGGACCGCTGGCTGGGAGCGCACGCCGGGCGCATCGACTACATACACGGCGCGGATGTGGTCCGCTCCCTGGCCTCTCAGCCGGGGAATCTGGGCTTCCTCCTCCCGCCCATGGGCAAGGAGGCGCTCTTCCCCACCGTCATCCACGACGGAGTCCTGCCCCGAAAGACCTTCTCCATGGGAGAGGCCCAGGACAAGCGGTTCTATCTGGAGGCCCGCAGGATTCGATAAACAGCGCTTTGGAAAGGAGCGTATGGTCATGCCCAGGCTCACGGTGGAAGCGCCGGCCAAGCTGAATCTGACCCTGGATGTGCTGGGCAGAAGGAGCGACGGCTATCACGAGCTCAGAATGGTGATGCAGTCGGTGGCCCTGGCGGATCGGATTACTCTGGAGACCGGTACGGGCGGAGGCGTGCGGGTGCGCACCAATCTGAGCTTTCTCCCCACCAACGAGAAAAATCTGGCCGCCGCCGCCGCTCTGCAGTTTTTGGAGGACTGCGGCCTCGACTGCGGCGGACTCTCCATCTCGGTGGAGAAGCATATTCCCGTCTGCGCGGGGACCGGCGGCGGCAGCTCGGACGCCGCCGCCGTTCTGCGTGGCCTCAACCGCCTCCTCGGTGCCGGATATTCCGGCGAGGCGCTGGCCCGGCTGGGGGAGCGGGTGGGCTCCGACGTGCCCTACTGCGTGCTGGGCGGCACGGCTTTGGCGGAGGGGAGAGGTGAGGTTCTCACCCCACTCCCGGCGCTGCCGCGGTGCCACGCCGTCCTCTGTAAGCCGGCTTTTTCCATCTCCACGCCCGAGCTCTTTGCACGGGTCGACGGGGTCAAGCTCCGCCACCGCCCGGATACCGAGGGGATGGTGGTGGCCTTGGAGGGAGGAGACCTGGGAGGCGCGGCCCGGCGGATGTACAACATCTTTGAGGATGTGCTGCCCCCCCGGCAGGCGGAAGAGATCTCCGGCATCAAAAATGTGCTGGTACAGCACGGGGCTCTGGGGGCCAACATGAGCGGCACCGGGCCCACCGTCTTTGGACTTTTTGAACGCGCCGAGGATGCCGCACAGGCTTGGGAAGAGCTGCGCGGCACATACCGGGACACCTTCCTCACCGAGACCCTCTGAAGAGCGATCGGAAGCGCCGCGGGCCGCCGCGGCGCATTTTATGTCCGGGACATTCCAAAACGGAATGGAGGCCATGCCAGATCCGTGCGTGACCTGGGCCCCGGAGTAAGATAAAATAAAAGTGCAGAAAGAGAGAATAGGTGAACACATGCTGGATCAAGACCAAGAATTGAGATTTTGTAAGGCCAGGCGGGCCGTCATCGAGGGGGAGTTCCAGAACCTGAATCCGGAACAGCGCCGGGCGGCCCTGGCCACCGAGGGACCTCTCCTCCTGCTGGCGGGGGCGGGCAGCGGCAAGACCACCGTGCTGATCCACCGTATCGCCAATCTGATGAAATACGGCAGGGGCTCCGACTCCGACGACGCGCCCGGCTGGGTCACCGAGGACGACCTTGTCTTTCTGGAAGCCTATGCCGCCCACCCCATTCCGGAGGGACGCGAGGAGGCGGAGCGGCTGTGCAGGTTGGACCCTGCCTCCCCCTGGTCCATCATTGCCATCACCTTCACCAACAAGGCCGCCGGAGAGCTCAAGGAGCGGCTGGAGCGGATGCTGGGGCCCGCGGCCAACGACATCTGGGCCTCCACGTTCCACTCGGCCTGTGTGCGCATCCTGCGCCGGGACATCGAAAAGCTGGGCTTCCAGCAGTCTTTTACCATTTACGACTCCGCCGACTCCGAGCGGGTGGTAAAGGATATCCTCAAGGACTTCAACATGGACGACAAGGCGTTCCCTCCCCGGTCGGTCCTCGCAGCCATCTCCCGCGCCAAGGACGCCATGAAGTCCGGGCCCGCCTATCTCCAGGAGTGCGAAAAGATGGGAGATTTCCGGCTGACCCGGATCGCCAAGCTCTATGTGGAGTACGAGCGCCGCCTGCGGGAGGCCAATGCGCTGGATTTCGACGACCTCATCCTGGACACGGTGCGCCTGCTCGAAGAGCACGAGGATGTGCGGAGCTACTACCAGAACAAGTTCCGGTATGTCCTTATCGACGAATACCAGGACACCAACAATCTCCAGTACCGGCTGGCCGCCGCCCTGGCGGGCAAGTGGGAAAATATCTGTGTGGTGGGCGACGACGACCAGTCCATCTACCGCTTCCGGGGGGCGACCATCGAAAACATCCTCTCTTTTGAAAAGCAGTACAGGGGTGCCAGGGTCATCCGTCTGGAACAGAACTACCGCTCCACCAAGAATATTCTGGAGGCGTCCAACGCCGTCATCAAGCACAATCTGGGGCGCAAGGGCAAGGAGCTGTGGACCCGCCATGACGCCGGGGACAAGGTCCAGGTCTACACCGCCATGAACGAGAACGACGAGGCCCAATACGTGGCCTCCCAGATCCTGACCGGCTTCAGTCAGGGCAGGAAGTGGCGCGACCACGCCGTCCTCTACCGGATGAACGCCCAGTCCAACCAGATCGAGCAGGCATTCAAGCGCAACGGCGTCCCCTACCGCATCATCGGCGGCATCCGCTTCTTCGACCGGGCGGAGGTCAAGGATATGCTGGCCTACCTCTGCGCCCTCAACAACCCCGCCGACGATCTGCGTCTCACCCGGATCATCAATGTACCCGCCCGGGGTATTGGGCAGAAAACGGTGGATACCGCCCAGACCCTGGCCGTACAGGAGGGGAAGAGCCTCTGGGAGATCATCAAAAACGCCCGGGCCTACCCCGATCTCCAGAAAGCTGCGGCCAAGCTGGCCCAGTTCACCGATATGATGGAGGAGCTGCGCGCTCTTGCCGGGGAACTCGACCTCCCCAACTTCTACGAGGAGGTCCTGGCCCGGACGGGTTATGCCGTGGCCCTGGAGGCCAAGAACACCGTGGAGGACCGCACCCGGCTGGAAAACGTGCGGGAGCTTTTGACCTCCATCAACAGCTACATAGAGAACGCGGAGGGCGGGCCCTCGCTCTCCGGATTCCTGGACGAGATCGCACTGTATACCGATCTGGACAATCACGACCCCAGCGAGGACTGCGTGGTCATGATGACCATGCACTCGGCCAAGGGCCTGGAGTTTCCCGTGGTATTCGTGGTGGGCGTGGAGGAGGGGATCTTCCCGGGGAGCCGCGCCATCGGCGACGACGAGGAGATGGAGGAGGAGCGGCGGCTGTGCTATGTGGCCATGACCCGCGCCAAGGAGCGGCTCTGTCTCACCTGCGCCGGACAGCGGATGCTCTTTGGACGCACCTCCGCCAACCGTCCCTCCCGCTTCGTGGGGGAGATCCCCGGCGAGTACGTGGAACAGAGCGGACGGAACTTTCTCTCGGAGCCGGACGACGCCGCCGGACGCTGGCAGTCTCCAAGGCCGGGCGGCATGTCCGCAGACCGGCCGGGCGTGTATGGTGGCCATGGGGCCGGCGGCTACCAGAGACCCGCACAGGGCGCGCGCCCTGCCTATGGCGGCGTCCGCTCCGCCCCGGCGCCCCGCCCCGGAACGCCGGCGGCCCGTCCCAGGCCGGACGCCGGCGCGCTGCCCGCCTTCCAGAAGGGGGACACCGTGATCCACAAGGCCTTCGGCAAGGGGATGGTCACCAGCGTGCAGCCTATGGGGGGAGATGCCCTCATCGAGATCGCGTTCGACTCCGTGGGCACCAAACGGCTTATGCTCAAGTCGGCCCGGCAGCATATGTCCAAGGCGTAAGCAGACCGGCGGACCGCCCGCAGGCGGTCCGCCGGTACAAAAACGGCCCCATCAGAGCAGCTCGGTGAAGCTGCGGATATAGCGGTCGCTGTTTTTTCGCATCTCCTCCTGGTAGGAATCGTAAAAGGCGTCGTATACCCCCACCACAGTCATACCGGCCAGCCGGGCGGCGGCACAGTTGGAGGGCGCGTCCTCGTAGAGCGTGCAGTCTCCGGGAGAGACCCGGAGACGCTCTGTGGCGATGCGGTAGACCTGCGGGTCCCGTTTTTCCAGCCCCAGCTCCTGAGCGAATACGATCTCCTCAAAACAGTCTGTGAGCCCGTGGCGCTCCAGGGCGGTTCGGCACAGCGCCGGCACGCAGGCGGTGACGATGGCCATGCGCTCCCCGCCGCGGGCGCAGCGGGAGAGATAGTCCCGGGCACCCTCCTTCATGGGGACATGGGCGTAGGCATCCCCGGCCATGGAGAGCCACTCTTCCATGATTTCCTCCGGGGTGAGGTCCAGACCGTAGTAGTCCCTGGTGAATTCCGCCGCTACGGGAAAGATGGAGTGGCCCACGGCGTAGGTGTACTCCTCGGTGGGAGTAAGGCCGTGGCGCCCGAGAAAACGGAGGTCTACGTCCACCCAGATCCCATTGGAGTCGATGAGGGTGCCGTCCAAGTCAAACAATTTCATAGATAAAACCTCCAAGGAAAATCGGCGGCCTCTTCGGCGTAATCGATGCCGATCCGCTTTCCCACATGGATTTGTTCCGGAGTCTCGCCTGCGTCCCAGAGGAAGAGGGTATCTCCCGTGAGATCCAGGCCGTTCTGCACCCTGGTCAGGGAAAAGGCCCGGCACACCTTGCCGGGGCCGTTCAAAAAGTTTTTCCTCTGATAGGGCGTCAGCGCCGAGAGACCGCAGCCGAACCGGTTTTGCGCCATGAACTCCGCGCCCTCCGCCGCCTCCACCGCCCGCAGCAGCACCGCACAGGGCTCTCCCTCCGGCTCCGTGACAAAGTTGAGGCAGTGGTACATGCCATAGATGAGGTAGAGGTAGGCCGTGCCGGGAGGAGAAAACAGGGTCTGCGTCCGCGGGGTCCGCTTGTAGCCGTAGGCATGGCAGGCCTTGTCCATCCGGCCGATGTAGGCCTCGGTCTCGGTGATGCGGCCGCAGAGCGGCACACCGTCCACCCGGTGCACCAAATATTTGCCCAGCAGGTCCCGGGCCACCAGAAGGGTGTCCCTTTCATAAAAGTCCCGCGTCAATTTCGGCACAGCGACCACCTTCCTCCGCGCAGTATGTACCATCTTACCATAGCAAGGGAGAGGAGACAACCCATGAACGAATCCGTACTGAAAAAATTGGCAAAGCCCATGCTGATCCTGGCCCCTATCATCTGGGGCACCTCCTTCGTGGTCATGAAGCACTCGCTGGACAGCTTTACCCCCTTCTATCTGCTGGCCATCCGCTTTACCGCCGCCGCCGTCGTACTGGGCCTGGTGTTTTGGAAGTCCTGGAAGGTGATGGACCGCGGCTACCTCAAGGCGGGCTTTCTTATCGGCACCATGCTCTTCCTGGCCTATGCCTTCCAGACCTTCGGCCTGGACCGCACCACCTCGGGCAAGAATGCCTTCCTCACGGCAGTATATTGTGTCATCGTCCCCTTTTTATACTGGGTCATCGCCCGCAAGCGTCCGGACAAGTGGAATATTCTGGCCGCCGTTATCTGCGTGGTGGGCATCGGCATGGTCTCCCTGTCCAACGAGGGCGGGGCGCTGAGCATCAACTCCGGCGACGCTCTCACGCTGGTGGGCGGGTTCTTCTTTGCTGCCCATATCGTGGCGGTGAACAAATACGCCGAGGGGCGGGACATCTTTCTCATCACCACCCTCCAGTTCGCCTTTTTCGGGGCCTGGAGCTGGGTGGGGGCCCTCCTCTTCCGGGAACCCTTCCCCACGGACCTTTCGGGGAGCGCCGTCTTCGCCATGGTCTATCTGGTGATCTTCTCTTCCTGCGGGGCGCTGCTGTTCCAGAACATCGGGCAAAAGTACACCGCGCCCTCCACCGCAGCGGTCCTCCTGTCCCTGGAGGCGCCCTTCGGCGTGCTGGCCTCCATTGTCGTGGGGGAGGAGGACCTCAACGCCGTGATGGTGCTGGGTTTTGTGCTCATCTTTGTGGCCGTCCTGTGCTCGGAGACCAAGTTTGAGTTCCTGAGGAAAAAGACGCCCGCTGAAACGGAAAAAAAGGGTTGACAATGGCCCCGGCTCTGCGTATAATAATCTACAAGCAATAGCGATCAAACCTGTGACGGAGAGAAGTACCCGGTGCATTCCAATCTTTAGAGAGTCCCGGATGGTGGAATCGGGATGTGCGGAAACCGGCGAATGGACTCCGGAGGGCGGCTTGAAAGGCGGTTTCGCCCAGTAGATGCCGACGGGGCCCCACCCGTTATCCATCGGGCGCGCATGATGGTGCGTGAAGCGAGTGGACGCGCAAGCGTCAATTTGGGTGGTATCGCAGAAGTGTTTTGAAACGCTTTTGTCCCAGAAATGGGACAAAAGCGTTTTTTTTTACATGCTGCTGGCTCCATCTGCCGCCCAAAACTCAAAAAAGGAGAAAACTACAATGAAAAAGCTGAATCTGAAGAACACCATGTCTCTGACCGCCGCCGCCGCGCTGACCCTGTCCCTCGCCGCCTGCGGCTCCGGCTCCGGTTCCTCCACTCCCGCGCCCGCCGACACCGCCGAGCCCACCGGACAGGGGGTGTCCGGGTATAAGATCGCCATCGTTCAGCAACTGGACCACGCCTCCCTGGACGAGATCCGCCAGGCGGTGGAAGCCGAGCTGGACGCCAAGGCGGCGGAGCTGGGCATCGCCATCGACTATACGGAGTTCAACGGCCAGAATGACCAGAGCCTGCTCAACCAGATCGGCGCCCAGGTGGCCGGCGAGGGCTATGACGCCGTGATCCCCATCGCCACCCTGGCGGCGCAATGCATGGTCAATGCCACCGAGGACCTGGGCACCCCCATCATCTACGCCGCCATCAGCGACCCCGCCACCGCGGGACTCACCGGCATCGACCGGGTCACCGGCACCAGCGACGCTCTGAACACCGCCTTTATTCTGGACATGATGTTTGCCCAGGACCCGGATATTCAGACCGTGGGCCTGCTGTACTCCCCCTCGGAGCCGAATTCCGAGACGCCCATTGCCGAGGCCAAGGAATACCTGGATGCCAAGGGAATCGCCTATGTGGAGCGTACCGGTGTCAACCCGGATGAGATCATTGCCGCCGCGGCCAGCCTGGCAGGCGAGGCGGACGCCGTCTTTACCCCCACCGACAACAGCGTGATGGCCGTGGAGCTGACCATTGCCGAGACCTTCATTGAGGCGGGCGTGCCCCACTATACCGGGGCCGATTCCTTCGTCCGCAACGGCGCATTTGCCACCTGCGGCGTCAACTACACCGAGCTCGGAGCCTATACCGCCGATATGGCGCTGGAGGTACTCCAGACCGGCGTGGTGCCTGAGTACCACGTGATGGACGGCGGCATCATCACGGTCAATACCGAGACCGCCGCCGCGCTGGGCGCCGATTACGCCGTGTTCAGCGATATGGCCTCCACCGTCAGCGAGGTGGAGACCACCGAGGACTGAAACGGGAGAATGTCTAACGGTCATACCCCTGCCGGGTCCGGCAGGGGTATGACCGCGTGAAAGGAGAAAGACCCTCATGCTCACCATTGTACAGACGGCCCTAGAGGCCGGGGTGATCTACGCCCTGGTGGCGCTGGCACTCTTTTTGAGCTATACCATCCTGGATATCGCCGATCTCACCACCGACGGCGCCTTTACGCTGGGCTGCGCCGTGTCCGCCACGGTCTGCCTGATGGGCCACCCTGTTCTGGCTCTGCCCATGGCCATGCTGGCCGGGGCCGCCGCCGGTTTTGTCACCGCCTTCCTCCAGACCAAGCTGGGGGTACCCTCTATCCTGGCGGGCATCATCACAAACTTCGGGCTCTATTCCGTGAATCTCACGGTCATGGGGTCGGCCAACGTGAACCTCTACAAAAGCGGCACCATCTTTTCTCTGGTCAAGGAGACCGGCTTTGCGGGGAGCTGGCACAAGCTGCTGGTGGCCTCCGTGGTGGTGCTGGCTGTCTGCGTGCTGCTGGTGCTGTTTCTGGGCACCCGGCTGGGGCTGTCCATCCGGGCTACGGGGGACAACACCGATATGGTGCGCGCCTCCTCCATCAACCCGGTCTTTACCATCACGGTGGGCCTGTGCCTCGCCAACGCCATGACCGCCCTTTCCGGCGCTCTTATCGCCCAGTATCAGAAGAGTGCGGATATGAACCTGGGCACCGGCATGGTGGTGCTGGGGCTTGCAAGCCTCATCATCGGACAGTCCGTGATCTCCCGGGGCAAGAGCGGGATCTTACGGGGCGTCGTCGCCGTGGTGGTGGGCAGCCTCATCTACCGGGCCATTTATGCCGTGGCGCTGAAGTTTAATGTCACCACCTATCTCAAACTCATCACCGCTGTCATTGTGGCCCTGGCCATCGCCGCCCCGGCTCTAAAGGATTATTTCCTGCTCCAGCGCCGCAAGCGGGCGGCGCTGTCGGAGAGGAGGCGGGGCGCATGCTGAAGCTGAGCGGGGTCTCCAAGACCTTCAACCCCGGCACTGTCAATGAGAAAAAGGCCCTCACCGATGTGGATCTGCGCCTGGAACGGGGAGATTTCATCACCATCGTGGGGTCCAACGGCGCGGGGAAATCCACCCTCTTCAACGCCATTTCCGGCGTTTTCTTTGCCGACGCGGGCTCTATTGTTCTGGATGGGGAGGACATCACTTTCCAGCCGGAATACCGCCGCAGCCGGGAGATCGGACGGCTCTTCCAGGACCCCATGAAGGGGACCGCCCCCCATATGACCATTGAGGAGAACCTTGCCTTGGCCTATCTCCGCGCCGTCAAGCACCAGCGGGCCTTTTTCAGCCGGGTGAACAAAGAGGACAAGGCCTTTTTCCGGGAGCAACTCTCCCTGCTGGGGATGGGGCTGGAGGACCGGATGCGCCAGCCGGTGGGGCTCCTCTCCGGCGGACAGCGGCAGGCCCTCACTCTGCTGATGGCCACCATGGTGCCGCCCAAGCTGCTCCTTTTGGATGAGCACACCGCGGCTCTGGACCCCGGGACGGCGGAGAAGGTGCTGGCCCTCACCAAGGATATCGTGGCCCGGCAGAACATCACTTGCCTGATGGTCACCCATAATATGAAAAACGCTCTGGAGCTGGGAAATCGTACACTGATGATGGACGCGGGGCGTATTGTACTGGACATTGGAGGCGAGGAGAGGAAGGGGCTCACCGTGGAGGACCTGCTCTCCCGTTTCCGGGCCGGCGCGGGAAAGGATCTGGACAACGACCGCATTCTGCTCTCATGAGCGCGCAGGGGCCTGTGGCAAGATACGCGAAAATACCGAGGCCGAGCCCTTTTGGGCTCGGCCTCGGTATTTTCGTGGGGAAGCGTGCTCCGCCGGGTGACAACGGATACGAGTGGAGACGGAAACCCGTTACCACGCTCCACTGTACTGAAGGGTCACACTGCTGCTCTGGGCGCCCAGGGCCATGCAGTCGGGGATGCTCTTTCCACGCAGAAGTCCAAAGAGAAAGCCGGCGATGTAGCTGTCCCCGGCCCCCATGGTGTCCACGACGCGGCAGGGGACGATGCCGTACTCGTAGAACTGAGAACCATCATAGGCCATGCTGCCCGCCTCGCCCCGCGTGGCCACCGCCACCTTGGGCCCGCGGGCCTGCATAGAGCGGAGAAAGGTCCGCAGAGTTTCGCCGTCGGCTCCGTCGTAAGAGAAGAAGGCGTAGTCCACATAGGGGATGGCTAGGTCCAGGGTGGGGTCGGTCCGCTTGTCGGCGAAGTCGAAGGCCACCGGGACGCCCCGGGCGCGGAGCGCGGGCAGGTCTCCGGCGATCATGCCCCACAGCCCGGTCACCACCAGGTCATGGGAACAGAGAAAGTCGATGTCCTCCGGGGTGAGGCGGAACCCGGCCATGACGCCCTCTTCGTAGTCGCCAAAGACCCGATTGCCGTTTGCGATCTCCACATGGGAGACGGCGGTGGCCCCGGGAGCGGTCTTGAGGTGGGAGACATCCACACCTTTGGAGGCCACGGCGGCGCGCATGAGGGACCCATACTGGTCTGTACCCACCACGCCGGTGTAGGAGGCGTTGCCCCCCAGCCGGAGGGTATAGACGGCCACATTAACAGGATTTCCGCCGGGGTAGGCCTCCCCGGTCCGGTCGTAGACGTCCATGCAGTTGTCGCCCACGGCGGCCAGCTTGATTTCTTTGTCCATTGGCGTCACCCTTTCTTAATGGGGGAGCAGAGCCCGCACGCGCTGGAGGGCCTGCTTGGCGTACAGGGAGGGCTCATTGCGGTAGGATGTCACCAGCTCGATGGTGGCCCTGCCCCGGTACCCCCTGACCTCCAACTCCTCCAGCAGCTCCGGCAGGGGGATGCAGCCGTCGCCTGGGATCAGATGGCTGTCGCTGTTCCCATCGCCGTCCACCAGATGGAGGTGGGCCATCCGCCCGCCCAACTGATCCAGATAGTTCGTGATGGGCTCCCGGATGACCCAGGGGGGCACCACATCGCACATACCCATAAGAGCGGGAGAATCCACCTTCTCCAGCGTCTCGGACAGCTCCCCGGCAGTGGTGCAGACATTGGTCTCATAGGGGGTGAGGGCCTCCAGCAGAATGGTGTGGCCGATGGACTCGGCGTGATCCGCCAGTTCCCGGAGGCAGCGGACGAGACGGCTGCGGAGCTCCCTGCGGGAGGCGGTGTAGCCGCCGTGTCCGGTGGAGATGAGGGTATGGTCCGCGCCCAGCGCTTTGCCCATGTTGAGGCAGAGCTTCAGATAGTCCAGGGCGTCTGCGCGCTGGAGCTCACTCCCCAGCATGTAGTTGTACGGATAGGCATTGTGCTCGGGGGTGTAGACCCGCACGGGCATCTCATGGCGCTCGATGAGGGCCAGAACTCCGGAAAGCTCTCCCCGGGCCAGGTCGGGGGCGAAGGCGTGGGGCCGGCCGCCCCAGAGTTCGATATAGTCGTATCCGAAACGCCTGGCGTCGGCGAAGGCCCGCTCCAGGGGGTAGTATTGATAGCCGCTGGTGAACATGCCCAGCTCCATAAGCATCCTCCTGACAAGCGGGGCCGCCCCGTGCCGCGGCATCCGGAGCGGTCCCGCTTGATCTGCTCAGTAGTCCAGTCTGCGGTAATACCGCCGGATCTCCATGGGGTGGCAGTTGATGGCCTCGATGTGGGCGTCGATGCGCTGGGTGACGGCGTGGGTCACCAGATGGGAGAGATTCCCCCGAAAGCGCTCGTCGATGCCGGGCAGAGCATAGTCCCTGGAGTCGATGACGGTGTAGTTGGCGCACACCCTGGGCAGGAATCGGACCACCCGCTCGCTGAGAGGGCGCTGGGAATCCTCGCCCACAAAGACCGTCACAGGGGTGTCCCGGTCCACGATCTCCAGCATGCCGTGGAAAAATTCGGAGGAGTGGATACTCTTGGTCCGGATCCAGTGCTGTTCCTCCCAGTAGCACATGGCGTAAGAATAGGTGGAGCCGTATTGATTGCCGGCGCCCACGAAGTAGTGGAGCTTGTCGTCATGGTGCTTCTGGGCGAAGGCCAGGCCGAAGGCGTCGGCCGCTTTCTCCACCTCCGCCAGGTCCACCGCGAGGTGGGCGTCCAGTTGGGCGTAGTACTCCTCATATTCAGGAAACTCGCCGTGGCGGAACATCAGGCGGTCGGCCACCATGAAGAATTTGAGCTGTTCGTTGGCGGGATAGGCGATCTCCCAGTCCATCCGCTTGGCAAGCTCCGTGGTCTCCACGTCGATGAAGCCCAGCACCCTGGCCCCGTCGGCCTGTGCCTTTTTCACGGCGTCCACCATCTCGATCGTGCTGCCGGTGACAGAGGAGATGACCACCACCGTGCCTTCGCCCACCCGGCGGTTGCCGGTGGTGAGGTACTCTGCGGCATTCTCCACAAAGAACTCCAGTGTGGAGCGCTCCTTCATGTGGACCTCGGCCTGGAGGCAGGAGGCGTAGGTCCCTCCAATGCCCAACCAGCAGATGTTCTTGAAGCCGGCCCTGCAGATGTCATCCACGATCGCCTCGATCCGTCCCCGCAGGGCCAGGGCGCCCTGGACGCTGGCGATCTGTTTTTCTTCGTCAAATTTCAGCATGTTGTCGTCTCCTCCTGGCGGCGGGAATCACTCGCCGACTTTCAGCTTCTGATAATAGTCATTGTAGATGGTGAGGGCGTCGCCCACGTCCTTCTGGAAGAATACGTTCTCTTTGTAAGAGAAGTCGCGGGCGGGGTCATTGCGGTAGGACTCGGAGGCGGCCGCCACGGCGGCGTCGTTGGGGCAGGAGTAGGGGAACTCCTCCAAGTTTTTTGCCATGACCTGGGGGTCGGTGATGTAGTTGAGAAACTTTTCGGCCAGATCCACGTGCTTGGCGCCGGTGGGGATGACGTAGAGATCAAAGCCCAACTGCACGGGATCGCTTTCGAAGTCGGCCACCTTCAGTGTGTTCTTGTCGCCCAATTCGCTCATGGCCCAGGAGGCGTTGCCGTCATAAGTGAGGGCCACGCAGGCCGTGCCGTTGGTCAGATTCTGCTCGGCGGCGCCGTAGGCCACCACGTTGTCGTTATACTTGGTCAGCCACTCGTAGGCCGCGGCGATCTCCTGCTCGTTGGTGGAGTTGGGGTCATAGCCCAGGGCCACCAGGGCGATGGGGAACAGGTTACGGGCGCCGTCGATAGTGCTGATCTGGCCCTTGAGGGCGGGGTCGATGAGGTCGTTATAGCATGTGATCTCGATGGGGCAGGTCTCAGTGTTATAGACCACATAGATGTAGTTCATGAGATAGGGGACGCAGTAGTCCTTCGCGGTCCAATAGGCCTCGTTGATGTTGGAGGAGTTGGGGATATTGTCCAGATTGAGTTTCTGGACATAGCCGCCGGCCACCAGGGAGTCCATATAGGCGTCACAAGTCATGATGAGGTCGTACTCCTGGCCGCCGCCGGCGGTCAGCTTTGTGATGGCGTCGGCGTTGTCGCTCATGTAGGAGAGGTTGATCTTGCAGTTGTTCTGGGATTCGAAATCAGCGATGAGCGCGTCGGAGATGTACTGCTGCCACATGTAGATGTTGAGCTCTGTGCTGGCCTCGGCGGGCACGTCGGTGGCGTTGCCGCCGGCGGGGGTGGAGCCGTTTCCAGAGCCGCCGCATGCGGCCAGGGGGAGGGCGAGGGCAAGAGACAGGGTGAGAGCAAGGAATCTTTTCATGCTGTTTTCCTCCTAAATATGAATGATGGGGCTGACGAATATGCCGAACCGCCGGAGGCGGCAGAGGCCGGGAGCGGTCAGACGGCGCTTCTCCGCTTGACGAGGGCCTTGACGCCGTTGCTCAGGAGCATGCCCGCCACAATGACCAGGATCATGATGGTGGTAAGAGCGTTGACATCGGGGGTGATGCCGGACTTGTTCATGGAGAGAATGAGCACCGGAAGGGTGGAGTTCTTGGCCCCCGCCAGCATATTGCTCATGACCACGTCGTCAACGGAGAGGGTGAACGAGAGAAAGGCGGCGGACATAACGCCGGGCATGATGCTGGGCAGAGTGACCCGGAAGAAGGTTTGGATCCGATTGGCACCCAGGTCCATGGAGGCCTCCTCCAGTGTGTCGCCGTCGCCGCTGATGCGGCCCTTGATGGTGACCACTGCGTAGGGGATACAGAAGGTACAGTGGCCGATGAGGATGGAGCCCATGCCCAGGGAGAGGCCGAGGTTCATAAAGATGATGAGCAGCGCCACGGCGAGGACGATCTCGGGTACAATGATGGGCACATAGAGCATATTGTTGACCAATTTTTTGCCGTGGAATTCATACTTCTTCAGGCCAAGCGCCCCGAGCGTACCGATGACCACCGAGATGACCGTGGCCAGCACGGCGATGATAAGGGAGTACCAGAGGCTCCCGATGAGCGCGGAGTTGTGGAAAAGCTTGCCGTACCACTGCGTGGTAAAGCCGTTCCAGTAATAGTTGTACCGCTGGTCGTTGAAGGAAAAGACCATCATGACCACGATGGGAATGTAGAGCACCGCGTAGATCAGGATGGCGTAGACCTCGCCCAGGATGGCGGCGGTCCGCTTATGCCTTTGTACCTTGGAGAGCTTTGCCATCTCAGACCACCTCCATGTCCTCGATCTTGGCGAATCGGGTGTAGATGAAGATCAACAGGCCCGTGATGACCAGCAGCAGCACAGACAGCGCCGCGCCCAGGGGCCAGTTCCGGATCGAACCAAACTGGTTCTTGATGATGTTGCCGATGTAAAGCACTTTGCCGCCGCCCAGGATATCGGAGACGGTGTAGATCCCCAGGGAGGGGATGAACACCAGAATGATGGCGGAGAAGATGCCGGGGAAGGTGAGGGGAAGCGTCACCTTGAAAAAGGTCTGCGACGGCGTGGCCCCCAGATCGGCACTGGCCTCCAGAAGGGACTTCTGAAGCTTCTCAATGGAGCTGTAGAGAGGGAGCACCGCGAAGGGGAGCATGTTGGTGATAAGCCCCAGGACCACCAGCCCGTCTGTATAGATGAAGGTGATGGGGCGGTCGACGAGACCGGTCCACTGGAGAAAGTTGTTTACCGGACCGCTGGTCTGGAACAGCAACAGCCAGCTGTTGAGCCGCATGAGGGAGTTGGTCCAGAAAGGGATCATGATGAGCATGATGAGCCTGGAGGCCACCTCAGGCGGCTTGCGGGCAATATAGTAAGCGAAGGGATACCCCAGCCCCAGGCACAGCACTGTGGTGAGAAGGGCGGCCTTCAAAGACTTGAGGATGACCTTGAAATAGGTGGCATCCAGCAGGGTCTGGTAGCTCTCCAGGGAGAACTGGTAGACCACGTCGCCGAACACGCCCCGGGACATAAAGCTGATGTAGATGATAAAGAGCATGGGAAGGGTGACGAAAAGGATCATCCAGATCGAGACCGGACCGGCCTGGGCCAGGGCGGGGATGGTCTTGCGGCGCATGTCCCGCTTTCGGCGGATGGCCTGGAGGTCGCTGGTGCCGCTCGGCTGCTTGCTCATACCCACACCCCCTTATGTATGAGACTTCTTGATGGGCACTGACTTCTCCGGCCGCCAGGAGAGATAGACCTTGTCGCCCTCGTGGGCGTTTGCATCCTGCTCAAACCGGGAGAGCTTGAGCTCGGTGCCGTCGGCCATGTCCAGGGCCGTCTTGACCACTGTGCCCATATAGGTGAAGTCCTTGATCCTCGCGGGGAGATCGAAGCCGTCGGCGTTCCTCTCGCCGGCCTCCAGATACTCCGGCCGGATGGAAACATGCATCTCTTCGCCCACCGCGAAGCCGCTGCCCCGGGTGAGCAGCTTTCCGGCCGGGGTGTCCACCCGGAGCAGATCCCCCTCCACCGCCGTGACGGTGCCGTCGAAGATGTTGGACTCTCCGATGAACCCGGCCACGAACCGGGTCAGAGGGTGGTCGTAGATCTCCATTGGAGTTCCCAACTGCTCGATGACCCCGGCGTTCATGACGGCGATGCGGTCAGACATGGTGAGGGCCTCCTCCTGGTCGTGGGTGACGTAGACGAAGGTGATGCCCAGTTTTTTCTGCAGGCGCTTGAGCTCGATCTGCATCTGCTTGCGGAGCTTCAGGTCCAGGGCGCCCAAGGGCTCGTCCAGCAGGAGCACCTTGGGGCGGTTGATGAGGGCGCGGGCGATGGCCACCCGCTGCTTCTGGCCGCCGGAGAGCTCATCAGGCTTGCGCCTTTCATAGTCGGTCAGTTGTACCAGCTCCAGCATCTCGGCGACCCGCTGCCGGATCTCATCCTTGGGAACCTTTTTGATGGTGAGGCCGTAGGCGACGTTGTCGAATACGGTCATGTGTGGGAAAAGCGCATAGTTCTGGAATACGGTGTTCACGTCCCGCTGGTAGGGCTCCTTGTTCTCGACCCGTTCCCCCTGGACTTTGATGATGCCCGAGGTGGCGTCCTCGAATCCGGCGATCATCCGCAGCGTGGTGGTCTTACCGCAGCCGGAGGGCCCCAGAAGAGTGAGAAATTCGCCTTCGTAGATCTCCATGTTCATTTTCCGGACCACTAGATTGGAACCAAAGCGCTTTTCCACATCGATCAGGGATACGATTGACTCAGCCATGTGTGTCCTCACCTCGTTTTTGTACAGAATAGCTAAAACAAATCATCTCGGCACATAAATTTTTACGTCTCCATTACTTGCCTGCCATAATAGCACACATCAAAACCAATATCAACCTATTTTAATAGATATGAAAAAAATAATAAGATACCAATTTATGATTTTTAAAATTGTATTTGACAAAGATGAGGCCAAAACAAGAGAGCAAACCTAGGGAATAAGGAGACGAAGTAACACGCCGCCGCATATATTGGTATCAAATTGATGAAGACATATATGATGTTGTGGTTTCTAAAAAACTGTGGTATGATGACCATATACTCCGGAAGGATCAGAGGCCAAAGGGGGCTCACACATGACGCAGGACTACAGGCCCAGACCCAGAGAACTGGCGCGGGAACTGTTGAACGGATATCTGGTGGAACATCAGCTCCAGTCGGGGGACCGCCTGCCCTCGGAGCGGAGCCTGTGCGAGGCGTGGGGGCTGAGCAGGTCGGCGCTGCGCAGCGCCACGGCCCGGATGGAGAAGGACGGCGTGCTGTGCTCACGGCCGGGCGCGGGCACCTATGTGGCCCAGCGCAAATATACCCGGAACCTGCAGGGTCTCTTGTCGCTCAGCCGGTCCGCCTCGGAGCAGGGACGCAGGGTCACGACCCGACTGCTGGATCTGAAGCGGATCGAGTGCGACAAGACGCTGGCCAAGCGGTTTGGACAGGTGCTGGGCTACCCGCTCTATAAGGTGGCCCGCCTGCGTATGGTTGACGGGGAGCCGCTCATGGTGGAAACGGCTTTCCTGCCTGCGGAGCGGGTGGAGGGCCTGGAGAAATGGGACCTGGAGCGCGGCTCTCTCTTCGCGGTGTTGGAGGAGGCGTACGGTCTCATCCCTGAGCAGGGCGAGGAGAAGGTGAGCATTACCTATGCGACTACGGATGAGGCCGAGCTGATGGGCATCGAGGAGGGCGCACCCCTCTTCTGGATCGTCAGCCAGACCTATGACCAGAACGGTGAGCTGCTGGAGTACTGCCGTGCTGCGGCCCGACCGGACCGCCTGCGGATCACCAGTGAGCTCAAGCGGCGGGACGCCGCCGAGAGGGGAGGCGACATCCATGAGGCATGAGGAGGCCATCGGGCCCAACTCTCCCCTCTACCTCCAGCTCCGGGAGCTTATCCGCGGCAAGATCGAGGGCGGGGAGTATCCGCCTGGCACGGCGATCCCGTCGGTGGGTACGCTGGCGGAGACCTATGGGATTCACCGGCTGTCGGTCCGTTCCGCCATTTCAGCCCTGATCGGAGAGGGGCTCTTGAAGAGCGTTCAGGGCAAAGGGATCTTTGTGGTGGGGGACAAGCTGGAGCGCGATCTGGAGACTGTGGGCGGGTTCCGGCAAAATATGCAGGCCAAGCCGGAGAGCAGGGTGCTGGTCAAGGCCCTGCGACCCGCCGGTGTGGTATACGGTGCGCTGCTGAGCTGCGCGCCGGGTGAGCCGGTCCACTACATCAAGCAGGTCAGTTATGTAAGCGGCGAACCGGTCTCCCAGGAGGAGACCTATATCCCGGAGGCGCTGCTTCCCAACCTGAAACAGGTGGATCTGGGCGTGTTCTCGGTCTACGAGGCGCTGGAGTTCTATGGCATCCGGGTGGCGCGCAGGGAGCAAAGCCTGGAGATCACAGAGCTCGACCCCATGGATGCCCGGCTCCTGAACGTCGAGCCGGGCCGCGGCGTGCTGGTCCTCAGCAGTGTCAGCTACGATGAGGAGGGTAGGGCCGTGGAGTTTACCCGCTCCTACACGCGCGGAGACAAGTGTACCTTCAGCGTCCGCTACCAAAGAGAGGGCTGAGGTGTACAGCCGATGTGACGGGGGCGCCGCATATGCCGCGGCGCCCTTATTTTATTGTCAGCGGGGAACGAATGTGGTATTCTGTGGAGGAGAAGAATCCAAAAGGAGAGAAAACATATGGAACTCAAACAGATCGCCAGCTTTCAGGTGGACCATCGGAAGCTCACTGAGGGAATGTATACCTCCCGCGTGGACGGAGATGTGACCACCTACGACATCCGTATGGTGCGGCCCAACAGCGGGACGTATCTGGGGTATGGCGCCATTCACAGCTTCGAGCACCTCTTCGCCACCTATGTCCGCAGCGGGGCGCTGTCGGACCGGGTGATCTATGTGGGCCCCATGGGCTGTCGTACAGGATTTTATTTTCTGGTCCGTGGTCTGGCGCCGGAACGGGCCATCGATCTGGTCCGGGAGACCATGGCCTTCATCGCGGGCTATGAGGGCCCCATCCCCGGCGCCTCCGAGGCCGAGTGCGGCAACTACCGGGAGCAGGACCTGGAGGGGGCCCGGGCGGCGGCACAGAAGATGATCCCCATTCTGAAAAACTGGACCGTGGCGCGGCTGACCTATCAGGCCTGACGCGGCATGGCCCCTTCCGCGCGGGGAGGGAGACGCCCTCGGAGAGGGTGTGGGGGAAGGAATAATGGAAAAGGCCCTCTTTGATTACGGCGTCTCGGGGGCGGCAATGGGGCGTGTGGACGATTTGCAGACAGAGCCTGCAATTTGGAAAGGAGAAAAAAGATGTTGTTGGTATGGTACCCCAAATGCACTACATGTCAGAGGGCCAAGGCGTGGCTGGATGCGCACGGCGTGGCGGCGGAGACCCGGGACATCAAGCTGGAAAAGCCCACGGAGGAGGAGCTGCGGCGGTGGCACGCCATGAGCGGACTGCCCCTCAAGCGGTTCTTCAACACCAGCGGGCTCCAGTACAAGGCCCTGGGACTCAAAGATAAGCTGCCCGGCATGTCGGAGGATGCGCAATTTGCCCTTCTGGCCACGGACGGTATGCTGGTCAAGCGGCCCATTCTGGTGGGAGAAAACTTTGCGCTCACCGGCTTCAAAGAGGCCGAGTGGATGGAGCGGCTGGAACAATAAGGGGAGGCACGGCAATGCTGGAGACCATGGGAAAGCGGGCCCTCGGAGCCTTTGGGGCCACGGTGGGAGTTCTGGTGGTGTGCGGACTGCTGCTGGGCTTTGTGGAGGGAAAAAGCACGGAGCTTCTCTATCGCCTGTTCGGATGGGGCGGGGTCCTCTTTACCGGCGTGGCCGGGACTCCAATCCATGAGCTGGGGCATTATCTCATGTGCAGGCTGTTTGGGGTCCGGGTGACCGAGGTGGCCCTCTTCCGCCCGGTGGCGGGCCGCGCAGACGGTGTTCTGGGGTATGTCCGGTACGCCTATGACCCGGGAAGCCTCTGGCAGCGATTGGGCTGTTTTTTTGTGGGCATTGCCCCCATGGTGCTGGGCGTGGCCGCCATTCTCCTGATTCTGAGGCTGATTACGCCGGAGGTATTTCGCTCCGCCGGCACCCGGCTCGCCGGAGCCCTGGGGGCGCGCAGGGGGCCCCTGGCCCTTCTGGGGGCGGCCTGCTCCGGTTTTTTCAGCGGACTGTTCCGCCTGCGGGGGCTTGGAATTCTCCGGGGCGTACTTTGCCTTTACCTGGTGTTCTCCATCAGCACGCACATGACGCTGAGCCCCGCCGACCTGCGGGGCGCCGCCGCAGGGCTGGCCGTGGTGGCGGCGCTCTGCGTGCTGTTCGGCGCGGTCACCACGCTGCTTGGGATCGAAGTGAACGCCGCCCTCAAAAAGACCGCTGTGGTGATCGCCTCCTTTTTGGGGGTGGGTCTGGCCTTTGCACTGCTTTCCCTGCTCCTTTCCGGCGCCGCATATCTATTGCTCGGGTAGAACGGTCGGCGAACCTTGACACGGCGCGGGGCGAAAGAGTGAGATGCATTTGCTTTTTTGGGAAAGTGAAGAAAAAGAGAAAATATTGGAGGAGACAGCATGAAAATCAGCAAGCGGATCGCCGTCCTTGGGGCGGCGGCGGTTTTGACAGCCGGCCTGGCCGCCTGCGGCGGGGTCACAAAGGACGACGCCACCGTGTACGTCAAGGGTCAGATCGATTCCACCTATTTGGGGCAGTACAACGAGGACTACCTCAAGCTGATGGACATGACCGAGGCGGAGGCTGCGGAGGACTATGAGTGGAACCTGGGTGCCGAAGCCGACTGGTTTATGGACTTCGCCAGCATCTACCCTTCCGATGAGACCAAGGAGAAGGTGGTCGAGCTCTACAAGGAGATCTACGCCAAGTGTAAATATACGGTCCAGCCCGCCAGCAAGCTGGACAACGGCAACTTTGCCGTGGAGGTGCTGGTGGAGCCCATGGATCTCATGGTGCAATTTCAAAACACCGCCGATCTGGACACGGTTTGGATAGAGGTAGCCGCCTCTGCGGGCATCACCAGTGACGAGCAGATCAACGCGATGTCCGATGCGGAGTATGAGGCCCTGGAGGCCCGGTATGCGGACAAGGTCATTGCGCTTGTCCGGGGGCTGCTGCCCGACGTGGGATATGAGACGGAGCAGTCCTGTATCATCCAGCTCAAGCTCAATGACGAGAACGTCTATGAAATGGTGGGCACGGACTGGCAGAATTTGGACGGCATGATGATCGACTACTATGGGAGCTACGCCCAGTAAAAATGTGCAGGGTCATGACAAAGGAGGGCGGCTCAGCCGCCCTCCTTTGTCATGATATGGAGCTCCAGCCAGTCGAGAACATCCTGGTAGACAGTATCGCGGTTGATCTCATTGAGCATCTCATGCCGCCCCCCGGGGTAGAGCTTTACCGTCACGTCCCGGCATCCCGACTCACGGAAAAAGCCCGCGACCTTCCGCACGCCTTTTCCACGGGAACCCACGGGATCGGCGTCGCCGGAAAAGAGATAGACCGGCGTATAGGGATCCATGCGCCTGAGATTTCGGGGGTCCGAGATGAACTGGAGCCCCTCCATCATGTCGTGGAACATGCCCACAGTGGGGACGAAGCGGCACATGGGGTCTCGGACGTAGGCATCCACCACGGCCTGATCCCTGCTGATCCAGTCGGCGCTGGTGCGGGTGGGCCGAAACTGGCGGTTATACGCCCCCAGGGACAGGGCGGTGACCAGCCCGCTTACGTGGTTCCCGCCCTTTATGCGGAGCAGAAGGCCGGAGAGTCCGCGGCCGAAGGCCACCAGAAAGGGCGGCTCCTGCCCGGTGCCGGAGAGGATGCAGCCATCCACAGTGCCGGGATAGTCGATGAGATAGGTCCTGACCACAAAGGACCCCATGGAGTGCCCCATGAGGAAGTGGGGGAGACCGGAAAACCGCTCCCCCGTCAGCTCCCGAAGGGTGTGGGCGTCGTGAACCAGATAGGTCCAGCCGTTTTGCTCGCCCAGAAAGCCGTATTCCCGGCGCCCACGGGCGGTTTTCCCGTGGCCCAGATGATCATGGCCCACCACGGCGAAACCGTGATCCGCCAGATAGGAGGCAAAGCTGTCGTACCGGCCCATATGTTCTGAGATCCCGTGCACCAACTGGACCACGGCCCGGGGGCCGCTCTCCTCCGGCAGCCACCGAAGGGCATGGATCTGATGCCGTCCGTCACTGGAAGGATAAGAAAATTCCTCTCGCAAGGCCATAGCAATCGAGCTCCTTTTGTGATAAACTAAAAAAACCACTTTACTCAGTGTAGTCTGCCCGCACCGCCGCGTCAATAGGCAAAGCGGCGGGATTACGGGACGGACTGGAAAGGACCTGACGGTATGAATGTGATAGAACGTTTTTTGAGGTATGTCTCCTTTGATACACAGTCCGCAGAGGACTCTGACACGGTACCCACCACCGCCAAGCAGAAGCTTCTGGGGGCGGCGCTGGCGCAGGAGCTCACCGAGATCGGGCTCCACGGGGCAAAGATGGACGAGTACGGCTATGTTTACGGCTGGCTCCCGGCCACCGCGGGCTGTGAGGGTATCCCCTGCGTGGGGCTCATCGCCCACATGGATACCTCGCCCGATGCGCCGGGGGATGGCGTCAAACCGCAGATCATCCATTACGAGGGGGGAGATATCCCCCTCTCTGAGCGCGTGATCATGCGGGAAGCGGACTTTGAGAGTCTGAAAAAGTATGTGGGCAGGGACCTGATCGTCACAGACGGGACCACCCTCCTCGGAGCGGACGACAAAGCCGGCGTGGCCGAGATCCTGACCGCCATGGAATACCTGGTCAATCATCCGGAGCTGCCCCACGGGCGGATTGCCGTGGGCATCACGCCCGACGAGGAGGTGGGCAGCGGCGCGGACCATTTTGATGTGGAGGGCTTTGGGGCTGCAGCGGCCTATACCGTGGACGGCGGAGAGCTGGGGGAGCTGGAGTATGAGAACTTCAACGCCGCCTCGGCCCGGGTCACCATCCGGGGCTTCAACATCCACCCCGGCTCGGCCAAAAACAAGATGAAGAATGCCTGCCTCATTGCCATGGAGTTTGCCGGTATGCTACCCCCAGCGGAAACCCCCGCCCACACCGAGGGATACGAGGGCTTTTATCATCTCAATCGGATGGAGGGGGACGAGACGGAGACCCGGCTGAGCTTTCTTCTCCGGGATCACGACCGTGTCCGCTTCGAGGCGCGGAAAGAGCGGATGAATTTGATCGCGGCCTATCTCAATGAGAAGTATGGCCCCACCGCCGTGCAGGTGGAGCTCAAGGACTCCTACTATAACATGCGGGAACAGATCGAGCCCCATATGTATCTCGTCCACCGGGCCCGGGCGGCCTTCCAGAAGGCCGGTGTGGAGGCGATGGAGGTTCCCATCCGGGGCGGGACCGACGGGGCGCGGCTCTCCTACATGGGCCTTCCTTGCCCCAACCTCTCCACGGGCGGCGCCAACTTCCACGGCGTTATGGAGTATATTCCCGTGTATGCCCTGGAGAAGATGGTGGAAGTCCTGGTCCACCTGGTGACAGAGGGCAAGTGAAAACGCGGGAACCTGTCCGCTCTTTCCGGAACCATCTCTTTCGACAGATTGAAAATGCCTGGGGCGGCGTACCGCCCCAGGCATTTTTGCTGTGTCGGATCAGCCGCTGCAGCCGCAGCCGGAATCCCCCGTAAAGAAGTCCGCGCCGAAGGGCAGGCTGTCCGTCGTCGCCAAATCGGAAGCGGCGTCGGTCAGGGCCGTGGAATTTGTGGACCAGTTGGACGTGCAGACCCAGCGGCAGCGCCAGGTGGGATCGCTTCCGCTGGAATTTCCAGATCCATTCCCGGTGCAGCCGCACCCACAGTCCCAGCGGTTGCATCCGCAGCCGCACCAATTGGAATTGCTCCAGCACATAACCTGTTCCTCCATCTCAAATATTGCGGAGAGCCTCCGCAGAAATATCCTATGTTCCCGACCGACGAAATGCGACAGAGTATTCTGCCCTCGTGACCGGCCGGACCTCCCGGGCGGATGGGATCGTTCGGAATCTCCTGAACGATCCCGGGGAGAAAAGGAAATGGAAAAAAGCCGAAAGGGTATGGCCTTTTGAAAAGTTTGTGGTATAATAAAAAACAAATAGGTAATACCATTTTCAAATGTGGGTGGACCGATCTGCGGCTCTGATTTGCGTGGGGACGCTGGAGACAGAGAGGCCGGAGAGCCGGGCCCCCACGGGGGAGAAGCGTAAAAACGCAGGAAAGAGCGGAAGGAAAAGAATGAAAGAGGAAAGCGTGCAGCAAGGAAAGGCCTATGAGCGGGTCATCAGCTATATCAAAGGTGAAATTTTAAAGGGCGACCTGAAGCAGGGAGAAAAGCTGCCCCCGGAACGGGAGTTGGCCGAGCAGCTCGGCGTGGGGCGCAATTCCGTGCGGGAGGCGCTGCGGACACTGAGCTTGATGGGGTTCATCTCCAGCACCCAGGGGGCGGGAAATTTCGTCTCCTGCGACATTGAAAAAAATCTGGCGGAGTCCACCCAGATGATGATGCTGCTGGGGGCGACCGACTATCGCCAGGTGAGCGAACTGCGGCAGGGCTTGGAGAGCCAGACCGTGCTGCTGGCGGCCGAGCGGGTCAGCCCCGCGCAGCTCAGCGAGCTGGAGGATATCGTCTGGCAGCTCCGGGATGAAAATGATTTGGAAAAGAGCGCCGCACTGGATAAGCGTCTGCACTACCTCATCGGCGAGGCGGCGGGGAATCAGCTCATTATGGTTATTCTGCGGGCTATGAGCGAGACAGTGGACAGCTTTATCAGTCATATGCGGGAAAAAATGATGCTGGATGAGGGGTATCGCAAGCGGCTCCAGGATACTCACCAGGGGATCGTGCTGGCCCTCCAGGATCGAAACGGAGTGGAGGCAGCGCGCATGATGCGGGAGCACTTCCATGTGGTGGATTCCGCTATGGTGGACCTTTTTTGACAAAAGCAAGAAAACGAGGCCCGGCTTCCGAAGAAGTGATATGTACCCAGAATTCTGGACACATAAAAAATTGAATTAGGTGCACATGGATGCCTCTCTGAATTTTGTAGGAG
>NZ_JBCOAQ010000035.1:0-25257 GCF_040226735.1 Intestinimonas sp. RTP31139st1_F5_RTP31139_211217 | reverse complement strand
GGACATAGCCCCGGCATGCAGCACCGCCCGGAAGGTCGGTGGTGGCGAAGCATACTCAATGACAATACCCGGGCCAGCCCATTCGTGGGGACCACTCCACGGGCCCGGCACCTCCTTTCGTTGCCATGCCCCGGTGCGTGATCGTACCGGGGCATGGTGATGCAAGGAAGAAAGGCGGGAGAACGCCCAGGCGGGCCCCGAGGGGCCGGACGTGTCCTTTCCCGCCATCAGAGCGTTTAACGCGTCACAACGCGTTTAGAGCGGCCCACAGGCCCAAGAGAGGAGGCGCGGCCATGCGGGATCTGACGGAGCTGAAGGAACTGCTCAATCCGGAGGGCATCGTGGACGGCCGCATCCTGGCCGCCCAGACGACCTTCTACGAATACTGCAAACTGATGAACCCGAAGTTCTACCGGGATGACCGGCCCTACCAGCGGGACCTGTGTGACACCCTGCAGGGCATCTTCGAGGGGCGGCTGATCAATCCCAAGACTGGCGAGGCATACCGGAACCTGATGATCAACCTGCCGCCCCGGCACGGGAAGTCCTATACCCTGACACTGTTCGTGCAGTGGTGTATGGGGAGGCGGAACGAGACGCGGGTGATCTCTGTGTCGTACAACGATATCCTGGCCGGGCGGTTCGCCCGGAATGTGCGGGACGGGATCGACGCGGACAAGCTGGACAGCAAGGTGCCCATCTTTCACGATGTGTTTCCCAGCACACGGGTCAAGCAGGGGGACGCGGCGGCGCAGCTGTGGAGCCTGGAGGGGCAATTCTTCAACTACCTGGCCACAGGCTTCGGCGGCACCATCACCGGCATCGGCTGCTCCATGGGCATCATTGACGACCCCATCAAGAACGACCAGGAGGCCTTCAACGACCGGGTGCTGGATGAGCAGTGGAGCTGGTACACGGACACCTTCCTCTCCCGTATCGAGGAGGGCGGGATGCAGATCCTTGTCATGACCCGGTGGAGCACGAAGGACCTGTGCGGCCGTCTGCTGGAGAGCGAGGACGGAGACGACTGGTTTGTGTTCTGCCGGCGGGCCTGCCTGGACGAGAGCCGGGGGACCATGCTCTGCCCTGCCCTTCTGTCTTTCAAAAGCTATCAGAAGAAGCGGCGGCTGACCAGTGCGGAGATCGCGGACGCCAACTACCAGCAGGAGCCGGTGGACATCAAGGGGAAGCTGTACACCAGCTTCCGCACCTATACGGACATCCCCCGGGACGAGGCGGGGCAGCCGGCATTTGGCGAGATCATCAGCTACACGGACACGGCGGACACCGGCGCGGACGACCTGGTGTCCATTGTGGCCGGCGTGTATGAGGGCGAGGGGTACATCCTGGATGTGCTGATGACGGACGCCCCCATGGAGCAGACCGAGCCGAAGACGGCGGAGCAGCTGGCGTCCAACCATGTGGCGACAGCCCGGATCGAGAGCAACAACGGCGGCCGGGGCTTTGCCCGGAACGTGGAGCGGCTGCTGTGGGAGATCTACCAAACCCGGAGCGTGAACGTGGAGTGGTTCCACCAGGGGGCCAACAAGCACGCCCGGATCATGACAGGGGCCACCTTCGTGATGCAGCACCTGCTGTTTCCAGAGGGCTGGACCCGGCGGTGGCCGAAGTATTACGCGGCTATGATCAGTTATCAGAAGACGGGTAAAAACAAGCATGACGACGCCCCGGACGCCACGACGGGGATTGCCGAGACGATCCAGGAGCGCGAAGGGAGGGGTACGCTTGACATCTGGTGGGTATAGGGCGGAACGGTCTGCCCGAGAGAGGAGGGACAGCCTATGGGCTGGAGAATAGCGGCGATCAAGGCGGCGGTGAGCGGCAGGCCGGAGGGGATGGCGCGGTTCTTTGCCTCCCGGTGGACCAGCCCGCCGGACCGGAACAGCCAGGAGTTTCTGGAGGCCTATGGCAAAAGCCCACGGCTGTCCCCGGTGACGAAGATCTCCACAGATCTTTCCAACGTGTCCGGAAAGCTGTTCCGGGTAAAAGCCAATGGGGACAAGGATGAGATCACGGACCACCCGTTCCTGAACTTCATGGCCCGGCCCAATCCCCTGCCGTACATGACGCGCAGCGCCTTCTGGAAGCTGCACGAGACGTACCTGATGATCAAGGGCGAAGGGCAGGCGGTTATTGAACGGGATGCGGCCGGGTACCCTGCGGAGCTGTGGCCCATCCCACCCCACTGGGTGGCGGACATCCCCCGGCTGGATTTCCCCTATTACACCATCCGCAGCCGGGACGGCCTTCAGAGGTTGGTGCCGGTAGCGGATATGTTTATCGTGCGGCAGCTGAACCCCCTGGACCCCTATGGACGCGGGCTGGGTGACGCAGAGCCGGTGGCGGACGAGATCGAGACAGACGAGTATATGGCGAAGTGGGCCAAGAAGTTCTTCTTCAACGACGCCACGCCGCCTGTACTGATGTCCGCGCCGGGCATCACAAAGGACGAATACGACCGCTTCACCGCGGCGTGGAACGACCGGCACCGTGGTGTGGGAAACAGCCACAAAATGGGGATCATCCCCCGTGACGTGACGGTGAACAAGCTGGTGGACAGCCAGCGAGAGATGGACTTCACGGAGAGCCGGAAGGACCTGCGGGATGCGGTGAACGCCCACTTCGGGGTGCCGCCGGAGATCCTGGGCATCGTGGAGAACAGCAACCGTGCCACGGCCACCCAGGCAAAGATCATCTACGCGGAGAACGTGCTGACACCCCGGCTGCTGGCGCGGCAGGACGCCATCAACGCCCAGCTTCTCCCTTTCTGGGGCGAGGATCTTCTGTGGGAGTATGACGACATCGTGCCGGAGGATACAGAGTTCCGGCTTCAGATGTCCAACGCGGGCCTGAGCGGCAGCGCGATTCTGGTGGACGAGTGGCGGGAGCAGAACGGGTTCGACCCGCTGCCGAATGGTGCGGGCCAGGTGCTGTTCGTGCCGTATGCCTCCCTGCCGACGAGGCCGGAGGAATTGACAGAAAGCGCGCGCATAAGTGCCGGCGAAACGGAAACGCCCGCCTCTGCGGTATCGGAGGCAGCGCCGCCCGGCACGGCGCCGGAAACGCCGGCTGGACCGCAGGCCGAGGAGACGGAGCAGCTGGCGGCGGCAAAGGACATCGCGCTGAACGGCGCGCAGGTGACCAGCCTGGTGCAGATCGCCCGCAGCGTCTCGCTGGGTGAGCTGGACCGGGAATCCGCCATTGAGATCATTACGGCCGCGTTCCCCTTTGACCGCACCAAGGCGGAACAGATCATCGGGGACGGCGCCGCGCCGGAGCAGGAGCCTCTGCCCGGCATAAAGGGAAACAGCCGGCGCAGGATGCAGCTGGCGCGCCGGGAACGGGCGCAGCTGCTGGCTGTGCAGGAACGTGCGGCCAGGCAGAGCCTCCAGCGGTTCTTTGATGGACAGACGGCGGAGGTCGTGGCGGCCATGAGGCGTGGGCACAAGGACAGCCGGGAGGACTTCCGGCAGCGCATCCAGTCCGGCCTGGGCCTGACCTTTGACATCGAGGCGGCCCGGCGTCTTGCAAAGGAGGCGCTGGAGCAGCTGATCGACTGGAACGCCCAGGACGAGGCGCTGGCGGCTGTGCTGAATCCCGTGTGGGAGGAAGCCTTCCAGGCGGGGGCCAGGTCCATGGAGGAGGCCTTTGGGATCAAGGCGTTGCAGGCCCCGCGGCTGACGGATTACCTGCGGCAGTATGGTCTGGAACGGGTGAAGGGGATCAACGCCACCACCCGGGACAAGCTGGCTTCCTCCCTGGCAGACGGCCTGGAGGCGGGCGAGAGCACGGCCCAGTTGGTCAAGCGGGTGCAGGAGCATATGCCCAAGGTCCAGGCGGAGCGTGCGGCGTCCATCGCGCTGAGCGAGGCCCACACAAGCCTGCAGGCCGGGAGCTTTGAGCAGATGAAATACGGCGGCGTGCGGACGAAGACCTGGATGGACGCCGGGGACTCGGATGTGCGGGACAGCCACCGGAACATCTACCCCAAGACCATCCCCATCTATGAGCGGTTTTCCAACGGGCTGCTGTATCCGGGAGAGCCTGGGGCAGACCCGTCCGAGGTCTGTAATTGCCGGTGCGACCTGCTGCCGGGTGATTTTGAGGAGGCGACAGGATGAAATACCTGCAATTCAAGATGGAAGGCGTGGACGACCAGGGCATCTTCACCGGCCACGCCTCCGTGTTCAACGTGGTGGATCTGGACGGCGACGTGGTGGAGCCCGGCGCGTTTGCCGAGACACTGGCCACCGGCGCCGCTTCCGCCGGGGTGCTCATTTTCGGGCAGCATGAGGACAGGAAGGAGCCCCTGGGCCGGACCCTGGAGCTGCGGGAGGATAGCATCGGCCTGTATGTGAAGGGCCAGATCAGCGACACCACCGCAGGCCGGGACTACCGGCAGCTCATCCGTGACGGGGTGCTGGACCAGATGTCCATCGGCTATATCGCCCTGGAGTATTACATTGACGAGCAGCAGGTCCGGCATCTGACAAAGCTGGATCTGCTGGAGATCAGCATCGTGAACTATCCCGCCAACACTGAGGCGCGGATCGAAAGCTATAAAGGAGGCAAAAAACCTATGGAACCGAAAGACACCAAGAGCAAGGAGACCAAGGAGCAGACCACCGAGACCGGCCTGACCCAGGAGCAGCTGCAGGCCCTGCTGGAGCAGGCGGCCGAGGCCGGCGCCGTAAAGGCCCTGAAGGCCATGACGCCGGAGGAGGACGAGATCAAGGAGGAGACGCCTCCCGTGGACGAGACGAAGGAGGACTGCAGGGCGGACGAGACCAAGGCCGCCGGCGAGAAGGACGTCAAGGAGGTTAAGAGCGCCGCCCAGCTGGCCGCTGTACAGCGCAAGTATGCGGAGATCTACCTAAATGCGGGGGGCGCGCCCAAGGAGGAGAAGTCCACCCTGCCCGCCGGCATCGGCTGGGTCCGGTATCAGAAGTGCATGATGCGGGCCAACAAGGACTATGACCACGCCGCCCACATCGCCCGGAAGGAGTATGGAGACGCCTTCCTGGAAAAGCAGATCAAAGCGATGAGCGTCACCAGCCCAACGGACGGCGGCTATCTGGTGCCGGAGGTGTACGCCAGCGAGATCATCCCCCTGCTGCGGGATAAGGCCATCGTGCTGAAGCTGGGCGCCTCCACCCTGCCCATGGACCGGGGCAACCTGAACCTGCCCAAGATGACCAGCGGCGTCAGCGCGTCCTATGTGGGCGAGCTGCGCAAGGCCAAGGCGTCCAAGGCGAAGTTCGGCAATGTGCGGCTGTCCAGCAAGAAGCTGATGTGCAAGGTGATCATCAGCAACGACCTGATCCGGTCCAACGCCTACGGCGCAGATCAGACGATCCTGAACGACGCCACTACCGCCATGGCCCTGGCCATGGACCGTGCGGCCTTTCTGGGGAAGGGCACGGAGTTTGAGCCCATGGGCCTGTTCAACATGGACATCCCCACGGTGGAACTGAACGCGGCCCCGAATGAAGGGACCACGGGCAAGCTGCTGGCAAAGCTCCTGCAGAACAACGCAGACACCAGCAAACTGGGCTGGGCCATCAATGGCTTTGCCTGGGAGGCCTTCTACAATGTGGTACAGGCGGCGTCCGGTCTGTATCTCTACCGGGATCAGATGGACGCCGGCAAGCTGAACGGGCATGAATTTGCGGTGAGCAACCAGATCCCGGTGAGTGCCGCCTCCGGCCGGCCCACGGACATTGTGCTGGGCAATTGGAGCGAATTTATGATCGGGCGCCAGGGCAGCATGGAGAGCGAGATGTTCCGCGAGGGCACCATCACCGATGAGAACGGCGAGACGGTCAGCGCGGTGGATCAGGACTGCACCATCCTGCGGATCATCGACCTGCATGACTTCGGCGTGCGGCATGAAGAGTCCTTCGTCATTGGCAAGGGCCTGAAGACCGGCGCGTAAGGGCCGGATATGAGAAAGCGAGGCAAGCGAAGCTATGAAACGAAACCTGTATGGAAGCATCAAGGCCATGCCCTATACCAGCGGCAAAGCCGTAGACCGCAAGGGGTATCTGTCGGCTGTCCTCGCCGCAGGTGCAAGCGCGGCCGGAACGCTGGCTGTGGCCGTCACCGAGTGCGACACAGCGGGCGGCTCCTTTACGGCAGTGGCGGATGAACGTGTGGCCATGGGCCGGGATCTCAGCAGCATCGCCGTCGGTCAAAACGAGCTGGTGGCGGTGGAGCTGGACCTGGTGGGCTGCAAGCAGTACATCAAGGTGACCGTAACGCCGGGCGGCAGTGCCGCAGCCACCTACGCCCTGGTGCTGGGTGATCCCGCCCGGATGCCTGTGGAGGAATAAGGCATGGGCACGGCCACGCTGCGGACCAATGCCCTGACCACGCTGCCGGCACTGAAGGCGGCGCTGGGCCTGTCGGATGAGGACACCGGCTCTGACGGCATGCTGATCCAGCTGATCAACCAGGCGTCCGCCTCCGTTGAGCGGGCCCTGGGGCGGAAGCTGCGTCGGAGCGACTACGTGGAGCGGCTGAAGGGCACAGGCAGCCAGTACCTCCTGGTGGAGCACTACCCTATCGTGCGCGTGGCATCTATCAAGCAGGCCGGGGAGGAGATCGACCCCGGCCTGTATGATATCGCCACGCAGGGCCGCGCCGGGGTGATCTGCAAGGATGACGGCTGGACCTACTACGGCTATCCCCAGGGGCTCACCGGCGACCCTGTGGCCGGGAGCCGGAATATTGAGGTGAAATACACCGCGGGCTATATCCTGCCATGGGAGGCCACGGAGGAGGAGCCGGCGGACCTGCCGGCGGATCTGGAGGGGCTGGTCCAGGAGATGGTCCAGTACGCCTTCGGGAAGCTGGAAACCGGCGGCTCTGCCGGCCTGAAGGCCTTCTCCATCTCGGACGTGCGCTGGGAGTGGTCCGAGGACACCCCATCCTCCTGGCAGGAGATCATCAACCAGTATAAGCGGGTGTGGGTATGAGGCACGTTACAGTAGAGCGGGACGACTGGACGCCCTGGTATGAGCGGACAAAGGCAGAGCTGGCTCAGCTGGCCCAGGCGGAGATCCATGTGGGTATCCTGAGCAGCGCGGGCGGCGAGCTGCTGAAGATCGCCGCCGTCCATGAGTTTGGCGCCACTATCCACCCCAGAAACGCAAAGAACCTGGCCATCCCCCTCTCCCCCAGAGCGAGGGGGCGCAGCCCCCGGGACTTTAACGACCTGTGGACCTATGATAACGGCGAGGACCGCTTCCTGGTCCGGGACAAGGGGAAGACCGGTCTGGAGTTTCTGTACCTGCTGCTGCCTTCCGTGACCATCCCGGAGCGGTCCTTCATCCGGGCCGGGTACGACGGGAACAAGGACCTTCTGGCAAAGGCCTGCGAGAACGCGGTCCGCCGGGTGGTGCTGGGGGAGCTGACGGCAGAGCAGGCGTGCCACAACATCGGCACGGCGGCCGTGGCCATGATCAAGAAGTACATGCGCACGGTGCAGCCGGCCAAGGGCAATATTACCCTGGCCAGCGCGCCGGGGAAGACCACGCCCCTGGTACAGACCGGGCGGCTGCGGGACAGTATCACATATGAGGTGACTGGACTATGAGGACCTTTGGAAAACCCATGCTGCCCCGGGGCATCCTGCACGAGCTGGTCGAACTGCGGGCGGGACCCGGGCGCTACGATCCGGACCATGGCGGCCAGTGGGTGCGCAGCGAGCCGGAGCGGATCCCCTTTCAGGGCGTTGTACTGGTCGTATCCGAAGACGACTGGCAGCAGGCGCCCCAAGGGACCTTCACCCGGAACAGCCGTAAGATCTATACCAACGGCCACGCCCTGGGCGTCGGCAGCCGGGTGTACGACCCGGAGAGCGGCGTCACCTACACGGTGACCGGCGACCTGGACCACGGCGCCATCCATCCCCTGCGCCGGTTTGTAGTGGAGCGTAAGGGGGAGGCGGCGCCAAAATGACACAGAAGGAGCTGCGCAACCTGCTGGTACAGGAGCTGTACGCCTACCTGGGCGGGCCAAAGGTGGTTCTGTCCGATCAGGTCATGCCGGAGGCAGAGTACCCCTACCTCTACTATCAGAGTATCCAGCAGCATATCCCCGGCCCGGCCAACCTCTTCAACGAGGGCGAGCCCGGCGCCGACGCATTTACTCAGCGGCGCAGCGAGGAGGCCCAGGCGTCCTTCAGCTTCACCGCCTGCAGCCTGGACCGGGACGGACCGGACGGGCATCGCATCAGTGGGGACGATGAAGCGCTGGAGCTGGCGGACAGGGCCCAGGGCTTCTTCCTGTTCGCCGGGCAGCGCAGCCTGGCCGCCCAGGGCGTGGTAGTGATCCGGGTGGAGAACACCCAGAGCCGAAGCGCCTTCGGTGTGGATGAGACGGACCGGCGCTATGGCTTTGATGTACTGCTGCGTTATGAGCGTGAAGACGTCCGTGCCGCCCCGGCCATCCGGCCGGTGCCCGTTACCTACCATAAGGAGGAATGAGACTTGCAAGACATCGTTGTTTATATCAGCCTGGACACCGCCGCCCAAGAGAAACCCACACTGCTGCCCCTGATCCTCTCCTTCGAAGGCGAGTCCGCCTATAAGGAGTACAGCAGCGCAGAAGCCGTCGCGGTGGATTTCCCTGCGTCCAGTTCCTTGACGGCGCTGGCGGCCAGGGCCCTGTTCGATCAGGTCAAGCTGGAGAGCTGTCCTGGCCGGATCAAAAAGGTGGCCGTGTATGGCGTAGCCTCGGACGCCCAGCCCTCCGCAGTCACCGCCGCCCTGGATACCCTGCGGGAGACCCAGGACGAGTGGTACTTCCTGCTGCCTACCGTTGCGAATACCGCCATGATCTCCGCATTGTCCGCATGGTGCAGCGGCACCGTGCTCTCCCTAGCCCAGCTGGAGGCCGGGCAGGTGGAGGCGGAGAAGCTGCTGATCGTCCAAACGGCGGACAAGGCGGCTGTCACAACCGCCCTGAAGGGGAACCGGCAGACCGTGGTCTGCTACAACCACGACGCTGCCAACTCCCATATCCCCGCGGCCTGGGTCGGGCGGGTGGCGCCCAACTATCCTGCCTCAGTCACCTGGAAGTGGAAGGAACTCTATGGCATTCCTGCCACAGACGAGAAGGGCGTAGACCTGCAGGAGCTGCTGGAGGGCCGCTGCAACATCTACATCTCCAATCATGGCCGGGCGTACATGAGCGAGGGCGTCTGTACGGACGGCGACTTCATCGACACGGTGATCAGTCGCTGGCAGATCAAGGAGACCATGCGCACCCGACTGGTCAACCTGTTCGTGGACACAGAGCACGTGGGCTACGATGACCAGGGCTTCACTATGGTGGCCGAACAGGTAATCGCGGCGCTGGATGAGGCCGTGGCAAACGGCGTCATCCTGAAGCAGGACGGGAGCGGCGCATATACCGTGACCATCCCCAGGCGGGCGGACGCCACGGAAGAGCAGGCCCGGAACCGGATCATGCCGCCCATCCCCTGGGAGGCCACTCTGCGGGGCGGCGTCCACGGCGTAAAGGTCACCGGCGTGCTCACCGTGTCCCTGACCGGCTCCGCAAGCTGATAAAGGAGGTATCTGACTATGGTATTCGATCCTGAAAAGATCACCCTGCTGGTGGACGGGAGCGTCATCACCGGCTACGCGGACGGAAGCAGCATCAGCGCCGAGCGTACCGGGGACGATGTGACGCCCAAAACCGGCATCCAGGGTGACACGGTATATGTCTGCAATGCGGACCGCTCCGGCACCATTAAGTTCTCCCTCTTCTCCACGTCTGCATCCCTGTCCCGGATGCGCCGGCTGGCCCAGCAGCGCAAGCAGGTGGCGGTAACACTCCGCAACGCCAACGAGGAAGGCGGCTTTATCATCTCCCATACAGACTGCCGGGTCCTGAAGGTGCCCAAGTTCGAAGGCGGGAATGACGCCGCCGGCATCGAGGTCTCCATCCACGTGCCGGTGATGGAGTTCCGGGAGTAAGGCGTGGGACGCCGGCACGTGCCGCCGCAGATGCGGGGCACATTACCAAAATACGACCGGGAGGGCATGCTCACATGCCCTCCCAACATTCCGGAAAGGTGGTTTCGATCCAAGATGGCGAGACACGAGACAGTGAACGTTCTGGGTGTGGACTATGAACTGCAGAGCGTTTCCCCCCAGTGGTATTTTGAGCAGAACGACCGCTGCGGTATGACCGGCAGCGGGACCCGGGACACAGCCCGGTACATGGACATTCTCTTCAAAAATGTGGTGGTCAGCCCGGCTGCGGTGACCGCCAAGGGCCTGAAGGCCTTTGAGGAGGCGGAGGACATCGAGACCCCGGAGCTGCTGATCCGGGAGATCGAACGGTTTCTTCGCCCGGGAAAGCGATCCGGCGCAGGCACAGCGCCGGGCACAGCAAAATAAGCAGTTCTGGTTCCTGCTCTTTGACGGCGACGGTCTGACCTATGAGGCGCTGGCCGCCATGGATCTGGCCGAGTATTACGAATGCGTGGCCGCCAAGGAGCTGTTTGTCAAGCACCTGAAGGAACTGCAGAACAAAAAGTAAGGGGGGGTATCTATGGCGGACCAGCGCAGTTTATCCTTCGGGGTGCGGTTCGGTACGGATACTGCGCCCCTGGACCAGCTCAACGAAAAGCAGAAGCAGGTCCAGGAGGAGGCGGAACGGACGGCGGAGGAGCTGGAGCAGATCGGCACCAGCCTCTCGGACATCGGTACGCACGCATCCTCCGCCTTCCACTCGGTATCCGGCGCGGGCACGAAGATGGGGAGCAGCGTGCGCAGCGCCATGCTGGAGAGCATCAAGTCCGGCGACAGCCTGGCCAAAACCTTACGTACCGGGATCGGAGCAGCCTTCTCCAGCGTCCAGAGCAAGGTCAAGGGTATGGGGGCAGCCACCAGGAGTGTGGCCAAGGATATGGGAAGCGCCTTCCGGCATCCCATCCAGACCATCAAGGCCACCCTGAGCAGCGCCCTGCTGGACGCGCAGAGAGAAACGGAAGGTCTGGGCACAGAAGCCGGGAAGACCGGGGATGACCTGGAGAAGATGGGTAAAAAGGGAGCCGGTGCGGGCGACAGCCTGGTGGACAGCCTGAAAAAGCTGGCCGTGGTCGCCGCCACTGTTGCGGTGATCAAAAAGGCCGCCGGCGCGGTCAAGGACTTCTGCGGCGCAGCCATCGACGCGGCGGCCTCCGCGGAGGAGACCTCCTCCAAGTTCAACACGGTATTCAAGGACGCGGCTGTTTCCACGGAAACGTGGGCGGAGAATTTTGCCTCCGCGGCGCACCGGAGCAAGAACGAGGTCAAGGGCTTCCTGGCGGACTCCGGCGCCATCTTCACCGGCATCGGCATGGGAGCGGAACAGGCCGCCCAAATGTCCGAGATGATGACCAGCCTCTCCTACGACCTGGCCAGCTTCAACAACCTGGCGGACGAAGACGCCTTCGGCAAGCTGCGCTCCGGCCTCATGGGCGAGACCGAGGGCCTGAAGACCATGGGCATCGTCCTCAACGAGGCCGCCCTGAAGCAGTCCATGCTGGGCATGGGGATCCAGGGGACCTTCAACGATCTGGATGAGGCCACCAAGGTACAGGTCCGCTTCAACGCCATCCTGGCCCAGACCTCCGACGCCCAGCAGGACGTGACCCGGACCGCTGGGTCCTATACCAACAGCCTGAAGGGAGTCAAGGGGATCTGGGCCGACTTCCTGGCCAGCGCAGGCGCGAAGTTCACACCCGTCCTGACCACGCTGTTCAATACCATCATCGAGTCGTGGCCCACCATTGAGCCCATACTCATGCAGCTGGTGGACCTGCTGGCGGGCGGGCTGTCTGAGGCCGTGCCCATCCTGGTACAGCTGGGCAGCGACCTGCTGCCGGTGTTCTGTGACGCTCTGGGCCTGGTCTTCCAGGTGGCAGGGCCCCTGATCCCAGTGGTCGGGACCTTCCTTTCCACCCTCCTGCCGCCCCTGGCGTCCCTTCTCTCCCTGCTGGCGGGCACCCTGCTGCCGCCCATCACGCAGATCCTCACGGTGATCTGCAACGACATCCTGGCGCCGCTCATGCCCGTCATCTCCACCATCGCGCAGGCGATCCTGCCGCCCGTGGCCCAACTGCTGGGGCTGATCGCCCCCATCCTGCAGCTGATCGCGCCGGTCCTGCAGGTCATCGGGGACCTGCTCTCCGGCATCGCCAATGTGGTGGGCACCCTGATCGGCTGGGTGGCCGACGGCGTGGGCGCCGTGGTCAACTTCTTCGACAAGCTCTTCGGCGGAGCCAAGGAGGCCACCGGCGGCATGGAGGATCTGGCGGAGAGCACCAACAGCGTGGCCTCCTCCATCCCGGACCTAGGTGCTATTGAGATGCCGAAGGTGGAGATCCCGGACACTTCCGCTTACACCAGCACCATCCGGTCCGCCATGGACACCACGCCCATCGTGGCCGGGGAGAGCTGGGCCGCCGCCAGGGAGACCGCCAACACCGGCCTCCAGGAGATCGGGACCAACGCCACGGATACCTATGGGGCCATGGCGGAGCAGGCGGAGAGCGCCTGGACCCGGATGTCCAACGCGGCAGCCGGCGCTGTCAGCTCCACCATCGCGGAGCTGCGGCGCCTGAAAACGGCGGCCAATGACGTGGGGACCATTACCATAGGCACCACAGGTGTCACCAACGCCCGCATCCCCGGCCACGCGCGGGGCACCAGTAACTTCGAGGGCGGCCTGACCCGCATCAATGAGGAGGGCGGAGAGCTGGCGATCCTGCCCGGCGGCACTCAGATCATCCCCGCAGATCAGACCGACAACCTCATCAACGCCTCCCGCCACTCCAAATCCATCACCTTCGCCCCTCAATTCAACATCCAGCTCTCCGGGAACCCCTCGGAGGAACAGCTGCAGAATCTGGAGGAGCGTATCATGGAGATCGCGCGGAGGATATTTGAGCAGCTGCAGGACGAGGACAGCAGTGTGGAGGCCCTGCAGGCATCCCTGCTGTAAGGAGAGGAGGGCAACGCAATGTCTTACATGCTGATCGGCAGCACCGGCACGGTGGTATTTGAAAAGACGGCCACCGTCACCGACGAGAGCCCCACGATGTCCAGCCAGGTTACCAGCAGCCCCATCGAGGGCGGCGGCAAGATCACAGACCACGCCGTCCTCGACCCCATTAAATTCACCATTACCGGCGTGGTGGCCAGCCCCGCGGAGTATGCCGCTCTGGAAGCCATGTGGCGCGGCCGGGAGCTGCTCACCTACCGGGGCGCAGAGGCCTTCGACAACCTGCTGATCACCAGCCTCAAACGGACCCGGAGCAAGGACAACCTGGGCGGCTATGGCTTTACCATCGCCTTCCAGCAGATCACCATTACCTCCGCCGCCTTCGTGGATCTCAGGGCTCCCAACATGAGCCGGCAGGACAGCGGCGCTGCCCGGAGCGCAGAGGCGGCCAAGTCTGCCAGATCCGCCACGCAGAACGGCCTGATGACCACCTCCAGCGAATACGCCGCCTATGTGGCGTCCTTCTCTGCCTCCGGCGTCAACACATCCGTGGCCAACGGCAGGATCAACCCCAGCTATGCCGGGTATCAAAAGGGGGGATGAGCCATGAAGCTGATTGAGTCCGGACAGGAAGTGGAGTTCATCGACATTGACAGGGAACGTGTGCCATGTTCGTTATTGATTAAGCTCATTGACCGCACCTACCGGATGACCTTCCGCTACAACGAGGTGGGGGATTTCTTCACCGTGGACCTGGAGACGGTCAGCGGCGGCAGCAGTGCCCCGCTGGTCTATGGCGAGGTGCTGCGCTGCGGCAAGCCGCTCTTTGAGGCCTTCAACGATGAGCGTTACCCTCTGCCGGTACTCTGCCCCCTGTGCCTTACCGGGGATGAGATCGAAGAGATCACCTATGACAACTTCGGCACACAGGTGCGGCTGTATCTCTTCGACCGGCCGGGAGGTGATGCGTGATGCAGCTTTGGATGCGGCAGGCCGTCCTCATTCTGAACAAGAACAAGTACACCCTGGACGGCCTGAACTTCTCCTTCAAGGTCCAGTTTGAGGACCGGGCCAAGGTATCCACCGCCCAGCTGGAGATCCGCAACCTGGCCCCTTCTACCCGCGCCGCCCTGAAGAAGGGGGACCCGGTGATCCTCTCCGCCGGCTACCGGGGCGATGTGGGCTGCATCTTCGTGGGTGCCGTCGCGGAGTACGCCCACTCCCTGGACGGCCTGGACGTTATCACCAGGATCACCGCCGCGGACAGTTTGGAGGAGTGGCTGGGCTCCTGGGTCAACAAGACCTACAAGGCCGGCATGTATGCTGCGGACATCATCGACGATCTGCTGAACATCTTCGGCGTGGAGGTCTCACTGGTAAAGCTGGCGGTCAACAAGCTCTATCCCGGCTGCCGTGTCTGCCGCGGCAAGCTGAAGGATGTGCTCACCAGCATCGTCTGCAGCGACTGCCGGTCCCGCCTGGTGATCCGCTGTGGCCAACTCATCATCAACCCGCCCGATGAGGGTATCGTGACCGGCTATCTGCTCACGCCCCAGACCGGGCTCCTGAAGGATTCCTCCAGTTCTGAGAGCCAGACTGTCAACACGCAGACCTCAGCCGCCTCCAAGACCCGTATTGCCCAGGAGGAGGCCGACGGCACCCTGAAGCGCGCCTGCCTGCTCAACTACCACATTGGCGTGGCCGACCGGATCACCATTCAGGATGCCCAGACCAATGGGGCCTTCCTGGTGGTCTCCGGCGTCCATGAGGGCAGCCGGACTGGAAGCTGGAAAACCACGCTGGAGGTGAGACCCGCATAATGTGGACGAGCAAACGATCTGACCTGCGCGCGGCACAGAGCGAGAAGGACCGGGAGGCGGTCCGGGTCTCCATGCCGGTCCAGGTCCTGGCCTTCTACCCGGACACCATGACAGTGGATGTACAGCCCTTGGTGAAGGAGGCCATCGACGGCAGCTACGCCAGCGCCGCACCCATCCTGGGCCTGCACATCGCCTGCCTGTGCGCCGGGGACTATGTCATCCGGCCCTGGTACAAGCGGGGCGACGTTGGCTGGGTGATCGTGGCGGACTTCGATTCCGACGCCGCCCTGCAGACCGGCCGGGAGGCGGAGCCCAACACCCGGCGCAACCACGCGCCGGAGGACAGCCTCTTCCTCGGCGGCGTCTGCCCCGCAGGCAGGGCACCCCAGGGGCTGCCGGGGGACGCCCTGGTACTGGCCGCCGGAAGCGTGTATCTGGCGGTTTCAAAAACGGGGATCGCCATTCACGGAGACGTGGATATCCGCGGTGAATTGACTACACATAAACGCACGGATAGCCCGGATGGAGATGACGGCCTGTCAGGCTGAAAGAGGACGTAAACATGGACAATATTACACTGAAAATCGACCCAGGCTCCCACGACCTGGTGCTGGCAGACGACGCCCTGGTGATGGTATCCGGCGCCGAGACGGTGGCGCAATGTGTCCGCCTGACCCTGGAAACATTCAAGGGCGAGTGGTTCCTGGATACAGGGCACGGAACGGATTATGACCAGATCATCGGGGACGGGACCGGAGATCCCGAGGGCGTCCTGCGGGCGGCCATCTTTCAGGAGACCAGTGTGCAGTATATCGACCGCCTGGAGGTATCCAGGCAGGGCCGCCGGCTCTCCGCCGCTTTTACCGGGCGGCTGGCAGACGGCACAGAAATCAGCCTGGAGGTGAGTGCGTGAATGAGAATTGGGGCCTGACAGAGGCCGGCTTCCTGCGTCCGTCCTACACGGAGCTTCTGGATGCACTGGAGGTCAAGGCCAAGGAGCTCTTCGGCAGCTCCGTCAACCTATCCGTGCGCAGCCCCCTGGGGATCTTCCTGCGTATCTTCGCCTGGTTCGCCGGGATGCTCTGGCAGCTGGCGGAGCAGGTCTACAACAGCGGCTTTGTGGACACCGCTACCGGGATCAGCCTGGCCCGCCTGGGCGCATTTATCGGTATCCGCCTCCTGGCGGCACAGAAGGCCGCCGGCATGCTCCAGATCACAGGGGAGGCCGGCGCCTCCGTCTATGCCGGCTTCCTCGTCCAGGCCCGGAACAACCAGCGCTTTGTCACCCTGGAGGACGCGGTCATCGGGGAGGGCGGGACGGTCTCTGTGCCTATCCAGGCATACGAGGCCGGGCCGGAGGGCAATGTGGACGCCGGCGCCATCGACACCGTAGTCACGCCGCTGGCCGCCGTTGTCTCGGTCACCAACCCCGAGGCCACCGCAGGGGGGCGTGCCCGCGAGACCTGGCAGGAGTTCCGGGAACGCTATTACAACAGTGTGGATAAGGCGGGCGGCAGCAACACCGACGCCATCCGGGCCCAGCTCCTGGAGACCGAGGATGTGGTCAATGCCGTGGTCTGGGAGAACGATACCGATGAAATGGACGAGGCGGGTCTGCTGCCCCACAGCATCCAGGCTATCGTCTACGGCGGGACCGACACCAATGTGGCCGCTGCCATCCATGCGCGCAAGGCCGCCGGCATCCAGACCTGCGGCACATCCAGCGCCCAGCTCCTGGATGCCAGCGGCAAGCTCCGCACCATCCGGTTCTCACGCCCCACTGCGGTGCCCATCCACGTGAGGATCTCCTCGCTGGTCACGGACGCCGCCTATCCGGGGGACGACACCCTGAAAGCCGCGGTTGTGGACTACATCGGCAGCGAGGGCACAAGCCTGGCCGCCTCCGGCCTCTCCATTGGCGAGACCGTCTACTACAACCGCCTCATGTGTCCCATCAACGAGACCCAGGGCGTGGTGGACTACATCCTGGAAATCAGCACTGACGGCGCCGCCTGGCAGAAGGCCAACATCGTTCTCACCGCACTCCAAAAGGCCGTCACCAGCCCGGACAAGGTGGTGATCTCACGATGAGCCTCCTTCTGAACATACTGGACAAGCTGCCCGGCGCCTACAGCAAGGATCCGCACAGCAATATTGGCCGGCTCTTTCAGCTCTTTGCCGCCGCGCTCAGCGGCGTGGAGGAGGCCCTTCAGACCGTGGCCCTTTGGCGGGATCTCGACAGCGCCCGCGGCGCTACGCTGGACCGGATCGGCGCCAATTTCGGCATTGCAAGAGACGGAGTTTCGGACGGCCTCTACCGCCTCCTGATCAAGACGAAGGTCACCGCTTTGCTGGCGGGCGGAGATGTGGATACCATCATCACGACCATCAGTGTTCTCTTTAACGTAGATCCATCCCAGGTCGATTTGGAAGAGGCTTTTCCCGCCAAGATCCGCATCACTGTGGACGAAACGGAGATGCCCCATGAGCATATGACGCTGTCCGGCAACGCTACTTCTGTAGTGAAGCGCATCGCAGCCGCGGGGATCGGCTGTGAGGTGATATTCTATATCCCCATCGGCTGCGAACTCCACGCGGGCCTGACTCTACACGATACGAGTGCGGAACAGTACGGCATCGGCGATGCCGCAGAAAGTGAGTAGTGATTATGGCTGTTTTTTCGAATAACGCTGTGACAGACAAGGGCAGGATCCTACTGGCGGAGAGCCAGGTTGGGGCGCTATTCGTCCCGACAAAGATTGTCATGGGTTCCGGCACAATGCCTTCCGGCTCTACACCGCGCTCCATGGCCGCCGTTGCGACCCCGGTGGTCCAACTGTCTATCAACAAGAAGCGAGCCTCCGACGATGGAAAGGTCATTATTGGGGGGCTATACTCCAACGCTTCCATTACTGAGGCGTTCTATTTCCGCGAGTTGGGCCTGTATGCTCAACTGCAGCTCGCGGACGGCTCCTTTAGCGAGGAGGTCCTATATGCCTACGCCAATGCCGGCTCTTCTGCCGACCTCATGGCCGCCGCTTCCAGCGCGGTCATTGAAAAGCAGATTGACCTGGTCACCTGGATCGGCAGTGACACCCAGATTGACCTGACCATTGAGAGTGGTGCCTATATCCCCTTTACGGACAAGGGGGCGCCTGGCGGCGTCGCTGCCCTCGGTGATGATGGGAAGGTGCCGGCGGACCAGCTCCCTGAGATGAACTACGAGCCCTTGCTGAAGGACAACGCGGCCAAGGATACGCCGGTGGATGGGGACAGCCTCCCGCTGGTGGACAGTGCGGACGGCAGCAAGACCAAGCGGGTACTGTGGAGCCGAGTCAAGGCTGTGCTGAAGGTCTATTTTGACCCCATTTACGCGGCGGCCACCCATAGTCACGCCTGGAGCGCCATCACTGGAAAGCCGTCCTCTTTCACGCCTGCCCTCCACGCCTCCACACACGGCAGCAACGGCACGGACCCCGTCACCCCGGCGGCCATCGGGGCGGCGGCTGCGACCCACCAGCACGCAGCGGGCGACATCAACAGTGGGACCTTTGCATCGGATAGGCTGCCCACCGTCCCGCTTACCAAGGGCGGCACAGGCCAGACCACCGCCGCCAAGGCGCTCTACGCCCTCATCAATGGCTCTTCTGCGCTGGCCTATTCCGGGGCCGCCGCAGGAGACTTTCTCGCACTGCTGGATGCCTCTGCCGCAACCGGGAAAAAGATCTCGCTCGAAAATCTCATCAATTACATGCAGCTCCTCGGCGGCGTCCCTAAGATCGCCACCGGCTCCTACACTGGCACAGGCACCTATGGGGCCGATAACCCGTGCAGTTTAACGTTCCCTTTTGTGCCTAAGTTAGTTGCCGTGGTTTGCGGCAGCAGCACAAATATCTTTGGATATGCAACTTTCGTCTATGAGGGCCCCGTTGGAATGACCGGAACTGTGCCACAAGCATCTTGGGATGATGTAGGCAAAACAGTCTCTTGGTACACGACGGAATCCTCCAGTACCTACGGACCATCGTATCAACTGAACCACAGAAGCGGTACATACCACTACGCCGCCATCGGCTAAAGGTTCCCTTTTTCGCCCAAACTTTGGGGGATAGTCAGTATAGGAAGTGCCGGGAGCAGCCAATATTGCGCACAAGGCAGTAATGTGGTCGTGGGAAAACCCACCGGAACAGTGTATTTCAATCCAGGGGGCATATCTAGTAACCTTGAGCAGGCAATGAGCTGGTCCGGAAACACTGTCAGATGGTACAACACTTCAAGGGAATGGTATCAACTAAATGCTTTAGGTGCGACTTATTACTATTTTGCGTTTAGTTAAAGGCATCTTAAGGTTCCCTTTTGTGCCGAAGTTGATCATGTTGCTAGGGCATAAGAATACGGAGGGTGTGTACGGCCCCGATCTGGGCGCGTATAGCTATGGGGCCAGTCTGGTCAACGCGGTCCTGCTGACAACAGCATACCAGCAGGGACTTGGCCTGAGCAGCTATTATGCTTCGGGCACACGAGGGAAGAAAAGCGCGGATGGTAAGACCTTCACTTGGTACTATAACTATGAAGGGAGCCGTCCCAACGACGGAATAAGCTATCAATGCAATATTTCCGGTGTCGTCTACTACTATGCGATTCTCGGATAAGGTTCAATTTTTCGCCTAAGCTGGTCATCGTCCGACATATGGTACTGATGCGAGGTGCTGGCAATACATTTCACAGTATTTCTTCAAATGGGAGCAGTAGCAGCAATGCAAAAAATACCGCAATCTGGACTGAGACCGGGGTGGAGTGGTACTGCTCGCAGTCCTATCAGCCCAGCGCCTCGGCCCAAATGAATGAGGAGGGGGCTGTCTATAACTACCTGGCAATCGGATAATCAGCCGAGGGCAATGTAGTGGTAGGTTGTACCATCGTAATTGAGCTGATCGTCCTCACCGTCTACAGAGTACCAGGAGAGAGACGTCTCGGCCCATGCTGCATATAGAATCCTGGATGCGTAATTTGTGTTCTGTGTAATCCGCATGCCGTGGTCGTCTCGGACGAATATGCCGACAACCGACCTGTTCGTCATACTTGATGCTGCACGCCAGCATGACACGATCACAAGAGTGGGTGAAAAAGGGAACCTTATCCTGGTGACCGCCATGCGGTCGTAAGCGATGGACGCGGACAAGCAAAATGAGAAAACGTGCAGGAAACCCCATCGTAAACCGCCACACAATCAGCTATATCGCTAAGCTGCTGCAATTTACAGGCCGTTTTATCCCACGTGCATCGCAAAACCGGACCAATGTGGAGCGGTCTACCTTCAGGGCGCGGGCAATGGCAGCATAGGTATTCCCGCAGTCCAGCAGGCACCGGATCACATCCTCTTTGTCCGAGAGCTTGGTATGCTTCCCCAGAGCGCCCTTTGGGCGGCCCAGATGGACGCCCTCCGCCTTCTTCCGGGCCAGGGCCTCCTTGGTCCGCTGGGAGATCAGATTGCGCTCGATCTCGGCGGACAAGCCAAATGCAAAGGCCAGCACTTTGCTCTGGATGTCATCGCCCAGCCGGAAGTTATCCTTGATGGTCCACACCCGGCACTCTTTCTCCATGCACAGTGCGAGGATCTCCATCACCATGTAGAGACTGCGGCCCAGCCGGGAGAGCTCCGAGCAGATGATGGCGTCCCCGGCTTTGATGTTCCGCAGCAGCTCCCCCAGCTTCCGTTTATCATAGTTGCGTGTCCCGGAGATCGTCTCCTCGATCCAGCCATCAATCGTCAGCCCATTCGAGTCGCAGAAACGGGAGATCTCAAACCTCTGGTTCTCGACCGTCTGCTTGTCGCTGCTCACGCGGATATACCCATAGATCATTGATTTCGGCTCCCTTCAAAGTTAGATACAGGAGGTATCCTACCATGAAGATCATCAGAATGACAGCCAATCCGAGCGGTGCGTGGCCCCCCATCCAGGAGGGCGCGTTCGATGCGATTCCGGAGGGGCACGCCCTGGTCCCAGATAGTCTGGACCTCGCAGCCTTTTATGCCGCCGTGGGCTTTGTCGTCCCAACCTTTAGCGAGGTGGGGGAAACCGACGAGATGCCGGCCCATATGGCACTGACCGGCTACACGGTGGCCCAGGAGGCCCTGGACGCATGGATCGCCAGCCACCCGGAACCGGACCCGCTGGAGACCGCAAAGTCCGCCAAACTATCCGGGCTATCCGCCGCCTGCAACTCCGCCATCGTGGCCGGGTGCGACGTGACCCTCCCAAGCGGCACATCCGGGCATATCGCCCTGACGGACGAGGATCAGATCAACCTCACCACCGCCGTGGGCGCGGTCCAGAAGGGGGCCGCAGGATACCCCTACCACCTGGACGGGCAGTTGTGCGCCATCTATCCGGCAGCGGATATCATCGCCATGGGAGAGGCGGCCACGGCCCACAAGCTCTACCACACGACCTATGCCAACCATCTGTTCGCCTGGGTCCGTCGCTGCGACACATTGGAGGATGTGGCTGCCATTACATATGGCTCCGCACTGCCGGATGATCTGGCCGCCAACATGACGGCCATCCTGGAGGCTGCATCCAATGCGTAAGGCGGTTTTGAGCCTCTTGCTGTGGACCTGGACCGGGACCACTTACTTCTTTGCGGAGGTGGTCTTTAAGACGCTGTGCGGCCGGCCGGAGACCATCTCCTGGACCATGCTGGCTCTGGCGATCCTGCTGGCCATCCCATTAGAGCGCTTCGGCGCGGAGCTGCCGTGGGACTGCCCCCTGTGGCTTCAGGCGCTCATCTGCGGTACGGCTATCGTCGCGGCCGAGCTGGCCGCTGGACTTGTGCTCAATATATGGCTTGGCATGGCAATCTGGGATTACTCCGCCCTGCCCGGCAACCTCTGGGGACAGATCTGCCCGCAGTTCTGGGCCCTCTGGTGCCTGCTGTCCCTGCCCATGATCGTTATCCTTGACTGGCTCCGCTACGCAGTGGAGGGTGGGGAGACACCCCGCTACACAATGCGATTTTATAGGAGGATTACACCATGAAAAAGATCAACTGGAACGAACTGACCCCCGTATGCTACAGCATCGCAAAGCACGAAGACAAGGACATCGGCGTCGCAGCCGATATGCTTGCCGCCAACATCCGCGCCGGCAACGGTGTCCATGCCGGCTCCTATGCCCTGGGGCCCAAGTACACTCCTGACTACAAGGCCCTCAAGGCCCTCTGGGACGATTGCACCGACGAGGAACGCCAGAGTCTCAGCCACGACTTCAACGACTGGCTCCAGGCCATGCGGGATCAGTACAAGGAGCTCTGCGAGATCTGGACCGACGAGCACAAGAGCCTCAATCTCCGGTGCCGCCTGATGGTCGAGCTGGTGACTCCCGACGAGAATGAGTAAGTACAAGTTGGGTGTATTCCCGCAGGACCAGTACCGCTTCCGGATCTTCGACAACACCGCAAAGCTGAAAGATTGGCCGGAGATCATGACCGCCGCTGGGCCGGACTGCGTGGCGGCCATGAACCTGGCCTACTTCGCGCTCTCAGCCGTCCCTGCCCAAGGAATCAGTGCATTTGACCATCAGAGCGCCATTATGGTTGCCGGGAAATGGGGGCATGAGCCGGCTTACCATGAATATGGAATCTGCATCAACGCGGACGGCCGCTTGACCCTCGGCACCGAGGCGGACGCCGTCTATGACTATGCGGTGGCGCTTCCTCCGGCTGTGATCGGCGGCCGTGACTACAACACCTCCACGTTCGCCAGGAACGGTGTGACCTATCTCGGGCTCCGGTCAGACGACACGGTGGTGGTCCTGATCTCCGTCAAGGATCAGGGCATGACTTCCGCAGAGGCCGTAGCAGCCATGCGGCAGGCCGGGTGTGTACACATCCTACGCTGGGATGGGTCGTGGAGCTCCAGGGGATGCCTGGGACCCGGCCAGGCACTGACACCCAGCCAGTACCGCTTGGTGCGGTCGTGGCTGCTGATTTATAAGCGCGGCGATGAGCCGCAGAAGGAGGACAAGCCTGTGGGTAACTATATCGTGACGGCAGAGGTTGGGCTGAATATCCGCAGCGCCCCAGCCAAAAATGCCCCCAAGATGGGCGGGTACAGCCACGGCGCAGTGGTGACCGTCCTGGAGCTCCGGGACGGTTGGGCCCGGACGGACCGGGGGTGGGTATATGCGGCATACCTGCGCCCCGTCTCCCAGGAGGCCGACCGGACCACGGATAACGGCATCACCATACAGCGGGACTACATCGCCAAGGGCCGCAAGAACCGCCCCGGCGGGGTCAACTCCCGCAGGTACATCACCATCCACGAGACGGGCAACAAGGCCGCCACGGCGGATGCGGCGGCCCACGGGACATACCTGAAGAGCGACAGCGCCGAGGCGGGTCAGGTGAGTTGGCACTATACCGTGGACGACCACGCCATTGTTCAGCACCTGCCCGACGGTGAGACGGCCTATCACGCCGGGGACGGCGCAGACGGGCCCGGTAACACCACCAGCATTGGCGTCGAGATCTGTGTCAACGCGGGCGGTGACTTTGAGGCGTCCAAGCGCAACACCGCCGCCCTGGTGCGGCTACTAATGGGTGAGTACGGCATCCCTTTGTACTACGTGGTGCAGCACAACCGCTGGAACGGCAAGGACTGCCCCAGGACCATCCGGGAGACCGTGGGGGGCTGGGAGGCGTTCCTGGCGCTGTGCGGCAGGGAGAAGCCTGACCAGATCGTCGGCACACCCGCCGCCGACTGGGCCGTTGCGGCCTGGGGAAAGGCCAAGAGCAAGGGCGTGCTGGACGGCACTCGGCCTACAGACCCGGCCACCCGGCAGGAGCTGGCCGTGGTGCTGGACCGGCTTAATTTGATTTAATAGAGGTACATACCATGACAACCAACAAGATCAGCGCGGGCACCATTGCCCGGACCATCATCCTGCTCCTGGCCCTGATTAATCAGTGCCTGAGCATGGCGGGGGTGTCCCCGCTTCCCATCGAGGACGAGCAGGTGGAGACCATCATCACCACGGCCTGGACGGTCATTGCCGCCCTGATTGCGTGGTGGAAAAACAACAGCTTTACACAAGCCGCCCTTGAAGGGGACAAGCTGATGCATACCCTGAAGGACGAGGAGTTCCTGGACCGATAATCACCCGTCTTTTTGACAAGGAATGTGAGCGAAAACGCACTGTCGTGCGCCTTTAGGCCAACACCAAAAGTGAAGAGCCGGACGACCTTTTTAGGATCGTCCGGCTCTTATTTATGCATTTTGTTGCAACCGTCGCACCTTTGACAAAGAAAGCGCGTTTTTTGCGAAAATTGTGCGCGCTTACACAGATTGTGTTGACCGACGAATACATCTTTCACTCCTCCTCATTCTCCGACGACACCAATCCGCCGGTAAAGCAGAAGGACGCTCGGCCCGCCATCTTCGGCGGATCGAGCGTCCTTGCTTATTGCCTAAAAGTCTATCGAAGAATTTGCATCTTGTCAATATCAAGAATTCATTTTCAGGACACAATATAAAATACTTGCAAAATAAAATATCATTTTATGCACTCTAACATAAATTTTCCTGCACCCCATGCAATCGGACCGATACCGGCCGCCGCAGCGTTATCGAATCCGGCGTCACTTTGCAGTCCCAGGCCAAAATTTGTACCCCTCGCTCCGCCGCACGCCGCACCGCCGTGCCAAAGGCTGGATGGGTCCGGTCATTGGGGGCCCAAAAGGCGACGCCCTCCATCTGGACCACCAAAAAGAGCGCCGCCTCATAACCCTGCTCCAGACAGGCGCACAGCTCTTCCACATGCTTGACCCCCCGCGCCGTCGGGGCGTCCGGAAAGTACACCGCGCCGTCTTCTTCCAGTGTGACTCCTTTGACCTCCACGAATCCCCTCCGATTTGATGCCTCCCAGTAAAAATCAAATCTAGAATTCCCCCAAGTAGTCTCTGGGCGCAGTAAAGTCAGCCCCTCCTGAAACCCGCCTGCGCCCACCCACTCGGCAAAGACACGATTGGGCGCCTGGGCGTCCATATTGATGAGGCGCGCTCCCTTTTCCACAGCAATCAGATCGTAGCATGTCTTCCGGTCCGGGTTCCCGCTCTTTTCCAGGTAAACATTGGCGCCCGGCAGCAGCAGTTCCCGGCAGCGCCCTGTGTTCTTCACATGAACCACCTCAGGCTTTCCGTCCAGGAGCACATTGGCGATAAAGCGGTTGGGGCGGCTGAGGAAAGTGGCCCTATAGCTATTGTCATATTGCATGGCGATGCTCCCTCCTGAAAACTGCAAAAAAGCGGACAGAATTCTCTGTCCGCTTTTCCGTGTCGGCACTACCTATCTTCCCGGCCCGTCTCCAGGCAAGTATTTTCGGCGCAAGTGAGCTTAACTGCCGTGTTCGGAATG
>NZ_JBCOAQ010000034.1:0-25698 GCF_040226735.1 Intestinimonas sp. RTP31139st1_F5_RTP31139_211217 | reverse complement strand
GTCCACGGCGCAGCCCGTCTCATCCCCCCTGGCCGGGTAGTTTCCGTATCGAAAGGCTGCGGGCCAGACCTCCCCGCCGTCTCCAAAGAGCTCCAACACTGCCGCCGAAGTGCTGCGCCGCCCGGCTCCGTCCTCCACGTACCCCTCCCGGTGCTCCCGCCAGAGTGCGGCGGTGGGCACCGCCGCCCCGCCGTCCTCCCGGGCGTATCGCTCGGCCCGCAGGAGCTGGACGGGGCTTATCCCTCCGCCCGCTTCCCACCGGATCACGGCCCCACGGGAGAGTTCTCCGGCACGCTGTGCCAGAAAGGATGCCCCCAGCCATGAGATCAGGGTCAGCGTGGCCAGGAGGAAGAGGGCGGCCCTACTCGTTTGTCGTTTCAAGGCGGACCCGGTCTCCTTCCTCGACGGGTTTATTGGAGGAGATGACCACCTGGTCGCTCTCCAGCAGCGCCCCCTCCACCGCCATGTTCTCGCTGTCCTGCTCCTGGAGGATGACGGTCTTTTTCACCACGGTCTGTTCCACGCCCATGACGCTCTGCTTCTCCTGAATCACCAGCACGTAGGCATCGCCTCCCCCCATCCGCAGGGCGCTCAGGGGCAGCACCATGTCGTACTGCTGGCTGCGCCTGGAAATTTCCAGCTCCGCGGACCCGCCGGAGCCGTAGTTCCCCTCTGGGAGCTGAGCGGTCACCGTCACCTGACCCTGGCTGTCCGCCGCCCCCACGGAGGTAATAATCGCCTCCGCGCTTCCGGCTTTTCCCTCCAGGGTGAAAGTGAGCTTCCCCTGGTCCCCCGCCGCCAAGTCCTCGGCCTTCTTCTGGTCCAGCTTTCCCCGGAATGCAAAGCCCTGGTCGTTCCGGGTGAGGACCGCCGCCTGCGCCCCCTCCTGGGTCCTGCCCGGCTGCGAGAGGATGGATGCCACTGTGCCGTCCACCGGCGCCGTCAGCCGTCCACCGGCGGCCTCCACAGCCTTGAGCTGTTCCAAGAGCTGCCGGGTCTCCCGCTGCTGGCTCACATAGCCCAGCCGTTCGGCCTCCCGCTCCCGGCTGCCGGCCTCGCCGGACTGCCGCTCCTCCTCCGCCTTTCTGCGGGCCTGCTCCAGCGCCCGCTGGGCGCTCTCCACCGTCCGTGCGGCGCTGAGAAGCTTCTCCTCCCTTTCAATTCCCGCGTCCTCTGCGGCACGCTCGGCTGTACGCAGTGCTTTCTCCGCGCTTTCCACGGCAGCCTGTGCCGAGAGCACCAGTTCTTCCTCGCCGACGTCCGTGCGCGCTCGGGCCTCTTCCAGCTTTTTCTCGGCCGCGTCCCGCTCCGCCTCCGCCGCCTGGAGCTTTTCCTCCTGGCGTGCTCTTGCCTTTTCCAGGGCCTCTTCCGCCCGGGTCACGGCCAGATCAGATCCGTAGTTGTAGGACTCCATGCTCCAGTCCGCCGTCTCCACGGCGGACTGGAGGTCCTCCACACTGGTCCGGGCCGCCTGGAGCTCTTCCTCGCCGGCCCCCGCCTCGATGAGCGCCTCCAGCGCCCGCTGGGCGTCGTTCAACCGGCTCCTGAGGTCTTTCAAATCACGCACCGATTCATAGTACTGCTTGCTGTACGCTTTTTGCGCGTCCTGGGCCGCCGTCAGACTCTCCTCCGCGGCCTCCACCGCGGTCCGTGCCGCGTCCTCGGCGTCCCCTAGGGCTTTTTCCGCCGCCTCCAGCTCGTCCTCCGCCGTTTTTACCAGTTGATTTCTGGCTTTTTCCTCCGCCCTCTTCAGGCCGGCAAGGGCTTCTTCATAATCGGCCCGGGCCGTCTCCAGATCCTCTGCGGCCCGGGTCTCCGACCGTTCCGCACTGCCGGACAGCCGGTCGTAATCCTCCCGCGCCTCCTCCAGGGCCTGTTCCGCCTCCAGGATCCCATCCGTGGAGTCGCCGCTGGTCCCCTGCATGGTATTGGCTATCTTCAGCTCCAGGATGGCAAGCTCATTCTCCAGCTTTTCCATCGACTGCCGGAGCGCTTCGTCATCCAGCGTCATCAGCACGTCTCCGGCCTTGACCTGCTGCCCCGTCTCTGCCGAGATGGTGTTTACCAGGACATCGCTGGGCAGGCTGAGGACCAGATCCCCCAGGGGCTCGATGTTCCCATTGACCGTCACCCGCTGGGTAAGGATGCCCGTCTTGGGGTTCTGGGCCTGCACCTGTGCAACGGTGATCCCGTCCGCCGCCCTCGAAAGGAGGGTAAGAACAGCCATCAGCGCCAGGAATACGCACAGGCCCCGGGCCGCCGCCCGCTGCACGCCGTTGGAAAAGAGGGGCTTAGGCCGCTCTCCTGCCGCCAGCCGCCGCCGCTCCAGCTCCACGCACTCCTTCCACTTTTCCACCGGCTCCAAGTCCATCGGTGATCCACTCCTTTTTTCGCGCCCTGCGGCGCTTATTCCGCCAGATAGATCCGGGTCTTTTCCATCACATTCGCCGCCGCCTGCTCCGGCGTCAGGCTTCCGTCCGACAGCCCTCTCAACTGGCGCTCCACCGCTTCCTTTACCACCTGGTCCGACAGGATGGGGGCGTCCAGCCGGTCGCACAGAGCCCGGAATCCCATATCGTCCTCGGCGTTCTCCGCCGCCTGCTCCACCATGGCGTCAAGGGAGCCGCCGTTCACCGGAAAGCCGTCGTACAGATAGCTGTCCTGTACCGTTCGTGAGAGGAGCATATCCACAAAGGACTCGGCCAGCTCCCTCTGGTTTCCGGTGGACACAATCCCCACGCCGCTGGAGGGCGTATAAGCGTTCCCGCCGAACAGGGTGTCCAGGGTCCAGTCCCGTGCGGGCTTTTCCCCTGTATTCCCGCCGGAGCCGCCCGTACTGTACGACACCAGCGGCGTCCCCCCCTCCCGTCCGTTGAGCGCGGTCAGGATGTTCTCCAGGGAGAACTGGCCGGCAAGCTCCTGCACGTGGAAGAGGGCTTTCCCTTCGCTGAGCCGATTGGACCCGGGGTCCAGGATCTCAGCACCGCTCCCGCCGCCGCTGGCGGCCACCACAATGGCAAAACTGACCCCGTCCCCCAACTCAGGGGTATTCTCCCGCTCTGCCTGCTGGATGCGGAGCATGTCGGCAAAGTAGCCTTCCAGCGCCTGCTGGTCCACCCCTTTTTCCGTGACAATACTCCCGGCGCAGACGTCGTAGTAGTCCATCAGCATCCCCGTTTCGCCGAAGAGCTGCGCCGAGGGGCAGAGGAACGCCGGCTCTCCGCCTTGACCCTCTTCGACCAGTCCGGCCAGATCCGTCAGAGACCGCACCTGCTCCACACACTCCCGCTCCCCCATCATCACCGGCACGGTGAACCGTGCGGGAACGCCGTAGACCCTGCCGTCCCGGCAATAGGCGTTCGTCAGATTGGGCATCAGCCCATCCTCCTCCAGACGCCTGGTCTGCTCTGTCATATCGGCCAGGACTCCCTTTTCTATGTAAGAGTCCACATTCAGGCCGTCCAGCAGAAGCAGATCGGGCCCTTTCCCCGCCATGAGCTCGGTGTTGAGGGTACGGATCACATCCTCTGCGGTGGCGCCCAGCTCCTCGTCCAGCAGAACCTGGAAGTTGACCCGCACCGTGGGGTTGCTTCTCTGGAACTCTCCAATGGCCTGGCGAATGGTGTCGCTGTCCCTGAGCCCGAAGATCACCAGTTCGGTGTCCGGAAGGGTCGGGGTATCCGGATCATAGGAATAGTGCAGCAGCCGAACGTCATCCTCCCCCTGCAGCAGGGCGTAGAAGCCGCCCTCCCCGTCGGAGGTCAGGCCCGATAGGCTCAGCGTAGGCATCGAGAGGGAGGTGAGCTCGCCGTCCACCAGCTTCTCCCATATGGTCCCTCCAGCCGTCTGTCGGTAGATGCCGGTGGCATCGCCCAGATACACGCCTTCATCGTCCAGTCCCAGCGCTGTCAGGAAGCTCAGGCCGTCATATATGCTCCCGCCGGTCTGTCTGCCCGTCTTCAGATCGTAGAGCACCGTCTCCTTTCCGTCGGCGCTCACGGCCAGCAGCGTGTCTCCCAGGACCGCCGCGCCGCTGTTATAGCTTTGGGTCGGATACTCCATCAGGAGATGCCCGTCGGTGCTCCGGTAACGGGAGATGCCCTCCCCGCCAAAAATCACCAGCAATTCCCCTTCGTCCAGGGCCCGGACGCCGGAGAGAAACCGTCCGCCTGCACAGAAGGCCACCGTGCCGGTCACTTCGCTCTCAGCATGCTGAACGGCGAGTCCCTCTCCGGCCGCCTGATCCTGCCCCAGCTCCGGGAGCTCCACGGGCTCCAAGGCCCCGCCCCGCAGACGGTAGATGCCGTTCTGTCCTTCCGCCCCGCTGGCCAGCACATAGGCTGTGCCGTCGGACGCCTCAGAGATGTCCCGGATACCGGCGAGCCCCCCGGTCCATGTCTGCTCCGTCCGCTCCAGATCTCCGCCTCCGGCGGGTAGGACGCACCGCTCCAAACGCAGAGCGCCGTCCGTCCCCTCCCCCCGGACATAGAATACAGGGCGGCCGTCGCTGTCCAGGTGGAGGTCCAAAACGCGGGATATCCCCTCCAGCACAGCGGTCTGCTCCTCGATATAACGGCCCATAGGCGTGCTTTCCCCCGCCTCTCCGCCGGCTTCGCTGCAGCCCGCCAGCAGTCCCAGGACAAGGATGCCGGACAGGGCGGCACAAATGATACGTTTCATGGCTTCCGCTTCCTTTCACTCAGTGTAGCATCAGAATATCGCGGCTTTCTCTAAACCACCTGGAAGTTTTTTAGAAATTTATGAGATCTCAGGGCTTGTTCAAAATTGTGACCCCGTCCCAACGCAGGGCATATTGCCAGCATGCAAATAAGTCCTGTGCCTTTTCAGCCCCTGTCCGCGGGCGCAGGCGGGGCGCTCCGCTGCTTATTTTCGCGTGATCCCAAACGGCTATAGGTTTTTTAGAGGATTTCATGATATAGTGAGAGCACCGATATCAAAGACGAGGTGCCTTTCTATGCGAATTCTTATGGTAGAGGACGATCAGGCGCTCTGTGCCGCCGTGGATATCCATCTCCGGCAGCAGGGCTATACGGTGGACTATGCCCACACCGGGGAGGATGGCCTCCACTTTGCCCTGCAAAACGCCTATGACCTGATTCTTATGGACCGGATGCTGCCTGAACTGGACGGTCTGGAGGCCGTGCGGACCCTGCGCAGCCGGGGGTTCTCCACCCCGGTGCTTATGCTCACGGCTCTGGACGGCGTCCCAGACCGGGTGGACGGGCTGGATGCCGGGGCCGACGACTACCTGGCCAAGCCGTTTGCCGCGGAAGAGCTTCTGGCCCGGATCCGCGCCCTGTCCCGCCGCCCCAGGCAGTGGGAGTCCACCAGCCGGCTCTCCGCCGGGGATCTGGAGCTGGATACGGAGCTCGCCGCCCTCCGCGGGCCCGCGGGGGCCTGTTCCCTCTCCCGCCGGGAGAAACAGCTTCTGGAACTCTTCCTTCGCAACGCCGGGCAGACCCTGACCCGTGAGCTTCTGCTCTCCCGGGTCTGGGGACCGGACGCTCCGGTGGAGGACGGCAATCTAGACAACTATATCCACTTTCTCCGCCGCAGGCTCCGTACAGTAGGGAGCGCCGTCCGCCTTGCCACTGTTCGCTCCGTGGGCTATCGGCTGGAGGTCGGGCCATGCTGACCCGGCTCCGGCGGCAGCTCACACTCCTCTCGGCGGCCTGCACGGGGGCGGTACTGCTGGCCATGGCCTGGGCTGCCCTGTCCCTGGCGGAGGGCCAACTCCGCGCCGGTTCAGAGGCAGGGTTTCTCTCCAGCGCCAACGCCATCATAGCCAAGCTCCGATCGGATCGGGTGGTCAGCACGACCTGGCTCGCCCAGTTGGAGTCCGGAGAGGGGCTCATCATCTCCCTGCGGGACCAGGGCGCGCCCCTCAGCTTCTCCGGCGCCTGGACGCCCAGGACCGCCCGCCCCCTGCTGTTGGAGCGTGCAGTCGCCGGCGCCCGCGCCCTTGGCGTGGAGCCGGACAGCCCTCCTCTCTCCCTCATCGACACCACCTCCACCCCCGTTTTTGAGGTACGCGGAGACCTGGGCGAGCGATATCTGGCCTCCGTCACCCAGATCCCGTCTTCGCAAGGCTGGCAGAGCCTGGTCCTGCTCAAGGATATGTCCTCCTCCGACCAGCAGCTTCTGCTGCTGCGCGGCTCCTTCGCCGCTCTGGTGGCCGCCGGGGTGACCGCTCTGCTCCTGCTCTGCTGGGCCTTTGCCGGTCGGGCCATCCGTCCCATCGAGGAGAGCCGACGGAAACAGGCCGAATTCATCGCCGCCGCCTCCCATGAGCTCCGCTCGCCCCTGGCCGTCATCCGTACCAGCGCCTCCGCCCTGGCCGTGGCCCCCGACCAGGCGTCCCGGCTCCGGCAAAACATCGAGGTGGAATGCGCCCGCATGTCCCGGCTGGTAGACGACCTGCTCTCCCTGGCCCGGAGCGACGCCGGAACCTGGACCATTGCCCGTGAGACCGTGGATATGGACGCCCTGCTGCTGGAGACCGCCGAGCTCTTCTGCCCCGTGGCCCGCCAGAAAGGGCAGCGTCTGCTGTTGGAGGTCCCCGAGCGGGACCTCCCCCCGGTTACCGGAGACCCCCAACGGCTCCGTCAGGTCCTGTCCGTCCTCCTGGACAACGCCTTCAGTTATACGCCGCAGGGGGGTGTAGTCACGCTGCGGGCAGAGGTGGACGGCGCCGCTCTGACCCTACAGGTCGCCGACACCGGGCCGGGCATCTCCCCCCAGTCTCTCCCCTATATTTTTGACCGCTTTTACCGGGCCGATGTCTCCCGCACCACCAAGGAGCACTTTGGCCTGGGCCTCTCCATTGCAAAAGAACTGGCCGCTCTCCATGGGGGGACGCTGCGGGTGGCGCGAACCGGGCCCGAGGGTACGGTCTTTGCGCTCCGTCTGCCCCTTCACCGGGGGAGACACATTTGAACGCACCGCCCTGCTTTCCCGCGGCCCCGCAATGCAGAAAGGAGCGCGCCGGTTTTCCCCCGCGCGCTCCTTCTTATGCTTTTTTATCGGTTGAGCTGATGGATGGCAAGCCCTAGGCCGCTCTCTACCGCCTCTGAGATCCCCTCGGCAAAGGTGGGATGAGGCCGCACCAGGGCGGCCAGTTCCTCCAGCGTTTTCCCCTCTGCGACGGCCAGGGTGAATTCACCCACCAGATCGGTGGCCCGCTCACACATGAGCTGCGCCCCCAGCACCGTGCCGGTCTCGGCATGGGACACCACCTTGATAAAGCCCCGTTCCGCGCCAGCAATGATGCTCCGCCCATTGCCGTTCATCAGGTACTTGCTTCCCTTTGTGGGAATCCCCGCCTCCTTGGCCTGGGCCTCGGTGAGCCCCACAGAGGCAATCTCCGGTTCGGTGTAGACACAGGCGGGGATGGCGTTCAGCTTCATGGGCGGCTCTTTTCCCGCGATCATACTCACAGCGTTGATCGCCTGGGCCGAGGCCACATGTGCCAGCTGAATGCTGCCCGCCACCACGTCTCCAATGGCATAGATGCCCTTCACGCAGGTCTCGAACCGCTCATTCACCGGGATCGCCCCCCGGTCCAGTCCCAGGTCCACGCCGGGCCCGCACAGGCCCTCGGTGTTGGGCGTCCGCCCGGTGGAGACCAACACGGCGTCCGCCGCAACGGTTTCGGCCTTTTCCTTTGACGTATAGGCGCACCGGAGGCCCTCCCCGGTCCGCATCACCTGCTCCACCCGGGCCCCGGTACAGAGCTTTACGCCCCGCCTTTTCATGAGCATGCTCAGATTTTGAGCAATCTCCTTGTCCATGGTGGGCAGCACTCGGTCCATGGCCTCCAGCACGGTGACCTGGGCTCCCAGAGCACTGTAGAGGGAGGCAAACTCCATGCCGATCACTCCGCCGCCGATGATGGTCAGGCGGGGATGGTACATGCCCTCCCCCAGCAGGCCGTCGCTGGTGACCACCCCGGGCAGGTCCAGGCCCGGAATGGGCGGCAGGGCCGGGCGAGCCCCAACCGCCACCAAGATGTGTTCCGACTCGTAAATCGCCTCGCCCACACGGACCCTGCCGGGCCCCTGGATAACGGCGCTGCCATGGATCACTTCCACCCCATTGCCTTTCAGCAGCCCCTCCACCCCTCTGCGGAGCTGCTCCACCACCTGACGCCTGCGCTCATCCATGACGGCGTAGTCGAAACCGGCGTCGCTTGCCGTCACGCCAAAGGCGGCGCTGTGCAGCACCTGCCGGTAGAGGCTGGCGCTGTGCAGCAGAGTCTTGGTCGGGATACACCCCCGATTGAGACAGGCGCCGCCCAGGGCGGCCCGCTCCACCAGCACGGTGCGCAGTCCGAGCTGGGCGGCCCGGATGGCGGCCACGTAGCCGCCGGGGCCCCCTCCGATCACAATCAGGACGCTTTTCATGTCCGCTCCTCCGGATAGAGATACCGCAGGACCGGGTGCCGGGCGGCGTTCACCTCGTCGGGCCGACCAATGGGCGTGGTGTGGGGCGCCGTGTGGAGCCTCTCCGGGTCTGTGTCCGCCTGTGCACGGATGGTCTTGAGCACCTCCACCGCGCGGTCCAGGGTCTCCCGGGACTCGGTCTCGGTGGGTTCGGCCATAAGCGCCTCCTCCACGATCAGCGGGAAGTACATCGTGGGGGGATGGATCCCGTGGTCCAGCAGGGCCTTGGCCACATCCATAGCGGAGACGCCCTTTTCCTTCTTCAGCCCGGCCAGCGTGAGCACAAACTCATGCATGCAGGGGCCGTCGCCGTAGGCGATGTCATAGGTCCCACGGAGCATTTCGCGCATATAATTGGCATTGAGGACAGCCCCCTGCGCCGCCTCGGTGATGCCCTCTGCGCCCAGTGTCAGGATATAGGTGAGCGCCTTCACCACCACGGCGAAGTTGCCGTAAAACGCCTTTACGCTGCCAATGCTCTTACAGGGGCGGTCAAACTCCAGCCCGTGCTCTCCCTCCGCCACGTGATAGTTCGGCAGGAAATCCATGAGAAATCGCTTGCAACCTACAGGGCCGGAGCCGGGTCCTCCTCCGCCGTGAGGGGTGGAAAAGGTCTTGTGGAGATTGAGATGCACCAGATCAAAGCCCATGTCGCCCGGTCGGGCCACTCCCATGACGGCATTGAGGTTGGCCCCGTCATAATAGGCGAGCCCGCCCGCGTCGTGGACGATCTGCGTGATCTCCAGGATATTGGGATCAAAGAGGCCCAGGGTATTGGGATTGGTAAGCATGAGCCCGGCAGTATCCGGCCCCACGGCCGCCTTCAGCGCCTCCAGGTCCACGCCGCCCTGGGGATTGGAGGGCACGTTGACCACGGTGAAGCCGCACATGGCGGCGGAAGCCGGGTTGGTGCCGTGGGCGGAGTCGGGAACGATGATCTTGGTCCGCTGGGTATCGCCCCGGTCCAGATGATACTTCTTCACCATCAGCAGGGCGGTGAACTCCCCGTGAGCGCCAGCGGCGGGCATAAAGGTCATGCCGTCCATTCCCGTGATCTCGCACAGCAGCTCCTCGGCCAGGTACAGCGCCTCCAGGCAGCCCTGGACCGTGTCGGCGCCCTGGGAGGGGTGTACCCCCGCAAAGCCGGGCAGGGCCGCCGTCTCCTCATGGATTCTGGGATTATACTTCATCGTGCAGGAGCCCAGGGGATAGAATCCGTTGTTCACCCCGTGGGACCGCCGCTCCAGCTCGGAGTAGTGCCGGGAGAGATCCACCTCGGACATCTCGGGGAGACGCAGCGGCGTCCGGCGCTCCGTGCCCTCCATCAGGTGGGCGGGAGGCACATCCAGCGGGGGCAGCAGGTCGCAGCCGCGCCCGGCGTGGCTTTTTTCAAACAGCAATTCCATCTCAGCACACCTCCCGAATGGCCGCTTCCAGCGCGTCAATCTCCTGCCGGGTGTTCATCTCTGTGGCGCACCACAGGATGCCGCTTTCCACCGGAAGTCCGCCCAGGATGCCCCGCAGGGCAAGCCCCTCCAGAAGGCGTTCCGGCTTTACCGGACATGTGGTGACGAATTCATGGAAATAAGGGCCAGGATAGACCATATCGAAGCCGGGCACCGAGCAGATCCGTTCGGCGGCATATCGCGCGTGGGCCATGCAGCCCTCCGCCGCCTGCCTGAGACCCTTTGCCCCCATGGCCGCCAGGTACACCGCTGCGGTCATGGCACAGAGGGCCTGATTGGAGCAGACGTTGGAGCTGGCTTTTTCCCGGCGGATATGCTGTTCCCGGGCCTGGAGCGTGAGGACATAGGCTCTCCGGCCGTCATGGTCGGCGGTCTCACCCACGATGCGCCCAGGCAGCTTTCGGGCCATGGCGCTTTTGGCCGCCATAAAGCCTAGGTAGGGCCCCCCGAAGCTGAGAGGAAGTCCCAAAGGTTGCCCCTCTCCCACCGCGATATCGGCGCCGCACTCGCCGGGCGTCTTGAGCACCGCCATGGCGATGGGATTCACACCCATAATGAATTTGCCGCCGCAGCCGTGGACCGCCTCGCCCATATCGGCGGCGGACTCGATGCGGCCGTAATAATTGGGCTGCTGGAGGTAAAAACAGGCCACCGTGTCGTCCAGCAGCGCCCCGAGGGCCTCCTGGTCGGTAAAGCCGTTTTTCATGGGGACGGTCTTTACCTCCATACCGTTTCCGAAACAATAGGTCTCGATGGTCTGAAGGACCATGGGATGGGCAGCGGCGGAGACCAGCACGGTATTCCGCTTCCGGTCCCTGCACATGGCCACGGCCTCCGCCGCCGCGGAGGCCCCGTCATAGACCGAGGCGTTGGAGGCGTCCATGCCGGTAAGCGCGCAGATCATGGTCTGGTACTCAAAGATGGACTGGAGGACGCCCTGGGATATCTCCGCCTGATAAGGGGTGTAAGCGGTGAGAAAGGTCTCCTTGGACGTGACACTCTTCACAATGGATGGAATATAGTGCCGGTAGGCTCCCGCCCCCCGAAACACAGAGGGAAACACGGTGTTCTTGGAGGCAATGCCCTCCAGGATACGCCGGACCTCCAGCTCGCTTTTGCCCTCCGGGATGTCCAGCCGCTCCACCTTCATCTCCGCCGGGACTTGTGCATAGAGCTCATCGATGCTCTTGCAGCCGATGGCCTCCAGCATCTCCTGCCGCTCGGCGGCAGTGGAGGGAATGTAGCTGCCCACGGCTCAGCCCTCCTCGGCGCACAGGGCCGCATAGGCCGCCGCGTCCAGCAGGTCCTCCTTGTCAGTGATGCCCTCGACCTCCACCAGCCATGCGCCGTAGGGATCGGCATTGATGCCCTCGGGTGCGTCCATCAGCGCTTCATTCACAGCCTTCACCGTTCCGCTTACAGGGCTGTAGACATCGGAGACCGCCTTGACGGACTCCACATCGCCCAGAGCCTCGCCGCAGGTGAGCGTGTCCCCTACCTCGGGCAGGTTGACAAAGACCAGGTCGCCCAGAGCCTCCTGCGCGTGGTCGGTGAGACCCACCCTGGTGGTGTCGCCCTCCATGAGGACCCATTCGTGGGATTTGGTATACAGCAGATTTTCAGGGGTGTTCATCATCGTTTCCTCCTTAAAAATAATAGATGTGCTTTTGCCGGCGAATATCCGCATTTCGCCCCCCGGGGCGTTGGACTGCGTGACGCCCTCTCTGTGCGTATGGGAGGGCAGGTTGACAAATGGACAAGGACTGTTGCTTGCCAATTTCCACCGCTGTCCATTACGCTTATCTCATCAACTGAACTGTTCCGACCGGTTCAGCGTTTGTAAAAGGGCAGCTCCACCACTTTGCAGGGAATGCGGCGCCCCCTCACTTCCACCTCCACCTCCGTGCCGGCGGCGGCGTCCTCCGGGGCCAGATAGGCCATGGCCATGGCCTTACCGAGGAAGGGACAATGTGTGCCCGAGGTCGTCTTTCCCGCCAGCCGGCCGCCGATGTAAATGTCCTGGTGTTCCCGGACAATGCCGCGGCCCGTCACCTCCAGCCCCACTCTGACCCGGGCGATGGGCAGCTTGGCGGCGATGGCGTCCTTGCCGATGAATTCCCCTTTGCTCAGCTTTACGGCAAAGTCCAGTCCCGCCTCCAGCGGCGTGATCTCGTCGTCGAGCTCGTGGCCGTAGAGCGGCATGGCCGCCTCCAGGCGCAGGGTATCCCGCGCCCCCAGCCCGCAGGGGATGAGCCCCAGATCTTTCCCTGTCTCCAGCAGCAGGTCCCAGAGGGCGCCGGCATCGGCATTGGCGCAGTAGAGCTCATAGCCGAATTCACCAGTGTACCCCGTGCGGGAGATCAGGCACCGGATCCCCTTCAGATCCACATCTTTCACAAAGCTGTAGTATTTCTTGGGCAGGACGGGCTCCTCCAGCAGCCGCAGCAGGATTTCCTTTGATCTGGGCCCCTGAAGGGCCACCTGAGCCACGTCGGCGGAAATGTCCTCCATGGCGCAGTCCCCTGAGAGGTGGGCGCGCATCCACGCGGCGTCCTTATCCTTGTTGGCGGCGTTCACCACCACCAGATAGGCCCCCTCCCGGAGCTTGTAAACGATGAGGTCGTCCACACAGCCCCCCTGGTCGTTGCACATGGGGGAATAGCGCACCTGGCCGTCATACATGCCCGTAAAATCGTTGGTCAGCATATGATTGAGGTTTCCCAAGGCGTCCGGACCGGTGAATACCAGCTCTCCCATGTGGCTGACGTCGAAAAGCCCCGCGGCGGTACGCACTGCCATATGCTCGGCGATGACCCCGGTGGGGTACTGTACCGGCAGGAGGTATCCCGCAAAGGGGACGATCTTGCCGCCCAGCGCCTCGTGGCGGCTGTAGAGGGGTGTCTTTGCTTCCATGCTCTCCTTCTCCTTTCAGATTGGTAGTACAAATAATTGAAAACGGAGGCGCGCCTAAAAAAGGCACGCCTCCGTCTGGTCACCTGAAAGATTCTCCGCGTCCTCTCCGGACAACAGGTTGCTTCTTCGGTCCGGCGTTTCCGCCGGTCTTCGGAGTTTCGTCCGGCATCGGTACTTTTGCCTGAGAGTTTCTCTGCCGATCCCCTTCGGCGCCGCATTGCGCGGTCTCTCCCGATGCCATCATCCGCATATTCTGTTTTCTGCTTTCAGTATATCGAAAAGAACCCGGTTTTGCAAGGACAGATTTTGTGTTATACTGGAAAGAAATTTTGTGCAGTTTCCCGGCGTTCGCCGCTGGAAAGGAGTCTGTGCCATGTATCTGCGCCTCTACCGCCCTGAGGACCTGGAATCCCTTACCCGCCTCTTTTTTGAAACCATACACACGGTCAACGCCGGAGACTACACCCCGGAACAGCTCTGGGCCTGGGCGCCCGGGGCCGTGGACGCAGCCCGCTGGGACCACACACTGCGGGAACACCACTCCCTGGTGGCGCTGGACGGAGACCTGATCATCGGCTTCGGGGACATGGACGGCAGCGGATATCTGGATCGGCTTTTTGTCCACCGGCATTTCCAGTCCCGCGGGACCGCCACCGCGCTCTGCGACGCACTGGAACGCCATGCCGCGGCCGCCGGCGTCACTCATTTTACCACCCACGCCTCCATCACCGCCCGGCCCTTCTTCTCTCACCGGGGCTATCGGACCCTCCGGGACCAGCAGGTGGTACGGCGTGCTGTCCTGCTCACCAATTTTGTCATGGAAAAGTCGATCACCTGACCGGCAGTGCGGCACTACAGGAGCTTGATCACCCGACCGTCCTTCCGGGGCAGGGGCCTGAGTTCCGGGCCCGCAGGGTAGCCCAGGGCAACGCTGCCCACACCCCGCATACTCTCGGGAAGGCCCCACTGCCGGAGGTACGCCTTCCCCTCTTCCGAGTCGAACATCTCCCGGACGCGGTGGATCCAGCAGGCGCCCAGCCCCAGTGCATGGGCCGCGTTGAGCATGTTGCAGAGCGCGCAGCTTCCGTCCTCCACCCAGGTATACCGGACCGTATCCGCCAGGACCAGAATGATCGTCGGCGCCCCGTAATAGGGGTCCATATCTTTATCCCAGAAGGACTTGTTCAGGGCGGCCAGCCGGTCTCGGAGTTCCTTCTCCTGCACCGCCACCAACTCCACGCCCTGCACATTCTTTCCGGTGGGGGCATATAGGCCGGCCTGGAGCACCTGGTCCATCTCCTGCTCCGAAACCTGGCGTGTCTGGTACTGACGTACGCTCCTGCGGGTCAAAAGCACATTCATTGCTTCCTGTTTCATCTGGCATCCCTCACTTTGAGACAATGTTTGGAATCTTTTCCCGTCCCCATCATAGTCCAAACACAGGCTTTTGTCAAAGCCCCTTTTGTGCAGGGCCGTCCAGGAGCCGGCCATGGAAGTCGAATCGCGACCCGTGACAGGGACAGTCCCAGGTCTTCTCGTCCGGGTTCCACTCCACCTGGCAGCCAAGATGGGGGCAGCGCGCCGAGACGGTGAAAACTTCCCCATCCTCTGTCTTATAGACCCCCAGCTTTTCCCCCTCCACTTCCACGATCCCGCCATGGCCCGGCGTCAGCGCCTCCACGGCCGCCCTCGGCGGCTCGAAGGCGGACCGGCACAGGCCTTTCACCGCCTGTTTTCCGTCCTCCCAAAGGTTGGCCGCCGAAGCGCGCAGGTCCATCCTCCCCGGGTCGAAAACCGCTCCGTCCGGGTCCCGCTCCCCGGTGAGGAGTCCGGAGAGGAGCAGGGCGGAGACCATCGAACCGGTCATGCCCCACTTGCCGAAGCCGGTGGCCACGTACCAGTTGGGCGCAGCAGAGGCGTAGGGCCCGATATAGGGTACCCCGTCTATGCTGATGCAGTCCTGCGCCGACCAGTGTGCCGCCTGGGACGCACCGGGAAAAAGCCGCTCCGCCTGCTCCTCCAGCCCCCGGTAGCGGCCTCCGGCGGAGTTTTCCCCGGTGCGGTGCTTCCCGCCTCCCAGAAGCAGCAGGTCCCCGCAGGGGCGCAGCGACACCCCGTCCGGATCTGTGCCGTAATACATTCCCTTCAGCCGGGCCGCCCCTCGGAGCGCCAGCACATAGCTGCGCTCCTGGTGCATCCTCAGGAAATACAGCCCCGGCACATTGATGAAAGGGTAATGGGTGGTAAACACCACCTGCTCGGCCTTCACCCGTCCCCGCTCCGTCCGCAGCGCGCCCCCCTCCGCCGCGATCACCCGGCTATGCTCAAAAACCTCCAGCTCTTCCGCCAGCGCGCCCAAAAACCGAAGAGGGTGGAACCGGGCCTGTCCTTCCAGCCGGGCCGCCCCCTTCACGGGAAACGGGAGCTCCGTCTCCAGTGTGAAGGAACACTCCAGGCCCAACCGGGCGGCGGTATGCGCCTCCTGCCGGACCGGATCCTCCTCCTGGGTGGAATAGAGGAAGGCGGGGCAGTCCTCCCACTCGCATGGGATCTTCCGCTCTCGCACCAGCCGCCGGTAGGCTTCCACGGCCCGCTGGTTGGCCGAGGCATACTGCCGTGCCGCCAGCTCCCCCTTCTGTTCGGAGAGCCGCTCGTAGATCATGCCGTGCTGCGCCGTGATTTTGGCCGTGGTGTTCCGAGTCTGACCGCCGGCCAGCCGTTCGGCCTCCAGCAGCAGCACCTTTGCGCCCCTCTGCCGCAGGAACCAGGCTGTGAGCACACCGGCCATTCCTCCGCCCACTACCGCTACCTCTGTACTGTGTTCCCCTTCCAGCGCCGACCGGGAGGGAAGGGTTACGGTTTCACTCCAAATGGACCCCATTTCTTAATCACCTCGGGGACAGCATGTGCATCCCGGAGCAAAATCATGTATCGGACTTTCTCCAGACCGCGGCGGCATCCGCTCTAAGTGCCAGGTCCCGGAATACGGCCGCTACCTGACACTCATATTCCCGTACATCGCCAGCCTTTCGCAGCCTTTTTGCATACCTTCCGTCGTCCTCAAAAAGGCCCATCAGATAGAACCAGATCTCCTTCATCCGCAGCATGGCGTTTCGGCTGCTTCCAAATGCGGCGCAGTAGCCCTGATAGAGCTCGTCATGGAAAGCCCGCAGCCTGTCCTTGTCCGCGCCCGGCCCGCCGCCGGCCTTATCTATGAGGGCCGGATCGGCGATGAGCCCCCGGCCCAGCATCAGTCCCGCCGCCGTTTGGAACCGCGCCTCCGCCGCCCGGCACTCTGCCGCCGTCACCAAGTCCCCATTGTAGCATACCGGATTGCGGCTCTTCGGCAAGGCGGCCTCGAACGCCTCCGTCCGTATCCGGTTCCGATAAAAATCCGCCCGCACTCTAGGGTGGATGGTCAGTTCGGCGATGGGATAGCGGTTATAAATCTCCAGCAGGTGGGAAAACTCCTCCGATTCCCGCAGCCCCAGGCGGGTCTTCACCGATATGCGCACCTCTGCGGCGGCAAAAATCTCCTCCAGGAAGCGGTCCAGCTCCGCAGGCTCCCCCAGAAAGCCCGCCCCTTTTCCTTTGGCCGTCACGGTGCCGGAGGGACAGCCGAGATTCAGATTGACCTCCCGGTAACCCATCTTCTTCAGCTCGCCCGCCGCCCACAGGAAGTCCTCCGCGCGCCGCGTCAGGCAAAACCGCAAAATCAATCCTCATTTCTTGCGGTGCGAGGCTCGCTCCTTTTGATATAAAGGAATTGCGCGATCTTATGTCCTACGACGAATTAGAACTTGACACGTTAGGCGACAGAAAAACAGCTTTGTTTTTGATTATGAGCGATACGGACAGCACGTTTAATTTTGTTATCGCTATGCTGCAATCGCAGTTATTTAATCTCTTGTGCGACAAGGCCGACGACGAATACGGCGGCAAGCTGCCGGTTCATGTTCGCTGCCTGTTAGACGAGTTTGCAAACATTGGACAAATCCCGCAGTTTGAAAAATTGATTGCCACAATCCGCAGCCGGGAAATCTCGGCTTCTATCATTCTGCAATCGCAGAGCCAGCTAAAAGCCATTTACAAGGACGCGGCAGAAATCATACTTGACAATGCCGACAGCACCTTGTTTTTGGGAGGGCGCGGGAAAAATGCAAAGGATATTTCGGAGAACTTGGGACGTGAAACAATCGACAGTTTCAACACTTCCGAAAATCGCGGCACGCAGGTTTCTCATGGCCTCAATTATCAGAAATTGGGAAAGGAGTTGATGACACAGGACGAAATCGCAGTTATGGACGGAGGAAAATGTATTTTGCAGTTGCGCGGCGTGCGCCCCTTTTTCAGCGATAAGTACGATATAACGCAGCACCCGAACTACAAATACCTTTCCGACTTCGACAAGAAAAACGCTTTTGACGTTGAACGGTATATGTCCACCCGTCCGGCAATCGTAAAGCCCGACGAACCCTTTGACATATACGAAATAGATTTGTCCGACGAGGACGCAGCCGCCGAATAAAAACGGCGGCATTTTTATTTCCAACAACATTTTTTGAGCCGTTTTAGCGGCAGAAAGCGAGGTTTATATGGATTTTTTCAACAGCGCAGTTGACGTATTGCAGACTTTGGTAATCGCGCTTGGCGCAGGACTTGGCATTTGGGGCGGCATTAACCTCATGGAGGGGTACGGCAACGATAACCCCGGCGCGAATGCTTATGTGTCATAAAGTAGCATATAAAAATTGATATGCAGCCCTACTATTCCAAACAAACATTGTTAAAAATGACGAAATCTTTTGAGGTTTTACATATCATATCGTGAATAACGCTTGATTTATCGGCATTTTCATGGTAACATTATCCTAAGATATAGTGTAGAAATGTATACAAGGATACTTAGTTGAAAGGAGGGAAATTTGGTGGACTATTTATGGGTGTTGGTATTATTGATTTTGGGAGTTTGTATGGTCTGTTATCCTAAAATATTATGGAAAATAGAAAATTTATTCACAGTAAAAAATGGTGAACCAACCGAACTATATTTAGTATTAATGCGGATTGGTGGTGTATTTTTTATTATTTGTTCAGTTGGTATGATTATATATCTAATTGTAAAATGAAACACCCTTATAGTTCTTAAATTGTATCCTATTATTCGAATTCAATAATTTCAAGAAAGGAGTGAACTGTATGAATAAGATATTTAAAAAGGTTATATCATTGGCACTTATAGGAACGCTATGTATAGGTGCAAGTACGACGACTTTTGCAAGTGAGTTATCGCCGGAAGCAAAGGCAGAAGCGACACAAACTAATGAAAGTGAGCGGAAAGTAAATTGGTGGCAAGTTGGTTGGAAAGTTTTATCCGACTATTTTGAAAAACTTATCGATCTTGATGGACAGAGCGTAAAAGATAGTAATTGGGCATATCTTGTGTCTCCGAGTATTGAATTTAATACTGGCGAGATGGGAAATGAAGTATACTTTAAACCAGAAGTAAATAATTCAGTTGGTTCAATGCGTATGCATGGACATCGAGTGATTTTTGTTGATATTTTTGCTAAAATCAATCTTATTTTGTCTGATGCAAATAACGATACTGTTAGTAGTGCCGTTACAGAAACGAATCAGTATATGTTTTACGATAAAAAAGCGAGTGATCCTGCCGGAAAGTGGAAAGCTCAGTTTATTTCTTCTGAAAGTTTCAAATGGCAGTGCTATTATGCACACTATTATAATGCAAATACTAGAAGTGCATTGCCAGAAGTAGAGGATGGATTTTATTTTGGAGATAATAATCGAGTTTTTCAATTTTCTGAAAATCCATCACCAGCTACTTTAGCAAATAATAAGATTTTAACCATGACTGAATTAAATAATCAATTTATTAACCCTGCCGACGGCGAAGCTGTTGATTATCTAAAAGACTATGCTCCTGGAGATGAGGTTCATTTCGCAGATAAAGTTATTGATATAACTTATAATGCAGATGAGAAAGCCACAACCATTTTCTTTGATGAAAAAGTTTCTGGTGATCTTATTGGATGGAAATTTAATGGTGATTTAACAAATGAATATGCTATAGGAGATACAGTCAGCTTAAATTTTAATGTTGTTAAAATTGGAGAATACAACAATATTATATTTGAAAGTCTTGATTACTTTGAAGAAGCATTTTCACATGAAGATGGAGGAAAATATCCTGATATAAATAATTATAGATAATTTCTGGCTTTTCCTCTGACAGCCACACAGAAACAACCCTATCATAAGATGATGTTTCATTTTAAAATTGAATAATCGCCACCCCGCAGCGGCACACAAAGCAGTAAATCCGAAAAAGATTTGCTGCTTTTTTTGCGCCCATTTTTGGCAAATTTCCAAATGTTCCGTATTAGACAGTGAAGCCAAAAAAGGTTGCCATTTTTTTCAGACAGCGGGCAAAACACAGCTTCCAAAACGCCTTATTGTCGGGAAAGACTACGCCGCAGGAAAAGTTCTTGCCGGAAAGTCCGTCATTTTTGCTTTTTGCGGTGTTGTAGGGAGTAAGGGGAGAACGCCGCCCGCAGCCTTTTATGAAAAAAGCTGGTTATAGATTTCCCGAAAAAGTGGCAGTAGCAAGTGAGGACAATCCGGCAGCTCTTTATGAAAAAAGCTGGTTGCGATTTCCCGAAAAAGTGGCAGTAGGAAGTGAACGGCAGTCCGGCAGTTACTTAGAGCAAGATTCTACCGCAGTACCAAAATTCGCTTATCGCTCATTTTGCCCCTGCGGGAATCTTGTTGGGGAGTGCCTTCCCCAAACCCTGCCATGCGGCTTACGCCGCTTATCCCGCCGCAGCCATGCGGCAGTCGAAAGGAGGTTTTACCATGCGAAAACGATACAACACACCGCACCGCAGCCGGGTAGTCAAGACACGCATGACCGAGGAAGAATATGCCGAGTTTGCGGAAAGGCTTTCTGCCTGCAACATGAGCCAATCCGAGTTTATCCGGCAAGCCATAACCGGGGCAGCCATACGCCCCATCATAACTGTTTCCCCCGTCAATGACGAGCTGCTTGCCGCTGTTGGGAAGCTGACCGCCGAATACGGCAGGATCGGCGGCAACTTAAACCAGATAGCCCGGACGCTGAACGAGTGGCACAGCCCCTACCCGCAGCTTGCCGGGGAGGTACGGGCGGCGGTTTCCGACCTTGCTGCCCTAAAGTTTGAAATCTTGCAGAAAGTGGGTGACGCGGTTGGCAACATTCAAACATATCAGCTCTAAAAATGCAGACTATGGCGCAGCGGAAGCCTACCTCACATTTGAGCATGACGAGTTTACCATGAAGCCCACCCTTGATGAAAACGGGCGGCTGATACCGAGGGAGGATTACCGCATTTCTTCCCTTAACTGCGGGGGCGAGGATTTCGCTGTTGCCTGTATGCGGGCTAATCTCCGCTATGAGAAAAACCAAAAACGGGAAGATGTGAAAAGCCACCACTATATCATAAGCTTTGACCCACGGGACGGGACAGACAACGGCTTGACCGTAGACCGGGCGCAGGAGTTGGGCGAGCAGTTCTGCAAGGCACATTTCCCCGGACACCAAGCCCTTGTATGCACCCACCCGGACGGGCATAACCACAGCGGCAATATCCATGTGCATATCGTCATCAACTCCCTGCGGATTTATGAAGTCCCGCTTCTGCCCTACATGGACAGACCAGCCGATACACGGGAGGGCTGCAAGCACCGCTGCACCAACGCCGCTATGGAATATTTCAAGAGTGAAGTCATGGAGATGTGCCACCGGGAGGGGCTTTACCAAATCGACCTCCTAAGCGGCAGCAAGGAACGGATAACGGAACGGGAATACTGGGCGGCAAAGAAAGGGCAGCTTGCCCTTGATAAAGAGAACGCCGCCAGAGAAGCCACCGGACAGCCAACCAAGCCCACCAAGTTTGAAACGGACAAGGCGAAGCTGCGCCGGACGATACGGCAGGCACTTTCCCAAGCTGGTAGCTTTGACGAGTTTTCTTCCCTTTTGCTGCGGGAGGGTGTGACCGTCAAGGAGAGCCGGGGGCGGCTTTCCTACCTCACGCCGGACAGGACAAAGCCTATCACAGCCCGGAAGCTGGGGGACGATTTTGACAAGGCTGCTGTCCTTGCCCTGCTTACACAGAACGCCCGCAGAGCCGCAGAACAGACCAAAGCCATACCCGAATACCCTGTCGCAGTTAAAAAGCCGTCACAAGGGGAAAAAACCACAAAAACCACCCCGGCAGACAACACCTTGCAGCGCATGGTTGACCGGGAAGCCAAGCGAGCCGAGGGCAAGGGCGTGGGCTATGACCGCTGGGCGGCAAAGCACAATCTAAAGCAAATGGCGGCTACCGTTACCGCCTACCAGCAGTACGGCTTTTCTTCCCCGGAGGAACTGGACGAAGCCTGTTCTGCCGCCTATACCGCCATGCGAGAAAGCCTTACGGAGCTGAAGCAGGTGGAAAAGACGCTGGACGGGAAAAAGGAGCTGCAACGGCAGGTGCTTGCCTATTCCAAGACCCGCCCTGTCCGGGACGGGCTGAAACAGCAGAAAAACGCCAAAGCAAAAGCAGCCTACCGACAGAAGCACGAAAGCGACTTTATCATAGCAGACGCAGCCGCCCGCTATTTCAGGGAGAACGGCATTTCCAAGCTGCCGAGCCATAAAGCCCTGCAAGCAGAGATTGAAAGCCTTATCAAAGAGAAAAACAGCGGCTACAACGATTACCGGGCAAAACGGGAGGAATACCGCCGCTTACAGACTGTCAAGGGCAATATCGACCAGATTTTACGCCGGGAACGCAAGCCTGTGAAAAGGCAGGAACAGGAGCGATAAAAACCACCCCAAAATGTACCCGAACCCATACCGAACAAGGGGGCTGCCCCGTACCCTATCCGGCAATACCAAAGGATTTTTTAACGGGCTTACAGGGCAGAAAAATCCCGAAAATGATACCGAGATGATACAGAATTATCGCCGATACCGCCACACCAGCGGAAACGGCAGAAAGGAGCGCACCCATGCCAAGAATGAGCAAGAAACGGCGGCTGGAATGGTCTTTTTTCCTGCGGCAAGTAAAAGTCGGGAATACCACCTGCGACCGTATCACATACAACGACCTCTGCCGGGGCTGTACCCATAGCTGCAAGCAGAGCTTCCGGGCGGTTATCATACTCTGCCCCCGCTACTACTCCAAACGCCGGAAAAAGGAGGACAGGGACAATGGCAGATAACCGCAAGTATTACTACCTCAAGCTGAAAGAGAACTTTTTTGACAGCGACTCCATTGTGCTGCTGGAAGATATGAAAGACGGGATTTTATATTCCAATATCCTCTTGAAGCTGTACTTAAAATCGCTGAAAAACGGCGGGAAATTGCAGCTTGACGAGCATATCCCCTACACAGCACAGATGATAGCGACACTGACCCGCCACCAGATAGGGACAGTTGAGAGGGCTTTAGAGATTTTCCGGCAGTTGGGGCTTGTGGAGCAGCTTGACAGCGGGGCTTTCTATATGACCGACATTGAGCTGATGATAGGACAGTCCTCTACCGAAGCCGAGCGAAAACGGGCTGCAAGGCTGGAAAACAAGGCACTTTTACCGCCCCGGACAAAAGGCGGACATTTGTCCGACATTCGTCCACCAGAGATAGAGATAGAGTTAGAGAAAGAGATAGAGATAGAAAAAGAGAGAGAGGGAAAAACGGGGCACCCCGCCCCCGCCGCTTATGGCAGATACAACAATGTGATACTGACCGATACAGAGCTTTCCGGGCTGAAAACAGAGCTGCCCGACAAGTGGGAGTATTATATTGACCGGCTTTCCTGCCATATCGCTTCCACCGGGAAGCAGTACCACAGCCATGCAGCCACCATTTACAAGTGGGCGCAGGAGGACGCTGCCAAAGGCAAGGCTGCCCCGAAACAGGGCATACCCGATTATTCATGCAAGGAGGGCGAGAGCTTATGAAAAACGAGATTGAAGCTATGATTACGGACATTACAGCCACTACCGCCGAAGCGGAGGACTACACAGGCGAGGACGGGCTTTTATACTGCGGCAAGTGCCATACGCCCAAAGAAGCCTATTTTTCAAAAGAAACCGCCCAATGGTTAGGGCATGACCGACACCCGGCAGAGTGCGACTGCCACCGGGCAGCCCGTGAAAAACGGGAAGCCGCTGAAAGCCGACAGAAGCACCTTGAAAAAGTGGAGGACTTGAAACGCCGGGGCTTTACCGACCCCGCTATGCAAAACTGGACATTTGAGCATGACAACGGCAGAAACCCACAGACCGAAACCGCCCGCTTTTATGTGGAGAGCTGGGAAACCATGCAGGCTGAAAATATCGGCTACCTGTTTTGGGGCGGCGTGGGGACAGGAAAAAGCTACCTCGCTGCCTGTATCGCCAACGCCCTTATGGAGAAAGAAGTTGCCGTCTGCATGACAAACTTTGCAACGATACTGGGTGACCTTGCCGCCAGCTTTGAGGGCAGGAACGAATATATTTCCAGCCTTTGCAGCTATCCTCTACTGATACTTGATGATTTCGGTATGGAGCGAGGGACAGAGTACGGGCTGGAACAGGTTTACAGCGTGATTGACAGCCGTTACCGAAGCGGCAAGCCGCTGATCGCCACGACCAACCTCACGCTGGAGGAATTGCAGCACCCGCAGGACACGCCCCACGCCCGTATCTATGACAGGCTGACTTCCATGTGCGCCCCCGTCCGCTTCACGGGCAGCAACTTCCGAAAGGAAACCGCACAGGAAAAGCTGGAACGCTTAAAGCAACTGATGAAGCAGCGAAAGGAGAGCCTATGACAGAAACGAAACAGACAAGCACCACCAAAACAGACCGCCGCCCGGACTGTGTGACGGAAATCCGCATGGGCAACTCCGTCCTTACCGTTTCCGGCTTCTTCAAGCAGGGCGCAACCGATACCGCAGCCGACAAGATGATGAAAGTGCTGGAAGCGGAAGCTGCTACACAAAAAATGGCGATTTGACCGACCATAAAGAAGCAGATTTGACGCTTTTGCCGCTATACAGACAGCCACCCCATGTGGTACAATCAAGGTACGGAATAGTGGGGCTGGCTGTCGGAAACGGAGGATTTTATGTTAAGACAGACCAACCAACAACCAATTACCGCCCTTTACCCAAGACTTTCCCATGAGGACGAGCTGCAAGGCGAGAGCAATTCCATTTCCAATCAGAAGCGTATCCTTGAAACCTATGCGAAGCAGAACGGCTTTTCCAATCTGCGCTGGTACACGGACGACGGTTATTCTGGTGCGAACTTTCAAAGACCCGGTTTTCAAGCCATGCTTGCGGACATTGAAGCCGGAAAAGTCGGGACAGTTATCGTAAAGGATATGTCGAGGTTAGGGCGAAACTACCTGCAAGTGGGAATGTACACGGAAATGATTTTCCCACAGAAAGGCGTCCGCTTCATCGCTATCAATGACGGAGTGGACAGCGCACAGGGCGACAATGACTTTGCCCCGCTGCGGAATATCTTTAACGAATGGCTGGTGAGAGATACGAGCAAGAAAATACGGGCGGTAAAACGCTCAAAAGGCATGAGTGGCAAGCCCATCACAAGCAAGCCTGTGTATGGCTACCTCATGGACGAGGACGAAAATTTCATCATTGACGAGGAAGCTGCACCCGTAGTCAAGCAGATATACAACCTCTGTCTTGCCGGGAATGGTCCGACCAAGATAGCCCGTATGCTCACAGAGCAGCAAATCCCCACGCCGGGAACGCTTGAATACCGCAGGACGGGCAGCACCCGCCGCTACCACCCCGGCTATGAGTGCAAGTGGGCGACCAATACCGTAGTGCATATCCTTGAAAACCGGGAATACACAGGCTGTCTGGTAAATTTCAAGACAGAAAAACTTTCTTACAAAGTCAAGCACAGTGTAGAAAATCCCCCGGAAAAGCAAGTGATTTTCGAGAACCACCACGAGCCTATCATAGACACCCAAACATGGGAACGGGTGCAGGAGCTTCGCAAACAGCGCAAACGCCCAAACCGCTATGATGAAGTGGGCTTGTTCTCCGGCATACTGTTCTGTGCGGACTGCGGTAGTGTCATGTATCAGCAGCGATACCAGACGGACAAGCGCAAGCAGGACTGTTATATCTGCGGCAACTACAAGAAACGCACCCATGACTGTACGGCGCACTTTATCCGCACCGACCTCTTGACCGCTGGCGTACTCTCCAATCTGCGGAAAGTGACAAGCTATGCGGCAAAGCATGAAGCCCGGTTTATGAAGCTCTTGATTGAGCAGAACGAGGACGGGGGCAAGCGCAGGAACGCCGCCAAGAAAAAGGAGCTGGAAGCCACCGAGAAACGCATAGCCGAGTTATCCGCTATTTTCAAGCGGCTGTATGAGGACAGCGTGACCGGGCGCATATCAGACGAGCGTTTCACAGAGCTGTCGGCAGACTATGAAGCAGAACAACGGGAGCTGAAAGAAAGAGCCGCTGCTATCCAAGCGGAGCTTTCCAAAGCACAGGAAGCCACCGTGAACGCAGAAAAGTTTATGAATGTTGTTCGGCGGCATACCAGCTTTGAAGAACTTACCCCTACTCTGTTGCGGGAGTTTGTAGAGAAAATCGTTGTGCATGAGTGCAGCTATGACGAGAACAAGACCCGTAGGCAGGACATTGAGATTTATTATTCTTTTGTTGGCAAGGTGGACTTGCCCGAATAACCGCCCGACCTATCCGACATACCTCATGTGCCGGATAGGAACGGCAAAATTTTTTACACTTCTATTACTTCTTTATCACACATCAGTAAA